>JBJTQP010000282.1:0-5795 GCA_046075685.1 Planctomycetaceae bacterium | reverse complement strand
AATCACGCGGCCCGAGGGCCCCACGGCATCGAGCAGCAGCCGCGCATGCCCGCCTCCGCCGAGCGTGCCGTCCACCACGGTCATGCCGGGCTCGATTGCGAGCAGCCCCATCACCTCGGCGGGCAGCACGGCGGTGTGGATACTGGCGGACGGCATGAACGAATCACTCTACCATCACGCCGCGGTAGAATGAGCGTCGTGGAATCGCATGATCCGCTCGCCGCCGACTCCTACGACTACGACCTGCCGGATGAGCTCATCGCCCAGGAGCCGCTCGCCGACCGGGCGGCGGCTCGCCTGCTCGCGGTGAGCCGCGCCGACGGCTCGCTCACGCACCGCTCGATCCGCGACCTGGCGACGCTCCTCGCCCCGGGCGACCTGCTCGTGGTGAATGACACGAAGGTGGTGCCCGCGCGGCTGGTGGGTCGCCGGGAGCAGACCGGCGGCCGCTGGGAGGGACTCTTTCTGCGCCGCGCCGCCGCCGTGGTCGATGGCACGGACGGCCCGGCCCCATGGATCGTGCTCGCCCAGACCCGCGGCCGGCCTGCCGTCGGCGAGCGGATCGTGCTCGTCGATCGAACCGGCCGCGATTCGGAGCGACTCGAGCTCGTCGGTCGCGCCGACGGCGGTGCCTGGCTCGTGCGGCCGCTCGGCCCGACTGCCGATGAAGCCCCCGAGGAGGTGCTCGCCCGGTGTGGCCGCGTGCCGCTGCCGGGCTACATCCGCGGCGGCGTCGAGCACGAGGGCGACCTCGAACGCTACCAGACCGTGTTCGCCCGCGCGGCGGGCTCCGCGGCGGCCCCGACCGCCGGGCTGCACTTCACGCCCGGGGTGTTCGCCGCCCTGGCGGCCCGCGGCGTCGAGCGGGCGGAGGTGACGCTCCACGTGGGCCTGGGAACCTTTCGGCCGATCACGGCCGCCACGCTCGACGGTCACGTGATGCACTCCGAATGGTGCACCTGCCCGGCCGCGACCGTGGCGGCCGTCGAGCGGACGAGGGCCCGGGGAGGTCGGGTGGTGGCGGTGGGCACCACCGCGGTGCGGACACTCGAGACCGCGGCGGCCGGGGGAAGGCTCTCGCCCTGGCAGGGCACGACCGACCTGTTCATCAAACCCGGGTTTCACTTCCGCGTGGTCGACGCCCTGTTGACGAACTTCCACATGCCGCGGACAACGCTCATGGTGCTCGTCTCGGCGCTGGCCACGCGAGACCTCGTGATGCGGGCCTACGCCGAGGCGATCCGCGAACGATATCGAATGCTGAGCTACGGCGACGCGATGCTGATCCTCTAGAAGGAGACGGTGCCATGGGTGACCTGCCCCAGGAAGACGTGCTCGTGGTGCCGCGGGCGCTGTTCGACAAGGTCGGCGCCTTTCAGGGGTTCTGCGGCGACACCCAGGCCTACCTGGCGGCCCTGCTCGACCCCGCCCACAGCTCGTGGCGGCCGCGGGCGACGGTGGAGGACGACCCGTCGCTCAAGCAGCTCATTCCCTACTGCGTGCTCTCGTGGCGCGACGCCGCCGGCGCGGCGCACTACTTCGCCTACACCCGCGGCGGCGGCCAGAGCGAGGCCCGGCTGCGGGCCAAGCGTTCGGTGGGCATCGGCGGCCACATCTCCAGCATCGACGGCGCCCACGGCGACGACACCTCCTACGACGCCGGCATGCGGCGGGAACTCGCCGAGGAGATCGCCATCGACGGGGCCTGGACGGCCCGCTGCGTGGGGCTCATCAACGACGACTCCAACGCCGTGGGCAGCGTGCACCTGGGGATCGTGCACGTGCTCGAACTGGACCAGCCGACCGTCGCCTCCCGGGAGAGTGAGCTGGTCGACTGCGGCTTCACCACGCTCGATGCGCTGCTCGCCGACCGCGACCGCTTCGAGACCTGGTCGCAGATTACGCTTGACGCGATTCAGGCTGGTAGAATCACCTGACGCCATGGCCGAGCGGCAGCCGACGATCTATCTCGACAACCACGCCACCACCCGCCTCGACCCGCGGGTGCTCGAGATCATGCTGCCCTGGCTCACCGATCGCTACGGCAACGCCGGCAGCGCGACGCACGAGATGGGCCGCGAGGCCCGGGCGGCCGTCGAGGCGGCGCGGGCGACGTGTGCCGACGCCATCGCCGCCGAGCCCCGCGAGATCGTGTTCTCCGGTAGCGCCACCGAGAGCGCGAACCTCGCGATCCTGGGCACGGCGGCCCGGCATGGCCGGCTGGCGACGCCGGGCGGCGGCCGGGGGCACGTGGTGACCGTGGCCACCGAGCACCATGCGGTGCTCGATCCCATTGAGCACCTGGAGCGGGAAGGCTGCCGGGTGACGAGGCTGCAGGTGACCGGTCACGACGAGGCCGGCGTTCCCGGGCGGATCCGGCTTGCCGACCTCGAGGCGGCCCTGCGGCCCGACACGATCCTCGTCTCGGTGCTCCTTGCCAACAATGAGATCGGCGTGGTGCAGGACGTGGCCACGATCGCGGAACTTGTGCATGCCGCAGGCGCGATCCTGCACGTCGACTGTGCCCAGGCCGTGGGGCGGATGCCGCTGGACATGGATGCACTGGGCGCCGACCTGGCCAGCTTCTCCGCCCACAAGTTTCACGGGCCGAAGGGCGCCGGCATGCTCTTCGTCCGCCGGCGGGGCCGCGCGGTGCGGCTGGAGCCGCTGGTGTTCGGCGGCGGCCAGGAGCGGGGCCTGAGAAGCGGCACGCTCGACGTGCCGGGCATCGTGGGGCTGGCGGAGGCGGCCCGGCTCGCCAACGCGTGCCTCGCCGACGAGGTGCCGCGGGTGCGGCGGCTCCGCGATCGGCTCTGGGAGGCGTTGGCGGCCGCCGTGCCGGGCGTCGCCGTCAACGGGCCGCCGCTCGATGCCGTCGACGACCTCGGCCGGCCGGTGCGACTCGTCAACAACCTCAACGTCCGCATCCCCGGCGTCGATGGCCAGTCCCTGCTGGCGACGCTCTCGGGCGAAGGCCTCGCCGTCAGTTCGGGCAGCGCCTGCTCGTCGGAGAGTCCGCGGCCAAGCCACGTGCTCCTGTCGCTCGGGCTCGACGACGACGCGGCCCGCGCCAGCCTGCGGTTCGGACTCTCGCGGTTCACCACCGACGACGAGATCGATGAGGCGGCACGGAGGATCGCCGCGGGAGTCGCCCGGCTGCGGGCCGTGTAGGGTGGGCCGCCGCGGTCCGGATCGGGGCTTTCCGCAGCCGGCCCAGCGGACTACAATTTGCATGCGTCGGGGTGCGAGAAACCCCGGCCCAGCCCGCCAGCCCCAGGAGTTTGCCATGTCGATCATGCTCACCGAAAAGGCAGCCAGCGAAGTCAAGAAGATCATGACGGAGCAGAAGCTCGCTCCGGAGACCGTGCTTCGCGTGGGCGTGGCCGGCGGCGGCTGCAGCGGCTTCAGTTACTCGCTCGGCTTCGACACCGCCTTCGATCCCAAGACCGACAGTCGGTCGGAGCAGCACGGTGTGGCGATCGTCGTCGACAAGAAGAGCGACCTGTTCCTCGACGGCACGACGCTCGATTTCCACGACGCGATCGACAAGCGGGGCTTCACGTTCAACAATCCGAACGCGAAGAAGACCTGCGGCTGCGGCAGTTCCTTCCAGGCCTGACGCCCGCAGCGGCCGCACCGCCCGAACCCCGAGGATTCCCACGACGTGGCTGCGGAGAAGGTCCAGATCGTCGGCATCGGCGACGACGGTGTCGAGGGCATGACGGCCCAGGCGCGGCGGCTCGTGGAGGCGGCCGACGTGCTCGTGGGCCCGGAGTCGTGTGCGCCGCTGGTGCCTGCGTCGCTCCGCGGGCGGCTCGTGGCGGCGGCCAGCCTCGAGGAACTCGTGGAGCGGATCGAGGCCGCGGCCGCGAGGCGGGTGGTGGTGCTCGCGTCAGGCGATCCGCTGTTCTACGGCACGGCCCGCTACGTCTGCTCGAAACTCGGCAAGGACCGCTTCGAGGTCGTGCCGCACGTGAGCAGCATGCAGCTCGCCTTCGCCCGAGTGAAGGAGTCGTGGGAAGACGCGTTTCTCGCCAATCTCTCCGGCCAGTCGATCGAGCGGGTGATCGACCGCGTCCGTTCGAGCGAGACGGCGGGCCTGTTCACGAGCGACCAGTGGCCCGCGCCCGCCGTGGCCCGGGCACTGCTCGACGAGGGCATCGACTACTTCCAGGCCTACGTCTGCGAGAACCTCGGCTCTCCCGACGAGCGGGTCACGCAGGGCAGCCTGGCCGACATCGCCCGGGATTCCTTCGCCTCGCCCAACGTGATGATCCTCGTCCGCAAAGCGAAGGTGGCCGACAAGCCGGGCCAGGTGGGCACGCGACTGTTCGGCAACCCCGACGAGTGCTTCCTCCAGTCGCGGCCGAAGCGGGGCCTGCTCACCCCGGCCGAGGTGCGGTCGCTGGCCTTGGCGGAACTCCAGCTCACTCCGACGAGCGAGGTCTGGGATGTCGGCGCCGGCAGCGGCTCGGTGGGCCTGGAGGCGGCGCGGATCGCCCGCGACGGCCGCGTGCATGCGATCGAGATGGACCCCGACGATCACGCCCTGATCCGGGAAAATGCCGCCCGGTTCGGCGTCACGAACCTGAACCCCGTGCTCGGCCGGGCGCCCGAGGCCTGGGCCGGCCTGCCCGATCCCGACGCGATCTACGTGGGCGGCAGCGGCCGCGACGTGGCGATGCTCGTGGAACAGGCCTGGCAGCGGCTCAAGCCCGGCGGCCGGCTCGTGACCGCCTGCAACAGCATCGAGAACCTTGCCGCCATGCACTCGCTGCTCCGCTCGCGGTCGGGCGACGCGGCCTACTGGATGGTGAACATCGCGCGGGGCATCGAGCAGCTCGACCGGATCCGGTTCGAGGCGATCAACCCGATCTTCCTGATCGCCGCCACGAAGCCCGCGTGACCCCGATGGACCAGCTCCCCGAGCCGCTCGACGTGATCGCGGTGGGGGCCCATCCCGACGACGTCGAGATCGGCTGCGGCGGCACGCTCGCCCTGCTCGCCGCCCAGGGATTCCGGGTGGGCATCGTGGACCTCACCGACGGCGAGCCCACGCCGCGGTCGAGCGGCCCCGAGGAGCGGCTCCGCGAGGCGGCCGCGGCGGCGAAGACGCTGGGCGTGGTCCACCGCGAAACGCTGCCGTTCACCAACCGCCGGCTGTTCGACGAGTTCGACGTGCGCGTGGCGCTGGCGAAGATCATCCGCCGCTGGCGGCCGCGTCTCGTGCTCGGCCTCGGCGACAAGACGCCGCTCGCCTCGCCCGACCACGCCCAGGCCGTGGCGATCACCGAGGCGGCCGTCTTCTACTCGCGGCTCACGAAGTGGGACGACACCTTCGCCGGCCTCCCGGTGCACACGGTGCCGCAGTTCCTCACCTACTTCCTGTTCGCGGGGGTCGCCCAAGTGCCGCCGGGCCACTGGCCGCTGGTGGTGGACATCGCGCCCCACCTGGAGACGAAACTCGCCGCCATTCGCTGTTACGCCTCGCAGTTTCCGCCGGAGAAGGCCCACATCTATCCGCGGGTGCGGTCGCTCGCCGAGACGGTGGGCATGATGGCCGGCTGCGCCGCGGGCGAGGTGCTGGCGTCGAGCCGGCTGCCGCTCACGACCGAGCCGATGCGGATGCTGTTTCCGACGGTGTGATGCGAGGCTGCTTGGTGGGCTCGGGGTGAGCCATGCCCCATCGCCGGACGTTCGGGGTGGCTCGGGGTGAGCCATGCCCCATCGCCGGACGTTCGAGGATGCCATCGTGGCATCCTCTCACTCGGATGCCGCCGGCGCTTCGCCATCCT
>JBJTQP010000281.1:0-2529 GCA_046075685.1 Planctomycetaceae bacterium | reverse complement strand
GATGTCATCGCCGTCGGCAGGCGGGCCGACCAGGTCGTGCACCTCGTCGTGGAAGTCTCATGCACCGCCGACGCGGACGACCTCGCCCGAGCAGCGCGGCGAACGTCAGCCCTCGCCTCGGCTGGGTTCACTTCACTCGGGATCGTGGCCTGCGAGTCGATCTCGCCGCAGACCCTCGCCGCGGCTCGCCATCACGGCCTGCGCGTGCTCACCAACGGCTGGCTGCTGCCCGAAGCGGCGTGACCCGCCGGAAGCGGCTCGAGGGGGCCGCCACGCCCGACCTGGCTCGGCGTGCTCGGCGTGCTCGGCGTGCTCGGCGTGGAGTCGCCTCGCGAAGGGCCGGCATGCGATACTCGCGTGGCCGGACCCGTGCCTTTTTCCCTCCCGCGGCCGTCGGGATGCTCGAGCCTCCATGCACGCCTCCACCGCACGTCCGTGGACCACCGGGCGACTGGCCACGCTGGCGGGCCTCGCCGCCGCGGCAGTGGCCGTGAACGTTTTCGCGCCCACGGTCTTCTTCGACGTGAGCTCATGCTGGGCGCCAGCCTCGGCGTGTATGCGATCCTGGAGTTCGGCTGGGCGGGGCTGGTGGTGGGCGTCGCCGCCCTGATGGTCACGCTCGTGCGCTGGAAGCATCCGTTCGAGCTGCTGATCGGCACCGGCCACCTGATCTGGCTGAAGGTGTTTCTCGACCGCTTCAACGGCGGGCCCGACCGGCACGGGAATGGCCGGATAGTGCTGGCCTCGATCGCCTACTGGCTCGCCGTGGGCCTGCCGTGCGAGCTCCTGCATTTCACGCAGTATTTCGGGCTCGATCTCGTCAAGGCGGCGGGCCTCGGCCTCAACGAGTGCGTGACCGGCGTGCTCAACGCGTCGCTGGGCATCGTGCTCTACACGCTCCGAAAGACCATGCTGCCCGGCAGCGGCGGTGAGACCATCTCCGCGCGGGGAGCGACTTTTGCCACCGTGCTGATGGCGGTGACGCTGCCGGGCATCCTGATCACGATGATCATCTCCGGCCACCTGCGGGCCGCGGCGCTGGAATCGCATCTCGGTCGGCTCCGATCCGCCGCCGCGCCGCTCGCAGCGCGGCTCATCGCCGGTGACCTGCCCGATGCGGCCCCGCGCCACGACGACGGCCCTCGGGTGGCGGTGCAGTCCCGGGCTGCCGACGGCAGCGTGCGAAGTTCGGATCCGGAGCTCTTCCGGCGGCTGGAGACCGAGTTCGAAATCGAGACGGCCAACCGCACGGGCGTGCCCGGCCTCGACGTCTACGCCCCGCGGGGAAGCCTGCCATCGGCCCGCGTCGAGCAGGTCTGCTACTGGGTCACGCCGCTCGACGCCCCGGCCGGCTGGTCGAGCGTCATCGCCATGCAGTCGGGCCCGCACCTGATCCGCATCCTCGACCATCGGCTGCTGGTGCCCCTCTTCTCGCTGCTCTTCGGGCTGCAGATCGTGGCGGCCGGGATCGCCGAGGCGATCGCGAGCTTCGTGGACGGCCAGTTCCGAGCCGTGCTCGCCCCGGCGCGGGAGCCCGTGACGGCCGGCACGATGCCCGACCTCGACGATGCGGCCCTGACGGAACTCAACGACGTGGTGAAGCTCGTCAACGGGCACGCGCGGCGGGTCAACGAGCTCTCGGCCTCGGTCGAGTCGGCCCGCATCCGCGAGCAGGAGGTTGAGCAGCGGCAGCGGACGGAGCTCCAGCAGAAGCTCAAGACGAGCCTCACGGCCGCGGCGATCGCCCACGAGATCAACCTGCCGCTGAGCAACATCCTGCTCGGCAGCAAGATGGCCGCAGGCTTGCTCGACGAGCTCGACGACACCGCCGCCCCGCTCCGCCCGATCCTGAAGGGCTAGGCGACGGAGTCGGAGCGGGTGGTGGAAACCATCGATCGGATGCGGATGCTGCTCCGCAGCGTGCAGACGGAGTCCGGCCCCGTCGACGTGGCCAACGTGGTCGTCAATGCCCTGCTGCAGATGGACGACGTCGTCAGGCGGCAGGAAGCGACCGTGGTGCGCCGCGGCCTTGACGCACCCTGCATGGTGGCCGGCGACGCCGTGCAGCTCCAGATCGCGGTCACCAACCTGATCCGCAACGCGGTGCAGGCCGTCGCCATGCGGCCCGCCGGCGGGCGGCTGATCGAGGTCGAGGTGATCCGCCCGTCGGGCGGCGATGCCGCGCAGGGGCTGAAGGAGATCGTCGTCGGCGACAGCGGTCCCGGGATGCTCGAACCACTCGCGGCGGGCGAGCCCCTGAAGACCACCAAGCCTGAAGGCTCCGGCCTCGGGCTCTACGTCGCCCGCACGATCGTGGAGAACCACGGCGGCACCCTGCTCACGGGACGCTCCCCGCTCGGTGGCGCCGAGGTTCGGCTCCAGCTTCCCGCAGGGCCGGCAGCAGCGGTCAAAGTGGGGATGAGTCACTGAAAACGGGTACGCGCCACTCAGGGGGTGGTCGATAGACTCCGCCGAGCTCATGACACCCCGCCGCCACTCGCCATCGCCTTCCGTGTCGACCCCGCAGCG
>JBJTQP010000280.1:0-9160 GCA_046075685.1 Planctomycetaceae bacterium | reverse complement strand
GCCACGACCTCGTAGCCCTGCTCGATGAGCCAGCCCAGGATCACCGACGTATCCAGCCCGCCGGAGTAGGCGAGCACGCACTTCTTCTTCATCTCACACCTCGTGGACCAAAGCCATATTGTGGCCGCCGGTCCCGAAACCGGAACCCGCCACCAGCAAAATCCGGTCGCCACGCTGGAGCCGCCCCTCGGCCAGTCCCCAAGCCGTGATCCGATCGAGAAGCACGCCCACGTCGTGGGTGGCGTCCATGGCCAGCGGCGTCACGCCCCAGTAGAGGGCCATCTGCCGGAGCGCGGCGGGATTGTCGGACAGGCCCACGGTGGGCACGGCCCCCCTCCGCTTCGACCGGGCGATCGCCGTCAGGCCGGAGCGGCTGGCGACCACGAAGAGCCTGGCATCGAGCTCGCCGGCGATCCGGCTGGCCCCGTCGACCACGGCCTGCGTGATCGGATGCAGGCCCTCGACGAGGAACTCAGGCGCCGGCAGGAACTCCTGCACGGGCACGCCCGCCGAGCCCTTCTCGGCGAGGAACCGACCCTCCATGTAGTGCCAGCGGTCGGCGAGATACTGCTTCTCCGTCTCGCGGGCGATCCGCCGCATCATCTCCACGGCCAGCCGCGGATGCTCGCCGATGGCCGTCTCGCCGGAGAGCATGCAGGCGTCGGCCCCGTCGAGGATGGCGTTGGCGACGTCGGTGGCCTCGGCCCGCGTCGGCCGGCGGGCGTGCTGCATGCTGTCGAGCATCTGCGTGGCCACGATCACCGGCTTCTGGTACCGCTGGCAGGCGCGGATGATCCGTTTCTGCACCATGGGCACGCCCGCCACGTCGATCTCCACGCCGAGGTCGCCGCGGGCCACCATCACCGCGTCGGCGGCGTCGACGATCGACTCCAGGTTCTCGATCGCCTCCCGCTTCTCGATCTTGGCCACCACGCGGGCCTGGGAGCCACGGGTGCGCAGCAGTTCCTTGAGCAGCTTGACCTCGACCGCGCTGCGGACGAACGACAGGCTCACGAAGTCGACCCCGGCCGAAGCCGCCCACTCGGCATGCTGCCAGTCGGCGGGGCTCATCGCGGCCACGGAGAGTTTCACGCCCGGGAGGTTGACGCCCTGACGGCTGCGGATGGTGCCGCCCTGCACGACGCGGCAGGTGGCATGCGTCGCCGTCTTCTCCTCGACCACCAGGCTGATCGTGCCGTCGGCGATCATCACCGCGTCGCCCGCCGAGAGCTCTTCGATCAGCGGTTCGTAGGTGACCGTGAACTCGCCGGCCGCGGTCGTGCCGCCGCCCCGCACGAAGCGGATCCGGTCGCCCTCGGCCACGTCGACGGCCCCGCCGGGCAGTTCTCCGAGCCGGATCTTCGGGCCGGCAAGGTCGGCAAGGACGCCGATCGGCCGGGCAAGCGCCTCGGAGACGCGGCGAATCCGGTCGAGCGACTCCCGGTGCTCGGGGATCGAACCGTGGGCCATGTTGAGCCGAAACACGTCGACCCCCGACTCGACGAGGCCGCGGATCGCCTCCTCTGCCCGCGAGGCGGGACCGAGCGTGGCCACGATCTTGGTGCGGACGAGTTCCGGTGCGGGGCGGGGGACGGTCATGCGGGCGTCCTGGGAGGAGGGAAGGCGGGGCCCAGAAGGACGCTCAGCCTAGCATCCCTTGCCGCTTTCGACGCCCGCGAGGGCACGCCGGGGCTGCAGCCCCGGCTATTCACCGCGCAGCGGACCGCCGCACGTGCCGCGGCGCGATCACGTCGGTCGCCAGGCCCAGCCGCTCCAGGAGCAGGATCACGTAGTACGTGACGTCGAACTCCCACCAGCGGTGCTGCACGGACGCGCTGGCCGGATCGTGATGGTGGTTGTTGTGCCAGCCCTCGCCCATCGCCAGGATCGCCACCAGCCAGTTGTTGCGGCTGTCCTCGCCCGTCTCGTAGGTCCGATAGCCGAACAGGTGGGTCAGGGAGTTGACGCTCCACGTAATGTGCCAGACGAGCACGGTCCGCACGAACACCCCCCACACGAGGCAGCGGAGGCCGCAGGCGAGGCCCGAAGCCCAGTCGCCTCCGAGCCAGCGGCCCACCAGGAGCCCCGCGAGCCAGATCACCGCGGCATGCGTTGCATAGATCCAGACGATCGCGGTCGCATGCCGCTCCAGGAACCGGTAATAGCGATCGGCCAGGATATCGCGGGCATAGCGGTCGAAGAAGGAGCACGTCTTCCGCTCGGGGGCCCGCCGGAAGAGCCAGCCCACGTGAGACCAGCCGATCCCGTCCCGCGGCGAGTGCGGATCGCCGGGCTCGTCGGAGTGCGAATGGTGCAGGCGATGGTTGGCCACCCACCGCGCCGGCGTGTCTTCCAATGAGCAGAGCGAGACCGTGACGAGCGTCCGCTCCAGCCAGCGAGGCACCTTCAGGCTGCGGTGGGCGAGCAGCCGGTGGTAGCAGAGGTTGATCCCCAGCGTACCGAAGAGGGCGGTGGCCACCACGGCCAGCGCGACGCCCGGCCAGCTGAACAGCGCCGGAGTGAACGCCAGGCCGGCAAGCAGATGGACGGCCGTGATGGGAACGAGGTATTCCCAGTGCATGCCCGGAGTGGTCACCGAGCGCGGGGCGGTGGCGAGGGCCAAGGGGTGCCTGCAGTGTTGAAGGACCGGCCGAAGGGGATTGTTGTCCGCCGCGCCGCGTATGCAATGAGGGGGCCGCCTCGCGGCCGTGCCAGGAAGACGCCACCCGCATTCCGCCAGCTGCAAGCCTGCGGCTCCGGGAAACCTCCGCTTCCACCGTGGGTGCAGGCGTGCGGCGACGGGATGGCGGCACGATCAGGCCGCTCCCGCGCCCCGTACGCTACAACCACCGTTTCCCACCAGCCGGAACCGCACCGTATGCATCGTCCTTTTCTGACCCTCGCCTGCATTCCGCTCGTGGCGATTCTGACCGTTCGCGGGGCCTGCTCCGAGCATGCACCCCGAATCCCGGGTCCACAGGCCGATGGTTCGGTCGTGCTTCCCAACCAATGGTCGCTGCGGCCGGCGGGTCGCCAGGTGGAGGTGGGCGACTTCCCGGTGGCCATCGCCCTCCATCCCGACGGGCGGCATGCGGCGGTGCTGCACTGCGGCTACGGCCCGCACGAGGTCGCCGTGCTCGACGTGTTGGAGCGGAAACTGGTCTCGCGGATGCGGCTCACGGAGTCGTTTCAGGGACTGGCGTTTTCTCCCGACGGCAGCCGGCTCTGGGTGTCGGGCGGCGCGGCGGAAACGCTGCTCGGCTATCGGTTCCTCGCGGGAGCGCTCGTGCCGGACGGCACGGTGCAACTCCGCGATGAGAAACTCCGGGGCATTCCCTGTGGCATCGGCGTGGCCGACGACGGCACCGTCTTCGTGGCCAACGTCTGGGGGCACTCCGTCTCGCGCATCCGCTTTCCGGCCGCCGCGGCCGAGCCGGCGGTGGACGAGCTCCCGCTGACCACCGCGGCGCCGGCCCCAGGCCCGGCCATCCCCGACTCTCCCGAGCCCTCCATCACCAAGCGGGCCGAGGCGTTGCTCGAACGGGCGGTGGCGGACGCCCCCCACCCGTGGACGTGCGTGGTGGACGATCATCGGCAGCGGCTCTACGTCTCGCTCTGGGGTCAGGCTGCCGTGGCGGTGATCGACACGGCCGCGTGGCGGCTCGTGGACCGCGTCGCCGTCGAGGATCATCCCAACGAGATGCTGCTGACGCCCGACGGGGCACGGCTGTTCGTCGCCAATGCAAACCGCAACAGCGTGTCGGTGATCGACCTCGATTCCTGCCGCGTGACCGAGACGCTCGTGGCCACGCTCATGCCCGACGCTCCCCCGGGCAACACGCCGAACTCGCTGGCGGTCTCGGCGGACGGTGGGCGGCTGTTCGTCTCCAACGCCACGATCAACGCCGTCAGCGTCTGGGACGTGTCGTCGCCCGGACGATCCCGGAGCCTGGGCTTCATTCCCGTGGGCTGGTATCCCACCGCCGTCCGGGTGACGGGAGACGGAAGCCGGCTCCTCGTCGCCAACGGCAAGGGCGTGATCTCCGACTCCAATCGCAACGGCCCCCGGCCAGGGTATGACCCCGACGCCCCCACGCCCGACTACATCGGCGGCCTCTTCGAGGGCACCGTGTCGGTCATCGACCTGCCTGCGGGCGACGCCTTCGACGCCCGCCTCCGCGACTGGACGGCCCGGGCCCTGGCCTGCCCGCCGCGGCGGCCGGAGGAGACGTTCACCGGTGAGGAACTCGCCGGCAGCCCGATCCCGCTCGCCCCGGCGGCGACAAGTCCGATCACCCACGTGATCTACGTGATCAAGGAGAACCGCACCTACGACCAGGTGTTCGGCGACATGCCCGAGGGCCGTGGCGACCCGACGCTCTGCCTGTTTCCCGAGCGGGTCACGCCCAACCACCACGCCCTCGCCCGACAGTTCGTGCTGCTCGACAACTTCTACGTGGAGAGCGAGGTGAGCGCCGACGGCCATGAGTGGTCCGTGGCCGCCTACGCCACCGACTTCGTCGAGCGGCACTGGCCGCTCTCCTACGGCCACAACGCGCGGAAGAAGTTTACCTATCCCAGCGAGGGAAACTTCGCGATCGCCCGGCCGGCGGGCGGCTACCTCTGGGACCGCGCGATCGCGGCCGGCGTGAGCATCCGCAGCTACGGCGAGTGGGTCGCCAACGGCGCCGGGCCGGATGCCCCCGCCACCGCCAAGGCGGCCGCCCTGGAGGGCCGCTTCGATCCGCTGTTTCGCAGTTTCGACATGGACTACTCCGACCTCAAGCGGGCTGATCGGTTCATCGCCGAGCTTGCCCGCTTCGAACGCGACGGAGAGATGCCGCGGCTGCAGATCGTCCGGCTGCCGAACGACCACACCAGCGGCACGAAGCCCGGCTCCCTCACGCCCACGGCGTTCGTCGCCGAGAACGACCTCGCCCTCGGCCGCGTGGTGGAGGCCGTCTCGCAGAGCCGCTTCTGGCCGACCACGGCGATCTTCGTGGTGGAGGACGACGCCCAGAACGGCTCCGACCACATCGACGCCCACCGCACGGTGGCGCTCGCGATCAGCCCGTGGACGCGACACGGGGCGGTGGATTCGAGCCTCTACTCGACGAGTTCCATGCTCCGCACGATCGAGCTAATCCTGGGCCTCGAGCCGATGTCGCAGTTCGATGCGGCCGCGCTGCCGATGATCCGGGCGTTCGCGAAGGAGGCCGACGCCGCCCCCTACCGGTGCCGGCCCGCGACCGTGCCGCTCGACACCCGCAACGCCTCCACGGCCTGGGGCGCCGCCGCGTCGGTGGCGATGGACTTCTCGAAGGAGGATGCCGCCGACGACCTCCTGCTCAACGAGATCGTCTGGCGGAGCGTCCGCGGCGCCGATTCCCGGATGCCGCCGCCGCGGCGGGCCGCCTTCGTGTTCGCGGCGGATGGAGACGAGGACGATGACTGAACCATGACGACGGCCCGGCAGCGCACAGGTCACGTGACCTGGGACCACATCGCCCAGCGGCCGAGAACCTGCGGTCGCGATGCGGCTATCGATCAGCCGCCTGACGAACCGAGAGGCAGCGCGAAAAACCATCCCGCGTTTGGCATGTGGGCGGACCTCATTCCCACGAAAGTCGCCAGCCGGCCGGGGATGTCCACGGCGGGGGATCGGCCAGTCCACCCCAGCCCGGCAGCCCGCGTTTCGGCTTCGGCACCGCGGCGATGAACGCGGGCACCTCCATCAGGCAGCCGGTGAGCAGTTCGAGTTCCCAGACCAACGGCGGGCGGAGATTCATCCCGGGATTGAGCCGCACCGGCATCGGCCAGGCCTCGGGTCCGGCCACTTCGAACCCGCGGTGTTCGATCCAGTCGTAGTCGATCGCCGAAATCTCGAACGCCTCGCCGAACATCACCGAAAGCCCGGTGCCGCGGACGACCTGGTCGAGGTCGCCCGAGCGTGCCGCCTCGAGCGCCGCTTCATCCTCGTAGACGGCGAGCCCCTGCACCACGCCCACGTGTCCCATGACCACCGCATGCAGGAGCCGCGCCGCGCCGCCGCCTGTCGCCGGTACGTGCACGTTGATCGCCACGTCGCTCGGCAACCGCCGCCAAGGCCGGGCGCGGTGGAATGCGGCCGCTGCGGCATAGAAAGCTCGTGCGCTATCGGTGGTGATTCCTGGGACCGCGGAGAGCGGAGCGGCGGCCTCGGGCGGCGTCATCGATTCGGCGAGCGCCGCGACCACGCGGTCGATCGCCGGCAGCGACGCGTCCATCGTGGCGATCGCGACATCGAGGCCCGCGAATGCTGCTGCGAGCGACGCGGCAAGCGCCGGCTCCACCACATGCACCAGCCCCGGCCGCACACCCGTCTTGAGCATCGCCCGGCCGACGAGTCGTACGAATGCCTCCGGATCGGTTCGCTCGCGGGTCATGTCGAACGAGAGCAATGATCCTGTGGATTGACAGGCCACGATCGCCAGCCACGGCAGGTAGGGCCGGCCCTCGCCGGTCACCCACGCAGGTGCCCGGCGTACGAGCGCCTCCCACACGTCACCGGCTTCCCGGGGCAGGGCCGAACAGTCGGCGAGGATCGCGGCCGTGGCGGCGGCTGGCTCGATCTCGTCCGCATGCCGATCGGCCGTGGCGGCGGCGATCCGTGCTTCCACGTCGCGCGAGATCCGGGCAATCGTGCCGAGTTCATCGCAGGTGATCGCGCGGACGCCGATCTGCTCGAGCTTCCTGCGCCATGTCTTGGGAAACACACCGGGCCGCATCGCCACCGCTGCCGGCCGCCTGGGCTCGCCATGCGTCGGCCGCCGCATCGTATCGGCCAGGATTCCCCAGAGGTCGTCGGGCAAGGGCCGATCCTCCAGCACGTCGAGGGCCAGCTGCCTGTCGTCGCGGGTCGAGGCTACGAGGTACGACCAGATCCCGTCCCGCTCCTCCGACACGTCCACCTCCCACGCATCGGTCGCATCCAGCGGAAGCTGGGACAGGAGCCGCTTTTCCTGAGCCCAGCCCGGCCGCCGCCCGACACGTGGACCGCCTCGCGCCCGCCGGCCGCGGCGTCCACGTCCGGCATCCTCGAGCGGCACGTTACCGCAGGCCCGCAGCCAGGAGAGCGCCCCGGGCACGTCCATCCAGCAGCCGCGGAAGTTGTTGACATACGCCTCCGCCTCGTCCTCGGCCCCGACGGTAAGCATCCCGGCCGGGTCGAACTGGCGGCCCGACAGCAGGAGCCGCGGCACGTGGGGATTGACTGCTCGGGCATCGGCAAGCAGGTGCCGGGCGGCGGGCGTGTCACCCTCTTCGCCAAACGCGATCAGCGCCCGCCCATATGGCCACACGCAAAACGCCTCCTCGCGGCACTCCTCGCAGAGCTGCTTGGCCGCGGCAAAACGGCCGTGGCTGATCAGGAGATCGAGGTGCATGAACCGGGCCGCTGTGCTGTCTTCGGCATCGAGACGCGCAAGCGCCTCGCATTCGGCGATCGCCTCCTCGGGCCGGCCCAGGATCGTGAGGCACTCGGCGAGTCCCCGGCGGGCTTCGAGATAGCCGGTGGCCTCCACGACCCGGCCCAGCTTCCCCGCATGCTCCTTGATCGCCGCCTCCCCAAGCGCCCGCTCCCCGGCGGCGATGCCTTGGCGATAGTGCTGTTCGGCAGCGTCCGCCCCGTCAGAGAGCTCGGCCAGCAGCACGTGCGCACCCGCACAGTCAGGAGAAATCCCGAGGGCCTGGGTGGCGAGTTCCCGTGCCCGCTCGGCATCGAATCCCTCCGCCATACCCACGAGCGTGTCGGCCTCATCGAGGGCTTTTTGTTTTTTCGAAGGACGACCCCGCCGCCGGATGCTGATCTGAGATTCCCTTTCGGCCACGATCTCAGCGAGGAGGTCGTCGAGGATTCCCATGCCGAGGAGATCGAGCGGCTCGTCGGGCCCGGGGGACCCGAGCCACCCTCTCGGCGATGCCGCCTGCTTCGCGGGGCCCTTGCGGCTACTGGAGCGTCGGGCGGATTTTCGGGGCTTGCGGCCGGCCATGCCCGCACATTGTAGCGATATCGCCGGGAGAAGATGCCGCCCCACACTGCCGTGTCGGGGGTCGGTGTCGCTGCCGATGCACCTCCTCGGGCTGCCGCTCGACGCCGCTGACCTGTGCTGAAGAGGGACCTGGACCACGACTCCACGGATGCGAGATCGGCAGGACGCCGGCAACGCAGTCGACCTGCGGGCGGATGTGCCTGTGGCCGACACTGAGAGCGGCGGCCGGACGGTTCCTATCCCATCCTCGAGTCCCGAACCCACCCTGGAGTCCCGAACCCACCCTGGAGCCCCGAACCCACCCTGGAGCCCCGAACCCACCCTGGAGCCCGGAACCCACCCTGGAGCCCGGAACCCACCCTCGAGCCCGGAAATCGCGTTGCTCTTGCCAGGATTTTGATCTACCGTATCGACGTTGGTTTTGGACGACATGAGGTGCGGGGTGGCCGATCGGCCGCGACTGCTGCTTCTTTTCCTCGCCTTGACCCGCTGGCGGGCTGCCACTCTCTGGCCCTTTCGAAGTGACCCCGAAAGTTCATTTGGGTCATCGGTAGGAGTATCGTTTTCATGGGTAAGAAACTCTACGTCGGCAACCTGGCCTATAGCGTCACGAGCGAATCGCTCGAGCAGATGTTCCTGGAGTTTGGCACCGTCACGAGCGCGCAGGTGATCCAGGATCGTGACACGGGCCGCAGCAAGGGCTTCGGGTTCGTCGAGATGCAGACGGACGACGCCGCGCAGCGGGCGATCAGCGGCATGCACGAGAAGCAGGTCGACGGGCGGTCTCTCACCGTCAACGAGGCCAAGCCTCGCGAGAGCGGTGGTGGCGGCGGCCGGGGCGGGTACGGCGGCGGCGGCCGCCGCTACTGATACGGACTCCACTTGATCCTCGCGCGTCGGTTCAACTCCGCGGCGGGCCGGATTCCGCAGGCTGCAAGCCCGCGGCTACGAGAATCTCAGCGCGGGGCTGCCCATGCCCGAGAGCCGGCGTATGCCGCCAAGCGAAGCCACGATGGCGAAGCGATGGCGGCATCCGAGTGAGCGTCGGGCAGGATGCCCGACGCGAACGTCCGGCGACGGGCATGGGCAGCCCCGAGCCTCACGAACGCGCGAGGCTCTCGTGTGAGCCG
>JBJTQP010000279.1:0-12295 GCA_046075685.1 Planctomycetaceae bacterium | reverse complement strand
GTCGTGGCGATCGCCACGACCACCGCCGCCGCCCGATTCGCCGATCCTGGCCTGGCGACCAGGGCCGCCACAGCCTCGATCCGGCTCCGCGCCCGCTCGCATGCGTCGGCGTCGGTGAGCCACTCGACCACATGCCCAGCGGCCCGCTCGGCGGGATCGGCCACCGAGAGGTATTCCGGATAGACGGCGTCGGGATCGGCCGGCGGTGGACCGGCGGGCGGCAGGAGCACGGGCTGCGCCGGCCCGATCGGATCGCGGCAGGCGAGCAGGTTGACCAGCGTGATGAATCGCGCCCGGCGAAACCAGCTCTGCACCACGTAGGCGAAGCCTCCGACCAGGTAGACGATCACGGTCGGCACTCGGGCCGCGAGCAGTTCGAGCGACACTGACCCTGAGCAGGCGATCGCGGCCGTCGCCTCCCGGATCAGGCTCCGTGTGCGGCCGGCGTGCACTTCGATGCCGATCCCCGCGGCATCGCGGCTCCCCGCCAGCACCTCGCGGATGCGGCGCGCATGCCGCTCGTGGAGGGCGCCCACCGCGAAGGTGGCATGGGGAACCACGCGTTTGATCCGTGCCGCCGCATGGACGAGCGTGCCGAGCACGCTCTCGATCTCCTGTCCACGTGAGCCGGGAAGGAGGAGGATGAGCGGCTGGCTCGTGGACGCGGCGGCCCGCGCGACGGCCGAGGTGTCGAGTTCGTCGAAGAATGGATGGCCCACGAGCGTGCTCCGCACGCCGTGCGCGGTGAACCAGTCGTGCTCGAAGGCGAGCGCCGAGAGCACGTGATCGACGAGCCGCCGCATCTTCCCCACCCGCCAGCTGGCCCAGGCCCAGATCTGCGGCGGGCAGTAGAACACCACCGGAATCCCATGCCGCTTCGCCCGCCAGGCGAGCCACCAGTGGAAGCCCGGGAAGTCGACGAGCACGCACACGTCGGGACGGGCGTCGAGAAAGCTCCGCTCCGCCCGCCGCGCGAGATCGACGAACCAGTGGATATTGAGGATCACGCGCAGAAACCACATCACGGCCAACTGCGTGAGGTCGGCCACGAGCACGCAGCCCTCCGCCGCCATGCACGGCCCCCCGAGCCCGACACACTCGACATCGGGCCGCCGCGCATGAAGCGCGCGCACGAGCAGCGCCGCATGATGGTCGCCCGAGGGCTCGCCGGCCGAAACAAACACGCGCATGAACTGGCTCCGCCCGGCACTCCCGGGGGGCGGAGTATCCCGCGCTCCTGCTCAGCGCCCTAGATCAGTTGGCTGCGGATTCGCGGGCCGCCGGGGCCCTCGACCGGCCCCGTTTCGGCGGTGCCGCAGGCTCCCGGCCGACCCACGCGATGGGCTGCGCCATGCCGCGGCTCCACTCGTCGTGCAGCCGCTGCAGCCGGGCGGCATCCGCAGGCTGCCGGGCTGCGAGGTCATTGTTCTCGCCACGATCTGCCTTCAGGTCGAAGAGCATCGGCGCGCCCGGCTCCGCGTGGACGAGTTTGAGGTTTCCGCCACGCACAGCCCACCGCTCACCCTGCCGCCAGTGAAGAACGTCGTGAGGCGGAGATTCCGTCGCCCCGTCGAGATGGGGAAGCAGGTTCACGCCGTCAAACTCGTCGACGGCGATATCGATGCCAGCGGCCGACAACGCGGTCGGCAGAATGTCGAGCGCGATCACGGGATCAGCGACGACCCGGCCACGGGCCAGCCGGCGCGGCCAGCGGACGAGAAACGGCACCCGAATGCCTCCTTCCCACATCGACCCCTTGCGACCCCGAAGGCCGCCGTTGTCATGACCCGGCGGCCCGCCGTTGTCGTTGACGAACACCACCAAGGTGTCGTCCGCGAGACCACCGGCATCGAGAGCATCCAAGATCGTTCCCACGCCCCGGTCGAGTGCCAGCGTCATCGCGGCCACCTCGACCCGTCGCGGCGCGAGACTGCGGGCCCGCTCGAGATCCGCCGGCAGCGCCTGATTCGGCGCGTGAACGGCGTTGAACGCCACATACAGGAAGAACGGCCGCTCGCGATGTGCCGCGACCTGACACGCCGCCTCGCGGGCAAGTTCGTCGGTCATGTAGGAGAATGTCTCCGCCACCGGCTCGCGGTCTCGCATCAGGGTGTTCATGCGCTCGGGCCGCGGCAGCGGCAGGTACGACCGCGAGCCCTGCAGGAACCCGTAGAAGGTGTCGAAGCCTCGCGACAGCGGGTGGAACGCCGGCGTGTATCCCAGGTGCCACTTGCCGATGGCGACGGTTCGGTAGCCACCCGCCCGCATACGGTCGGCGAAGGTCCGCTCTGCGAGCGGCAGGCCGTTTCTCTCCGAGACGACCGGCGGGAAGTTGGTCTCGTGACCGAACCGCTGCTGGTAGCGGCCTGTCATCAGGCCGGCCCGAGTCGGACTGCAGACGCAGCCTGACACGTAGCCATCGGTGAACCGGACGCCGGCGGCGGCGATCGAATCGATCCTGGGCGTCGGAAATCCGCCGTGCATCGAGAAATCATCGTAGCCGGCGTCGTCAGAGACGATCACGACCACGTTGGGCCGCGGCTGTTGAGCGGCATGGGACGACACGGCAAGCAGCACCATCAGCACCACTGGACACGCCGCCTTGATGATTGGGAAGATACGGGTCATGGAGGTGCCTCCGACATGAACTGGAACTCTTACGAGTGTAGCCGTGCCGCGGAGTACCTCGCGACGTGCGTGATGGTGCTGCTGGCCGCCGTGCTCGGCTCGAGTGTCGCCGCGGCCGCCGACCGCCCGCCCAACGTGGTGGTGATCATGGCCGACGACCTCGGCTGGGGTGATCTCTCCTGCTACGGCGCCACCGCCGTGCAGACGCCGCACTGCGACCGGCTCGCCCGCGAGGGACGGCGGTTCACCAGCGGCTACTGCTCCGCCTCCACCTGCACTCCCACCCGCTACTCGTTCCTCACCGGCGAGTATGCGTTTCGCCGCAAGGGCACCGGCATCGCCCCACCCAACGGGCCCGCGATCATCCAGCCCGGCACACCGACATTCGCATCGGTGCTGCAGGAGGCCGGCTATGCGACGGCGGTGGTGGGCAAGTGGCATCTCGGCCTCGGCCTGCCTCCGGGGCCCGACTGGAACGGCGTGCTCGCGCCCGGACCGCTTGAGATCGGCTTCGACCGCTGCCTTCTCCTGCCGACGACCAACGACCGCGTCCCGCAGGTGTTCGTCGAGGATCACCGCGTGCGGAATCTCGATCCGGCCGATCCGCTCTGGGTGGGCGACACGAAGCCGTCGCCCGACCACCCCACCGGCGTCGACCAGCGGAGCCGCCTGCGCATGGACTGGTCGAAGGGCCACAACGACACCGTCCATGACGGCATCGGCCGGATCGGCTTCTTTACCGGCGGCACGAAGGCGCGGTTCCGCGACGGGGATCTGGCCGACGCCTGGGCGGCGGAGGCCGTCCGCTGGATCGAGGCCCATGCCCGCGAACCCTTCTTCCTCTTCCTGGCGTCGCACGACATCCACGTGCCGCGGGTGCCGCACGAGCGGTTTCGCGGGGCGACCGACATGGGACCGCGGGGCGACTGCATCGTGGAGTTCGACTGGACGGTCGGGCAGGTGACGGCGGCGCTCGACCGGCTGGGCATCGCCGGCGACACGATCGTGATCGTGTGCAGCGACAACGGTCCGGTGCTCGACGACGGCTACAAGGACGATGCCGTCGAGAAGCTCGGCAACCACCGGCCTGCCGGACCGTTCCGCGGCGGCAAGTACGGCGTCTTCGAGGGGGGCACGCGGACGCCCTTCATCGTCCGCTGGCCCGGCCGCGTGGCACCCGGCGTGTCGGATGAGATCGTCTGCACGCTCGACCTGTGCAGGAGCATGGCGACGATGGCTGGTGCGAAGATCATGGACGCCGCGTTCCCTGACGCCGTCGACGTGTCGGCAGCCCTGCTCGGCACGGGGGTCGGCCGCCGGTCTCTGCTTCAGCAGGACAACGGCCAGTCGGGCCGCTTCGGCTTCCGCGAGGGCGCGTGGAAACTCGTGCGGGAGCCCGTCGCAGCCGCGAAGAAGACCGCCGGTCGGCGGCCTGCCGTCCGGGACGTGCTCTACGACCTCGACGCCGACCCCGGTGAAACCACCGACGTGTCGGCCGGCCATCCCGACGTCGTCCGCCGGCTCGGCGCGGAACTCGATCGACTCACCGCGCCCGCGCGGCGGGAGGCCGCGCCCCCGGAGGCGGCGGCGCGGCCCCCGCAAGGCTTGGTCACTTCGCCGGCGGCGTGAAACCCTTCTCGATCGTGCCGAAGACCATGGTCACCTGGTCCTCGGGCGAAGCCTTCTCGACCTTGCCCTTGCATCCGGGGCAGCAGAAACCGACCTCGGCGCCGCCGATCGAGATCTGGGTGCCGGGCTTGACGGGATTGCCGCTGAAGGGGCAGCCCTTCTGCACGAGCTGACCCGTGCTGACCATCTGCTGGTGGGCCTTGGCGGCGAACTTCGCCGACTCCCCCTTGAAGGCACCGATGCACTTCTCGCAGCAGAACCAGACCTTGCCGCCGTCGAAATCGGCCGATGCGGACGGATCGCATTCGTGCCCCGACACCGGGCACGTGGCGTCCTTGGGCTCCTTCACGGCGGCCGTCACGGCGAGAGCCGACGACGCGAGGGCGGTGATCACGAGGCAGCGAACGAGAACACTCTTCATGACACGATCTCCTGGATGAGGATGACGAACTCTCCGATCGAGGGTCACGATACATTCCCCCGCACGGCGGACGCAACCAGCCGCGTGCCTGCGAAGCGCTCCGGCGGGCTGCAGGGCCTACGTGCCTCGACGCACCTGCCGCGGCTCGGGAAGGTCCGCCGCCACCACCGCCCCGGCGAGGATGACCGCGGCACCCACGAGGAACACGGGGCGGAAACCGAGCCGATCAACGGCCAGCCCGACCAGCGGGGAGAGCACGAACGGCGCCGCCAGTGCCGCCCCCACGATGCTCACGTACCGCGGATGCTCGGCCGTCGAGGGGGCGAGTTCGAGCGCGTAGTTGGTGAACAACTTCAGCGAGATCGGATTCAACCCCAGGGGCACGTAGACGAGCCAGAACCAGCGGACGGCGGTCTCGTGCGGCAGCAGCGACAGCCCCGCCACCACCAGCGGCGTGACCGCCGAGAGGGCGATGAGCCACACGAGCACGCCCCGCGTGCCCCGGCGGTCCGACACGGGGCCGGCCACGAGGCTCGCCAGGCCCGTGGCGGCGTTCTGCGTGCAGACCCAGACGAGCAGGCTGCCGGCG
Organism: Planctomycetaceae bacterium; assembly: GCA_046075685.1. Classification (GTDB taxonomy): domain Bacteria; phylum Planctomycetota; class Planctomycetia; order Pirellulales; family UBA1268; genus QWPN01. The sequence goes on along the minus strand of JBJTQP010000279.1, from coordinate 7,028 downwards.
CCGCTGCCGAGCCGGTCGCGGGCGAAGGCCTGGTAGTGCGGAAACATCATCAGCACCGCCGCGAAGCAGGCGGCCACCGCGGCGAGCCGCACGAGCGCCGGATCGGCGGCGATCGTCTCCCGCCACGCGGCCACGCCGGCCGCGAACCGCGCCGCCGGCGACCGCGCCGCGGTTCCCGGCCCACCGCGCGGCCCCTCGGCGGGCTCGTCGAGAAACACCGGCGCGATCGCAGCGATCGCGAAGAAGACCGCCGTGGCGGCAAAGATCTTTGGAAACCCGTCCGCCTGGCGGAGCCACGGCCCGAGCAGCGCGAGCGCCGCGGCGATCGCCAGCACGCTGCCGACCGTGACGCTCACCACCATTGCCCGGCCGCGGTGCCCGGGCGAGATCAGCTTCCCCTGGAGCGAGGCGAACACGAGCTGATTGACGCCGATCACCGCCGAGAAGGCGGCGTACACGACGAGAAACACGATCGCGAGCAGGTCGGGCCGGCTGGCCTGCAGCGGTCCCCAGACGGCGGCGAGCACTCCGAAGCAGGCCGCCATCGCCAGGCTGGTGGCCACGAGCGACCACTTCTTGCGGGGCCTTCGGGCGACGGCGGCGGCGGCGAGCAGCGGCGGCACGCTCTGCCCGCCGCGGTTGAGCACGGGCAGCAGGCCGCGAAGAAATCCTGAATCGACGACGGCATCCAGCACCGCCGGCATGATGATCGTCTCGGTCTTGAAGATCCAGCCGACCCGGACGGCGATCTGGTAGCACTCGATCCAGAACGTGTTGCGGGCTTCACGGCCCCTGCCGTCGGACGCGGTCGTGGTGGAATCGGCCTGCAGCGGGATAGGATCGAGGTCGGTCGTGTCGTCGCCCATCGTCCCCGCAGCATGAGGGTTTTCAGCCATGACGTCCATGCGTGCCGCCTGCCTCGCCGCCACCCTCGCGCCCGCCATCGCCGCCGCCGCGGAGGTGCCCGTCTGGTTCGGCACCTACACCAACCCCAAAACCCGATCCGAGGGCATCTACGTGGCCCGGTTCGACACCGAGTCCGGCACGCTCACGGCGCCGGTGCTCGCCAGCCCGGCGCGAAACCCCTCCTTCCTCGCCTTCCATCCGCGGCTGCCGCTGCTCTATGCGGTCTCCGAGATCGCCGGCGTTGATGGCCGTCCCGGCGGTGCGGTCGAGGCCTTCGCGATCGACGAATCGACCGGGGCGATCTCGTCGCGTGGTGCCGAGTCGACGGGCGGCGCCGGACCGTGCCACGTGACGGTCGACTCCCGGGGCCGCGTCGTGGTGGCGGCCAACTACGGCGGAGGGAGCGTCGCCTGCCTGGGGCTCACGGCGGACGGTCTGCTCCGCCCGCTCGTGTCGGGAAGCGGCGACGGAGGCTTCGTCCAGCACGAGTGGCATCGTCACGGAGAGCCGGGAATCGATCCCACGCGGCAGGACAAGCCCCACGCCCACTCGGTCGACGTCCTCGACGGCGGCGTCGGCGTGATCGTCTGCGACCTGGGCCTTGATCGGGTCTTCGTGCATGCCCTGAACCCGGAGCAGGCGACGCTCCGCCCCCTCTCGTCATGCCGGCTCGCCGCCGGCGCCGGCCCGCGGCACTTCGCCCGCCACCGCGACGGCAGGCGCGGCTGGTGCGTCAACGAGCTCGACCTGACCGTGACCGGCCTCGACGTCGATGCCGGTTCTGGCGAGCTCCGGGCGGCACGGTCGGCATCGACGCTGCCGCCGGACGTGACCGACCGCACCGGCTTCTCCTGTGCCGAGATCGCGGTGCATCCCGGCGGCAGGTTCCTCTACGCCTCCAATCGCGGCCATGACTCGATCGCAATGTTCGCGATCGCCCCCGACACCACCGACCTGGAGTTCCTGGGCACGGAGCCGACTCGGGCGAAGACACCGCGGCACTTCGCCATCGCTCCGGGCGGGAAGTTCCTGCTCGTGGGCGGGCAGGGGTCGAACACGGTCACCGTGTTCGCCGTCGACGAACAGAGCGGCCGGCTCTCGTTCACGGGCGGAACGGTCGAGGTGCCGAGCCCGGTGTGCATCGCCTTCCGGCCGGAGCCGCGGGGTCACTGATCGTGCGCGGGCCGGAGCAGCATCTCGAGGTAGCTGCGGCGTTCCGGCGGCCCGCACCCCAACTCGCGGGCCAACGACTCGACGCAGCGGGCCGCGACCGCGATTCCGGGGGCGTCGGCCAGCAGTTCGAGCTCCACGAACTCGCCAAGGCCGGCGACCTCGTCGATCGCCACGTCGATCGACGCCCCCTCCCAGGCCACCCGGGCCAGCCGCCGCCGCTTCACAACCTCGCGAACCCGTCGGAATCCGAGGGCTTCGAGGAGTTCGGTCCAGCGGTCGAGCGTGGCTGGCGACGGATTCGCGGCGGTCGGGCCCGCATCAGCCATCAGCGGCAGTTCGATTTCCTGGCGGATCTTGGCCGTCGCGTCGAGCCGTGGCCCCTTCCAGGTGATCGCCACGCCCGCCGGCGTGCTGCGCAGCCGCAGGGCCTCGTCGGTGGTCGCAAAGTCCCGGGAGGGGTGGTTGAAGTAGCGGTCGACCTGCTCGGTCGTGCCACCCCATGCCGCGGCCAGGCGCACCAGCCGGCCCTCGAGCTGTGCCGTGTCGATCACCCGATACTTCTGCTCGACCTCGTACACTGATCCTCCCGGCGGGTCCGCTGCCCGTCCCATCATCACCGCTCGCCTCGCAGGTGCCGCCTCGATGATAGTCCGTCGATCGACCGTCGCCGCGCTGGCGGCGCTGATGCTGGCCGGCGCCGGCTGCCACGCGTCACGGCCTGCAAGTCCGCTCGAGGGCCGCGTGATGGGAGCGCTGCCGATCGTGTCGCTCGACGATCCCACGATCCCGGCGCCCTCGCTGGCGGGGCGGGTCACGCTCCTCAACTTCTGGGGCACGTGGTGCCCGCCCTGCCGTCAGGAACTGCCCGGCCTCGTGAGGATCGCCGGCAAGCTCGCCGCGGATCCGCGGTTTCAACTGATCGCGGTTTCCGTCGGATCGGGCGGCGACGACGACGTGGCCGCGGAGACCACGTCGTTTCTCGAGTCGCGGCAGATGCCGATCGCCGCGTGGGGATTCGCCGAGGCCGTCGCCGCCACCCACTTCTCGCTCGCGTACGACCTGCGCGGCGTCCCGGCGACGTTTCTGATCGGGCCCGACTCCCGGATCCGCCGGATCTGGAACGGTTATCGGTCGCGCGACGAGGCTGACATGGCCGCGGCGATCCTCCGCCTGCTCAAGGAACCTCCGCCTGCTCACGGACATGGGGGCATTGACGGCGGACAGGGACATGGCGACGTCACGCCGGGGTCTCGCCCGTGAGCTGCCGAAGCGCCTCGATCAGCTCCCGGGCGGCCCGCGGCGGATCGGCGGCCCGCGTCACGGCGGAGGCGACCGCCACCCGCCGCACCCCGAGCGCCGCGACCGCTTCGAGCCGCTCGACCGTGATCCCGCCGATGGCGAACGTCGGCAGGGACGTCTCGCCGCAGACGGTCCGCAGAAACTCGGGTGGCGCGTGCTCGGCAAACGACTTCGTGACCGAGGGGAAGCACGGGCCGATCCCGAGGTAGTCGGCGCCATCGATCACTGCGGCCCGGGCCTCGGCGACATCATGCGCCGTGCGGCCCACGAGCCGGTCGGGGCCGATGACACGACGGGCAAGCGGCACGGGCAGGTCGTCGGCGCCGACGTGCCCGCCGTCCGCCGCGCACGCCGCCGCGACGTCGATCCGGTCGTTGACCACCACGATCGGCCGCAGGCCTGCGCAGCGGCCGGCGATCTCGACCGCCAGCCGCACCCGCTTCGCGAGCAGCGGCAGCCGCAGCGATTTGTCACGCACCTGCACCATCCGCACGCCCGCCGCGAACAGCGATTCGACGAGCCAACCGAACGAGGCGCCGTCGCGGCCGCCGTCGACGAGCACGCAGAGGGTGACGCCCGCCAGGCGGTCGCCCGCCCGCACTGCGGCCAGCGCCGCACGCTCGAGCACGTACGTGCGGTAGCGGACCGACTCGAATCCGGCGACCGCGCCGGCGGCGACCACGGCGGCACACTCCTGGAGGCTCCGCAGCGCCTGCTCCGCGCGGGCGGCATTCGCGGCGACGAGATCGGCGAGCCCTCCGCGGGCCAGCCGGGATTCGGCCTCGACACCCGTGCCTACGTCACCGTCGACGTCGCGGGCCGCCGTCCGCCGCCAGAGTCCATGGCCCGCCAGCACGGCTGCGAGGTCGTGGCGGAGTTCCTTGGCCAGCCGCGTGAGGTGCCCGTCGTCGAGGCCGAAGCGGATCACGTCCTCCAGCACCCGCAGGGCTTCTCCGGCCCGGTTGGCCGAGGCGTCGACCGCCCGCCAGATCCCGGGGTCGCACCCCTGCCCGCCCAATCCGCCCGCTTCGCCTGATGCCATGGATTTCCCCATTTGTACCGCGCCGACGATCACCTTGGAGAACCACGGCGAGGTTTCTACACTCCCGCCCCCCGCCGCCTCGATCCGGCCCCGCATGCACGCTCTTCGCTACCTGACGCTCGTCTGGCCGGGCCTGCCCTGGGTCTGGCTCCGGGGCAGCCTTTCAGGGCTGGTGCTGGCCCTGGCGTTCGCGGTCTCGCTCGACCTGTCGATTCTTGGCACGTTCATCTGGCCAGGCCTCGTCGAGCTCCCCCTGCTCATCGGGCTCTGGACGGCTGTCGCCGCCATCTGGCTGATCGCAACGGTCTCGGCGACCGCGGCCTTTCCGCCGCCGATCACGCTGCCGGGTCGCGACGAGGCCGACATGCTGTTTGCCCGGGCCCGTGATGCGTACCTGGCGCGGGACTGGGTGCAGGCGGAGGCCCGAGTTCGCGATCTGCTCGCCGTGGCTCCGACCGACGGCGAGGCCCAGTTGCTCCGCGCCACGCTCCTTCGCCGTACCGGCCGCCAGGCTGAGGCGCGTCGGGCACTCGACGCACTCGCCCGCAGCGACAGCGGCCGCCCCTGGCAGGCCGAAATCGCCGCCGAACTGGAGCGGCTCGACCGCCCCGCGGATGCCGATGCCGCACCGAGTGCCGCCGTGGTGCGGTGTGACGACGAGTCTCGGCGACAGGAAGCGCGGTCGGCGGCCGCCTGAGCGGCAAAAACGCCTCTTTTCCGCGATTTCCCTGCGGGCGACAGACTTTCCCGCCCGCCAGTCCTAGAATCCTGCGTTGGCTTTGGCGTAAGGTTTGCTGCTTCCACCCGTGTGCGGTGCGGGCTGCCTGAATGGCATCCCCGTGCCCTGACCCGAACAATCCCGACCCGTGGCTCACCCCCACGATCCGGCCTCGCCTTGCGGGCGCCGGGAGCACCACAGGATCTGCCCATGTACGAGCGATTCACGGACCGTGCCCGCAAGGTGATGCAGCTGGCCAACCAGGAGGCCCAGCGGTTCAACCACGAGTACATCGGCACCGAGCACGTGCTCCTCGGACTGATCAAGGAGGGCAGCGGCGTCGCCGCCAACGTCCTGAAGAATCTCGACATCGACCTGCGGAAGATCCGCATGGAGGTCGAGAAGCTCGTGCAGAGCGGCCCCGACATGGTCACGATGGGCAAGCTGCCGCAGACCCCCCGGGCCAAGAAGGTGATCGAGTACTCGATGGAGGAGGCCCGCAACCTCAATCACAACTACGTCGGCACCGAGCACATCCTGCTGGGACTGCTCCGCGAGCAGGAGGGGGTCGCCGCCCAGGTGCTGATGAACCTCGGCCTCAAGCTCGAGGACGTCCGCGAGGAGGTGCTGAATCTGCTCGGGCATGGCATGGAGGGAGAGGGGGGTGAGCGGGCCGGCATGGGCGGCCGCCAGACCGCCGGCGGCGGTGGAGGCGGCAGCGAGGGCAGCCCGAAGAGCGGCAAGAGCAAGACTCCGGCCCTCGACAGCTTCGGCCGCGACCTCACCGAGCTCGCCCGCCAGGGCAAGCTCGATCCCGTGATCGGCAGGGAGAAGGAGATCGAGCGGGCGATCCAGATCCTCTGCCGCCGCACCAAGAACAATCCCGTCCTTCTCGGCGAGGCGGGCGTGGGCAAGACGGCGATCGTGGAGGGCTTTGCACAGCGCGTCGTCGACGGCAACGTGCCCGAGCTGCTCGCCGACCGTCGGATCGTCGTGCTCGACCTCGCCATGATGGTCGCGGGCACCAAGTACCGCGGCCAGTTCGAGGAGCGGATCAAGGCGGTGATGAACGAGGTCCGCCGCGCCAAGAACACGATCCTGTTCATCGACGAATTGCACACCCTCGTCGGCGCCGGTGGTGCGGAGGGGGCGATCGACGCCTCGAACGTCCTCAAGCCTGCCCTCGCCCGCGGCGAGATCCAGTGCATCGGCGCCACGACGCTCGACGAGTACCGCAAGCACATCGAGAAGGACGGCGCGCTCGAGCGCCGCTTCCAGTCGGTCGTGGTCGAGCCGCCGACCCCGAGCCAGGCGGTCGCGATCCTGAAGGGCCTGCGCGATCGCTACGAGGCGCACCACCGCGTCAAGTACGAGGACGCCGCGCTCGAGCTCGCCGTCGAGCTCTCGACCCGCTACATCACCAACCGCTTCCTGCCGGACAAGGCCATCGACGTGATGGACGAGGCGGGCGCCCGCGTGCGCATCAAGTCGATGACGCCGCCGCCGGACCTCAAGGCCATCAACGCCGAGATCGAGGCGCTCGACCGCTCGAAGGACGAGGCCGTCACGGCTCAAGACTTCGAGAAGGCCGCGCACCTGCGCGACTCGGCCTACCAGCTGCGCAAGAAGAAGGAAGAGACCCAGAAGGCGTGGAAGGAAGCCCAGGCTGCCAAGGAGGAGCAGGGCACCGTCGACGTCGACGTGATCGCGGAGACGGTCAGCAAGATGACCGGCATCCCGCTGACGCGCCTCGAGAAGGCCGAGGCCGAGCGCCTGCTCCAGATGGAAGCGGAGCTCGGCAAGGTCGTGATCCACCAGGACGACGCGATCAAGGCCATCGCGCGCGCGGTGCGCCGCTCGCGCTCGGGCCTCAAGGATCCGCGCCGTCCG
>JBJTQP010000278.1:0-5611 GCA_046075685.1 Planctomycetaceae bacterium | reverse complement strand
GGGAATGCCCGTGCCCGTCGCCGGACGCTCGCGTCGGGCATCCTGCCAGCCGCTCGCTCGGATGCCGCCTTCGCTTCGCCATCCTGGCTGCGCCGACCAATCCGCCGATGGCGGATCGGTGCCCGGTCATACGCCGGCTCTCGGGCACGGGCAGCCCCGCGCTGGGATTTTCGTAGCCGCAGGCTTGCAGCCTGCGGAATCAGGTCGCGAGTCCGTTCAGTTCGTGCCTTTCACGGGATGAAAGGGGAGCCTTGGGCGTCTCCAGGCCTCTGCGCTGAGACCTTGGCCTTCCCCAAGGCGTCGATGCGTGGATTCCGAAAACGCTCTAGGTGAGGTCGACGACGTACAGCGCGATCGCCGCCGTCATCAGTGCCGCGGCGGCGAGCCGCCGAGCGAGCGTGCGGCCGTCCACCCGCGTCTCCAGGTCATGCCAGCCGGCCCGGGCGAGCGCTGCGCCCATCACGATCGACAGCATCCCCCGCGTCGACTGCAGGATGTTGCCGAAGACCACGCCGACGGCTCCGAAGCAGGTGTACAGTCCCGCCATGCCCAGCAGCCACGTCGCCGCGTACCGCGCGGCGGCACCCCAGTCGCGTCGGGCCGTGGGCCTGAGTCGCGGCACGAGCAGGATGAAGGCTGTCGAGAGCAGGCCGCAGGCCGCGTAGGTCACGAGCATCGCCAGAAACCCGGCCGCCAGCCGGCTCAGCGGCACGCCCGCCGCGGCGGCGGTGGCCTGCAGGCCGTCGATCAGCGCCAGGATGAAGATGTCCGACACCGCGAACGCCGCGCACGCCACCAGCGTGAAGCCCAGCGCGGCGGGCCGCAGGCCGCCACCCCGCTGCAGCATCGCGGCTGCGACCACGCTCAGCCCCACGGCGGCCCACTGGCGACCGTCGAGCGGCTCACCGGGCAGGCATGAGACCACGCAGGCGAGCATCGCGATCTTGAGCCCCAGCAGCGGCGCCACCTGCGAGGCGTCCGCCCGGGCGAGCGCCGCGAACACCACCGCCTGGCCGCTGAGGTAGCAGCACGAGGAGCCGATCAGCGGGCCAATCCATCTCATGGCAGCCGGCAGTCCCGGGGGCCAGAGCAGCCAGGCCACGGGCAGGCAGGCGGCCCCCATCACCGCGTGTGCCAGGACCAGCAGCTGCCTGGTGTCGCCGCCCTCGCTGACGTGGTGGCGGGAGATCAGGTAGGAGACGGCGCTCGACACGGCGGCCACGAGGCCGGCGGCCACGCCGATGAGCACCATGCCGCCGCCGAGATGGCCGTGGCCTGTGGGGGTCACCGCAGTCGCTCCCGCCGGAGCGAGTCCTTGAGGCTGATGAAGTCGGACAGCAGGAAGATGACGGTGAAGAAGGCGAGCACCACCTCCATCAGCGTGACCACCTTCGCCGGGATCGTCTGCGGCATGATGTCGCCGAAGCCGAAGAACGAGAAGTTGAGCACGCTGTAGAAGAAGCAGTCGAAGAACACCATCCCCGGACCCGGTTCCGCGGCGAAGCCGCTGAAGCTGCCGCGGTCCGCCGACTCGAGAACCCAGTAATCAAGGGCGAAGGAGAGCGTGATCTGCGTCATGTTCACGCCCATCAGCGCCAGGAAGCGGTGGTATGGAATCTCATGTGAGGTGGCGAGCAGGATGTGCTGCAGGTTCTCGAGAAGAAAATACGCGGTCTTCGCCAGGGCCAGCACCACCACCACCAGGGAGACGGTCTGCGAGGAGAGCGGCACGCCCCGCCAGGCCGCGACGACTCCCGCCGTGGCGGCGGCGATCACGACGACTTCGAGCAGCTGCCGGCCCGCCTGCCGGGCGAGAGGGCCTGACGCGGCGGCGGCGGAGAACGGCGCGGGCATGGCGGACTGGTTCACGAAGACGTGGCGGCGCGGGGTGCCGGAAGCCGGAAGGATAGCCGAGACGCTCCGCCGGCGTCCCTGTCGCCCGCACGTCCGCTCCAGCCGTCACGACCGACACGGCCGCGATCATCATCCGCGGGCCATGAACGCCGCCGCGCCGTGGGGCGGCCTGTAGAGTTTCTGCGGATCGCTCACCGACACGGATCGTCCGAGGATCGTCGCATGGCCATTGCCGACCGCACCGTCTCGCCGCGTTTCGTGCCCGGGCACCGTGCGGCCGCCCCCGTGGCGGCGGGCGATCCGCCCGCGACGCTGCCCCGGAACCGGATCCGCGACCTGACCGCCCTGGCGATGCTCGCCGCCTGCGTGTTTCTCGCGGCGGCGCTCGCCACGTTCGATCCCGCCGATCCGCCGCTGCCACGGGTGTTTCCGCCCAACGCCCAGGCCGTGAACGCCTGCGGGCTGCTCGGTGCGGCGGTGGCGGGAACGCTGTTCGAGGCGTTCGGGCTGGCGGCGTGGCTGGCGGTCGTCCTCGCGGCGCTGCTCGACGCTGCGGTGCTGCGTCGCCGACGGCTGCCCGACATGCCGCTGCGGACGGTCGGCGCCGCCCTGGCCCTGGCCGGTTTCTGCACGCTGCTGACGCTGTTCCTGCCCGAGTGGATCGAGCGGCCTCTCTGGGGGCCGGGCGGTCGCGTCGGCACCATGGGCCGGCTGCTGGTCGACACCTACCTCGCCCGCACGGGCGGTGCGATCGTGGTCACGGCAGTGATGCTCGCGGGCCTGTTCCTCGCCTGCGATGCGCTCGTGATCGCGGCAGCGACGGCCGTCGGGCGCGCCGCGGTCTCGCTGTCCTCGGGCCTGGGAGCGGTGGCAGGAGCCGCTGCAACGCTCGGCGGCCGGATCGCCACGCGGCGGCGGTCGCAGCCGGAGGACGGTGGCGACGCGGCCGAGGCAAGCCTGGCACACCGGTTCCCCGGGCTCCGCGGCCGGCTCGGCACCATGGATCGCGATGACGACGACGATGCCGACGACGAGACGGAACCGGCCATTCGCGTCAAGCGGCGCGAGATGCCGGTCGCCGACGAGTCGCAGCCGGACGCGGACGACCACGATGATGTCGGCGAGGACGACGCCGCGGGTGATGCCGACGAGCAGCCGGCCGACACGGCGCCGGCCGCGGCCCCGGTGCCCATCCGCTCGCTTTCCAGCCGCCGCAAGCCGCAGGCCACGCTCGAGCTCTCGCCCGACCCGTCCGCCGACTACGAACTGCCGAACCTCGACCTGCTGCTGGCGACGGAGTACCTGGAACTCGATCAGCAGGAGCAGGAGGTCCGCGAGCGGGCCAAGGTGCTGGAGAAGACCTTCGGCGAGTTCGGCTTCAAGGTGAAGGTGGTCGAGATCGAAACCGGCCCCGTGATCTCGCAGTACGAGATCGAACTCGAGGCCGGCCTCCGGCTCTCCAAGATCACCAACCTCGCCGACGATCTGGCGATCGCCCTCCGCGTGCCGAGCGTCCGGATCGTGGCCCCGATCCCCGGGAAGAACTCCGTGGGCATCGAGGTCCCCAACACCACCCGGCAGATGGTCCGGCTCCGCGAGGTGATCGAGGAAACCCAGGCCAAGGCCCGCACCATGAAGATCCCGATCTTCCTGGGCAAGGACGTGGCGGGCAATCCGATGGTGGTCGACATGGCGAGCATGCCGCATCTCCTGATCGCCGGCCGCACGGGCACGGGCAAGAGCGTGTGCCTGAACTCGATCATCGTGTCGATGCTGATGACGCGACGCCCTGACGAGGTGCGGATGCTGATGATCGACCCCAAGATGGTCGAACTCACGCCCTACAAGGCGCTGCCGCACCTCATGCATCCGGTCGTGACCGACATGAAGAAGGCCGAAGCCATCCTTGCCTGGGCGGTCGGCAAGATGGAGGAGCGCTACGCCCTGCTGGCGAAGGTGGGGGTCCGCCACCTCACGCAGTACAACGCCCTCGGTCGCGAGGAGCTGCTCAGGCGGATCGCGCCGGAGACGGAGGAGGAGGCCGCCGCCGTCCCCACCACGATGCCCTTCATCGTGATGATCGCCGACGAGATCGCCGACATGCTGATGACGGCGGGCAAGGAGATCGAGGCCCACATCATCCGCCTCGCCCAGAAGAGCCGGGCGGTCGGCATCCACCTCATCCTGGCCACGCAGAAGCCCACGGTCGACGTGATCACGGGCCTCATCAAGAGCAACCTGCCGGCCCGGATCGCCTTCCAGGTGGCGAGCCGCACCGACAGCCGCGTGGTGCTCGACGAGATGGGGGCCGAACGGCTGCTCGGCAACGGCGACATGCTCTTCCTCTCCCCGGGCACGAGCCAGATCCTCCGCGGCCAGGGCACGTTTCTCTCGGACGACGAGATCGGCCGCGTGATGGCCGCGATCGGCACGAGCGAGCCGCAGTACGCCGCCGAACTCGTGAACCTCAAGCCGGCGGGAGCCGAGGAGGCCGGCAAGGCGGCCGGCGGCAGCCCGCGGGACAAGGACGAGCTCTATGATGCCGCGGTCGAGGTGGTGATCCGCGAGGGCCGCGGCAGCGTGTCGCTGCTGCAGCGGGCGCTCGGCGTCGGCTACGGCCGCGGGGCCCGCCTGATCGACTTCATGGCGGAGGACGGCGTCGTCGGGCAGTACGCCGGCTCGCAGGCCCGGGAGGTGCTGATCACGCTCGAGGAGTGGGCGGCCCGCAGCGGCACCGCGCCCCTGCCCCCGGATCCCGCGCCGCGGAAGCTGAAGATCCAGCCGCACGCGGCCCCGGTCACGATCGACGTCGACGAGGATGAAGACGATTCGGAGGTCCTCGACGAAGACGATGGCCTGCTCGACGACGCCTCCGCGCGAGCCGACGACGATGATGACCACGACCTCGAGGATGAGTTCGACGGCGACGAGGATCGCGAGTGAGCCAGGCCGTCACACCGCTCAACGGGTATGCGCTGGCGGTGGCTGCGGCCGTGCTCTGGGGCCTGCTCTACGTGCTCGACGAGCGGCTGCTCGCCGGCATCTCGATCTACCGGCTCTACTTCCTGCACTCGATCGCCGGCGTGGCCGTGGCCGGGACGGTGCTCCTGCTCCGGGGTGAGGAGCCCGCGTCGCTCCTCCGGCTCTCGTTTCCCGGCGTGAGCCCGCTGCTCGTGCTGGCGACGATGGCGGTGGTGGTGCTCGCCTGCCTGGCGATATTCTCGTCGATCCAGGCGCTCGGAGCCTCGCGGGCGGCGGTGCTCGAGATCTCCTACCCGCTGTTCGTCGCCATCTTCGCCTGGCTGCTCGCCCGGCAGCCGATCCACTGGCCCGTGATCGTGGGCGGGATCTTCATCTTCATCGGATCGGCGATCATCGTGGGCTGGTCGGCCCACGAGGGCTGAGCCGGCTCACACGAGAGCCTCGCGAGTTCGTGAGGCTCGGGGCTGCCCATGCCCGTCGCCGGACGTTCGCGTCGGGCATCCTGCCCGACGCTCACTCGGATGCCGCCCGCGCTTCGCCATCCTGGCTGCGCCGACCAATCCGCCGATGGCGGATCGGTGCCCGGGCATACGCCGGCTCTCGGGCACGGGCAGCCCCGCGCTGAGATTCTCGTAGCCGCGGGCTTGCAGCCTGCGGAATCCGGCCGGCCGCAGCGCTAAACCGACGCGCGAGGATCACGTGGAGTCCGTATGAGTCGGCTCGGGCGCGATCCGCGGGCGTGTCGGGCCGCCCCGGGGCCGAGGTTTCGCGGAGC
>JBJTQP010000277.1:0-20223 GCA_046075685.1 Planctomycetaceae bacterium | reverse complement strand
GCTCCGCGAAACCTCGGCCCCGGGGCGGCCCGACACGCCCGCGGATCGCGCCCGAGCCGACTCATACGGACTCCACGTGATCCTCGCGCGTCGGTTTAGCGCTGCGGCCGGCCGGATTCCGCAGGCTGCAAGCCCGCGGCTCACGAACGCGCGAGGCTCTCGTGTGAGCCGTATGAGCGGTCGCGATCCGGATCTCGACAGGCCCTCCTGCAGACGTCAGGAGCAGGTCTGCTGCCGCACCAGGCAGGGTCGCTTCGCGTCGAACGTCCAGCCCGGGATCAGGAATTGCATCCCCAGGGCGTCGTCGCGGCCGCCGTCCGGCAGCGAGCGGTAGAGCCGATGGGCCTCCTCGACGCGCTGCGGGTCGAGGTCGAGTCCGAGCCCGGGCTGATCGGAGAGGGAGATGCCGCCGTCGCGGATCAGGGGCGGCTCGCGGGTGAGCCGCTGCCCTTCCTGCCAGATCCAGTGGGTGTCGAGCGGCGTGATCGCTCCCGGCGCGGCGGCGCCGACGTGCGTGATCATCGCCAATGAGATGTCGAAGTGGTTGTTGGAATGTGATCCCCAGGTGAGACCGCGGCTGCAACAGGCCTCCGCCACGCGAACGGAGCCGCGCATGGTCCAGAAATGCGGATCGGCCAGGGGGATGTCGACGGCCCCGAGGGCGAGGGCGTGGTGCAGCTCCCGCCAGTCGGTGGCCACCATGTTGGTCGCCGTCGGCATGCCCGTCGCCGTGCGGAACTCGGCGAGGATCTCCCGTCCCGAGAAGCCCGCCTCGGCACCGCACGGGTCCTCCGCATAGGCGAGCACGTCGGCGAGTCCGCGGCAGGTGGCGATCGCTTCGGCGAGGCTCCAGCAGCCGTTTGGATCGAGGGTGATCCGGGCCTCGGGAAAGCGTCGCTTGAGCGCCCGTGCGACCTCGGCCTCATGGGCCGGGGCGAACACGCCTCCCTTGAGCTTGAGGTCGGCGAACCCGTAGCGGTCGCAGACGGCTTCGGCCTGCCGCACGACCGCCTCGGCGGTGACGGCCTCGTCGTTGCGGAGCCGATGCCATGCGATCGGCGATGCCGACTCGTCGCGGTAGGGACGCGTGGTCCGTCGCCGGTCGCCCACGAAGAACAGGTAGCCGAGCAACGGGACGGTGGTGCGGACGACGCCGCCGCCGAGGAGCGCCGCAACCGGCAGCCCGGCATGCCTGGCGAGCAGGTCGAGCATGGCCGACTCGATCCCGGTCACGGCGTGAATCGCCACCCGCTGGTCGTAGGTCTGCAGGCCGCGGCCGCCCGCGTCGCGGTGGGCGAACGCCGCCGTGACCGAGGCCAGCACCTGCTCCGTCGCGCCCGTCCGCCGGCCGACGACGAGGTCGCGGGCGTCGTCGATCGTGCGGCGGATCGCCTCGCCCCCGGGCACCTCGCCGAGGCCGACGTGGCCCGCCGAATCCTCCGCCACGACCAGGGTGCGGGTGAAGCACGGTCCGTGGGCGCCGCTCAGGTTGAGCAGCATGCTGTCGTGGCCCGCCACGGGCACGACCGTCAGCGACGTGACGACGGGCGTATCGCCCGCGGCGATCTCGGACAGCGACGTCATGAGAGGCGGGCCTCCGCGGCGGCGGGGGCGGGATGGCAGCGGGCCAGAAACACGAGCCCCGCCGTGACGGCCGAGGCGGCGGCCAGTCCCAGGAGCCCGCCGCGGATCGAGCCGGTGTGTTTTTCCAGGAGCCCGAACGCCGTCGGCGCCACGAAGCCGCCGAGATTGCCGACCGAGTTGACCAGGGCGATGCCGGCCGCGGCGTGCCGCGGATCGAGATAGCCCTGGGGAATCGGCCAGAACAGCGACGCCGCCGACTTGAAGCCGAGTGCCGCGAAGCAGATGCCCGCATAGGCCACCGTGGGGCCGCCGGCGGTGGCCATGACCATGCCGGCGGCCGCCACCGCCAGGGCGATCGCGACCCAGGCCTGCTGGAAGGGCCAGCGGTCGGCGGCCCGGGCGGCCGCGAGCATGCCCGCGATCGAGATGATCCAGGGAATGGAGTTGAGCAGACCGACGCGGAGGTCGGAAAGGTCGCCCTGCGCGCGGATGATGGTCGGCAGCCAGAAGGTGACGGCGTAGATGGTGAGCTGGATCGCAAAGTAGATGCCGCAGAACAACGGCACCTGCGGGTCGCGGACGAGATCGACCAGCCGGGGCCGCCGAGTGCCCGGCGGCGTGGCCCCGACGGCCGCCTCGAGTGCGGCCCGTTCGGCCGCCGTCAGCCAGCCGGCGTCGCGGGGGTGCGAATCGAGCCACCAGCCGGCCGCGCTGCCGACCACCACGGACGCGAGCCCCTCGAGGACGAGCATCCACTGCCAGCCGGCGAGGCCCAGCCCCTCGATCCGCATCAGGAGGCCGGCGACGGGCCCCGAGAGGATCGCGGCGACCGCCGACCCCGAGAGAAACACCGCCATCGCCCTGCCCCGTTCGGCCTGAGGCAGCCAGCGGGTGAGGTGGTACACGACGCCGGGAAAGAAGCCCGCCTCCGCGGCGCCGAGGACGAAGCGGCCGAGGTGAAACTGCCACGCGGTCCGCGCGAAGGCCAGCCCCGCCGCGACGAGGCCCCAGGTGATGGCAATCCGCGCCAGCCAGATCCGGCTGCCGAACCGCTCCAGCGCGAGGTTGGACGGCACCTCGAAGATCAGGTAGCCGATGAAGAACAGGCCGGCGCCAAACCCGAACGCCGCCGCGTCGATGCCCAGGGTCGCGGCGAGCGGCTCCTTGATGAAGCCGACGTTCACGCGGTCGAGGTAGTTGACGACGAACATGACCACGAACAGGGGCAGCACGCGGCGCCGAACCTTGGCCACCGCGGCGGCGAGCGGCGGATCGGACACGGCGGTCACGACTGCGGTCCGAGGGCGTGGATGACGACGGCGAGCCGCTCGACCTCGTCGGGCTTCAGGTCGACCAGGGGCGGCCGCACGGGGCCGGCGTCGCGGCCCACGATCCGGCAGCCGGCCTTGATCAGGCTCACCGCATACCCCGGCGAGCGGCCGCGAAGCTCGACCACGGGCAGGAAGAAGGCGTCGAGCAGCCGGCCCACCGTGGCCTCGTCGCCGAGGGTGAGCGCCCGGTGGAACTCGAGCGCCGTGCGGGGGACGAAGTTGAAGACCGCCGACGAGTAGACCGGCACGCCCATCGCCCGGTAGGCGGCCGCATACACCTCGGCCGTCGGCAGGCCGCCGAGGTAGGCGAGCCGGTCGCCGAGCCGGCGGCGGATCGAGACCATCAGCTCGATGTCGCCGAGGCCGTCCTTGTAGCCGACGAGGTTCGGGCACCGCTCCGCCAGCCGTTCGAGATGGGCGGCGGTGAGCCGGCATGGGCCGCGGTTGTAGACGATCACCCCGATGCCCACGCTGCGGCAGACGGCCTCGACGTGCGCGGCCACGCCGTCCTGCGGCGCCTCGGTGAGGTAGTGCGGAAGCAGGAGCACGCCGGCTGCGCCGAGCCGCTCGGCGGTGCGGGCGCACTCGATGGCGACCCGCGTCGCCCCGCCCGCCCCGGCGACGATCGGCACGCGGCCGCGGCACGTCGCCACCGCGACGCGGATCACGTCGGCGTAGTCCTGCGGAGTGAGCGAGAAGAACTCACCGGTGCCGCCGGCGGCGAAGAGCGCCGCGGCGCCGAACGGGGCGAGCCACTCCAGCCGCGCCGCGTAGCCGCGGGGATCGAGGTCTCCACCGGCCGTGAAGTCGGTGACGGGGAACGAGAGCAGCCCGCTGGAGAGGACGGCCCGGAGGTCGGCGGGAGTCATGCGATGTGTCGGAAGCGGGAGGCGTGGTTCAGCGGCGCCGGAGCCGAGTGTACCGCGACCTCGCCGGGTCTCAGGCGGGAGTCGGCGATGTGACCGCCCGCCTCCGGCCGTGCGGGCGTCGCTCGGCGACGGCGGATTCGTCCCTGCCGCTGCCCGTTTCGTCCCACCCTGCGCCGATTCGTCCCTGCCGCTGCCCGAATCGTCACTTTTCAGGAGCCGGCACTTTTCCCGCAGCCCGCCCGCGTGAATGATCCAGCAGGCGCATGGAGGTTCGATGATGAGCGACGGTTTCACCGGCGGCCGCGTGCGGATGATGGCGACGGTCGTGGCGGCGGTCGGCGGATGGATGGCCGCAGTCGCGGTCCCGGCGCGGGCGGTCGTGATCGACACGCTGACCGGCACCGGAAACACGTCGGCGCCGACGGACGATCCGGGCTGGGCCAACGTGGGTGCGCTGGGCATCGGCACGGGCGTCTACCTGGGCAACGACTGGGTGCTGACGGCCGCGCACGTGGGCGGCGGCAGCATCGTGCTCAACGGCGGCACGTATGCCATGCTGGCCGGCTCGGGCACGACGCTCACCAACAACGGCGTGGCGGGAAAGTCGGCGACCGCGGACCTGTACATGTTCCGGCTCGCGTCGACGCCGCCCGGCCTGCCCGGCGTGACGATCGCATCGGCCACGGCCACCAACGGCAGCAGCGTGACGATGATCGGCTCGGGCCGGGACCGGGGCTCGTTCACGCAGTGGAGCGTGAACCAGGGCACCACGCCCTGGACATGGACCGAGGTGCCGTCGGGCGGCAACGCGGCGGGCTACAAGACGCTTTCCAGCCGGTCGATGCGCTGGGGCACCAACAACGTCGCCGCCTCCGCGCTCTGGATCAACGACGGATTCGGCGACACCTTCATGTTCGGCACGTCGTTCACCGACTACGGTCCGGCGACCACCGAGGCCCAGGCCGCCTACGGCGATTCCGGCGGCGGGGTGTTCCACAAGAACGGCAGCGCATGGGAACTGGCGGGCATCATGCTCACCGTGGGCGGGTACTCCGGCCAGCCGGACCCCGGCGCCAACGCCATCTACGGGGATGCGACCTACGTCGCAGACCTGTCCGCCTATCGCTCGCAGATCGTCACGATCGTGCCGGAGCCCGCGTCGGCCGCGCTGGTCGTGACCGCCGCCGGGCTCGCGGCCGCGGTCAGGCGAAGAGCCCGGTCACGACGTGACCGTGCACGTCGGTGAGGCGGTACTGGCGGCCCTGATAGCGGTAGGTGAGCCGCGTGTGGTCGACCCCGGCGAGGTGCATGATGGTGGCCTGCATGTCATGGACGTGCACCGGATCGGCCGTGATGTTCCAGGCGTAGTCGTCCGTCGCGCCGTGCACGTGGCCCGCCTTCACGCCGCCTCCCGCCAGCCACCACGAGAACGCCCTGCCAAAGTGGTCGCGGCCCTTCGGGTTCGCCGGGTCGCCCTGCCCGAACGGGGTCCGGCCGAACTCCCCGCCCCAGATCACGAGCGTGTCGTCGAGGAGCCCGCGATCCTTGAGATCCTCCACGAGCGCCGCCGACGGGCCGTCCGTGTCGCGGCACTGCACCTCGAGCTGCGTGAACAGGTTCTGGTGCTGGTCCCAGCCGGAGTGCATCAGCTGCACGAACCGCGTGCCGCGCTCCAGCAGCCGCCGTGCCACGAGGCAGTTGTGGGCGTAACTGCCCTGCGTGTGGACGTCGGGGCCGTATCGGTCGAGCACGTGGCGGGGCTCATCGGAAAAGTCGACGAGGTCGGGAACGCTCGCCTGCATGCGGAAGGCCATCTCGTACTGTGCGATCCGGGTTTCGATTTCCGGGTCGCCGACGGCGGCGAAGTGGTCGGCATTCATCCGCGCGATGCCGTCGAGGAGCGACCGCTTGGCGGCCCGGCTGACGCCCTCGGGATCCGCGAGGTAGGGAACGGGCGCGCCCGCGTTGCGAAACTTCACCCCCTGGAACCGGCTGGGCAGGAATCCGCTGCCCCAGTAGTAGTCGAAGAACAGCTGGCCGCAGGTCTTTCCCTGATCCGACGAGGTCATCACCACGAAGGCGGGCAGGTCGTCGGTCTCGCAGCCGAGCCCGTAGGCGAGCCAGGCCCCGAGGCTGGGACGGCCGGGCACCTGAGAGCCGGTCATGAAGAACGTCACCCCCGGGGCGTGGTTCACCGACTCGGTGTGCAGGCTGCGGACGAGGCACAGGTCGTCGGCGAGCGAGCCGATCCGCGGCAGCAACTCGCTGACCTCGATGCCCGCGCGGCCGTGGCGGCGGAACGGCCGGAGCGGCGACACCACCGGCCACTTCGCGTAGCCGCTCGACATGGTGGAGAGGCGGGTCGCCCCGCGGATGCTCGCCGGCACGTCCTCGCCGCCGCGGGCGACGAGCGCCGGCTTCGGGTCGAAGAGATCGACGTGGCTCGGGCCGCCCCCCTGCCAGAGCATCACCACCCGCCGTGCCCGTGGCTCGTGGTGCGGCAGTCCGGGAAGTCCGGCGGTGCGCGGCTGCCCGGCGCTGGCCGTGGTCTCGCCGTGGAGCAGCGTGGCGAGGGCCACCGGCCCCGCGCCCATCGCCGCGGCGCCCAGCAGGCGGCGGCGGGTGAAGCGGGCCGCCTGCTCGGCCAGCGGATGACCGGGCGTCGGATGAAGGTCACTCACGGGTCAGCGCCTCGTCGAGATTGAGGATCCCGAGGCACGCCGCCGTCAGGGCGGCATGCTCGACGGCGTCTCGTTGCGTGTTCCGCGGCGCTTCGCCGACCGCGAGAAGACGTTCGGCCGCGGGGCGGTCGTCGCGGTACGCCGACAGCTGCCCCGCGTGGATGAGCCTCAGGGCGGAGAGATCGGCGGCCGTCGGCCGGCGGCCGAGCACGCGGCGGAAGCCGTGGGAGAGGCGGCCGTCGAGATCGCCCGCCGCGTCGAGGCTCCGGTCGGCCAGCACGCGGGCGGCTTCGACCCACGTGGGGTCGTTGAGCGTGACGAGGGCGTGCAGCGGCGTGCACGTGCGGCCCGCGCGGACGGTGCACGTCTGCCGGTTCGAGGCATCGAACATGTTGGCCGGGCTGACGGTCCGCCGCCAGAACGTGTAGATGCTCCGGCGGTGGAGGTCGGGACCGTGAGAGGCGGGGTAGGTGAAGTCGCGCTCCTTGGTGATCGCCAGCGATTCCCAGATCGCGTCGGGCTGATAGGGATACACCGGCGGCCCGCCGACCCGCGTGTCGAGCAGCCCGGCGGCGGCGAGCGCCACGTCGCGGAGCAGCATCGCAGGCATGCGGAAGCGGGCGGCGCGGCCGTGGAGGCGGTTTTCGGGATCCTCCGCCAGGTGCTCCGGCGTCACGCGGCTCGACTGCCGGTAGGCGGCCGACGTCACCAGCAGCCGATGCATCGCCTTCTGGCTCCAGCCCCGCTCCCGAAACTCCACGGCCAGCCAGTCGAGCAGCGGGCCGTGGAGCGGATACTCGCTCTGCACGCCCATGTCTTCCGGCGTCTTGACGATGCCGGTGCCGAAGAAGTGCTGCCACATCCGGTTGGCCTGCACCCGGGCGGTGAGGGGATGCTCCGGCAGGAACAGCCACCGGACGAAGCCGAGCCGGTTTCGCGGCGCAGCGGGCGGAAGCGGCGGGAGCGCGGCGGGCGTCGCGAATGCGACCGGGTCGCCCTGCGGCGAGAGGTAGTCGCCCCGGTCGAGCAGCCGCGTCTCCCGGGGCTGGGCGTCGCTCATCACCATCACCCGGGGGATTCGATCGCCCTTGAACTCCTCGTAGGCGGCCCGCGCCCGCTCGAAGGCCTCCACCTGCGGCAGGCCCTTGATCACCGATTCCTTCACCCGGCCGTCGAAGACCTGCCGCAGGCTGCGGTCGATCTTCCGCTTCTCGTCGTCGCTCCGCTCCTGTTCGGGCTTGCGGAGCAGCGGCGTCAGGTCGCGGGGCAGGTCCGCCGCGTCGGCCGGCTCACCGTCGGCGAACAGCCCCTTTCGCCAGGCCGCGAAGGCGGCGTCGATCACCGCCGTCGAATCCCGCTCGCCCGCCTTCAGCGCCTCCTCGAGCTCGGCGAGCCGCCGGGCGTCGGCCTCGGAGGGCACTTCGACCACCGGCGGAGCCACGCGGATCCGCGCGGAGTAGCGGGTCGGCGTGCCCGATTCGGGCACCCGGTTGAAGGCGTCGAGCAGCGCGTAGTAGTCGTGCCGCGTGAACGGGTCGTACTTGTGGTCATGGCACTGGCAGCACGCCATCGTGACCGCCAGCCACGTCGTGCAGGTGGTGTCGACGCGATCGAACAGGTTGTTGAACCGCTGCTCCTCCGGGATCGCTCCACCCTCGCCATTGAGGAGGTGATTGCGGTTGAAGCCGCTGGCGATCTTCTGCTCGGCGGTGGCGTCGGGGAGCAGGTCGCCGGCCAGCTGCTCGATCGAGAACCGATCGAACGGCAGGTCGTCGTTGAGCGCCTTCACCACCCAGTCGCGCCACATCCACTGCCAGGTGTCGCCATCCTGCTGGAAGCCGTTGGAGTCGGCGTAGCGGGCGGCGTCGAGCCACGGCAGCGCCATCCGCTCCCCGTAGTGCGGGCTGGCGAGCAGCCGGTCGACCACGCGGTCATAGGCGTCGGCCGCCGTGTCGGCCACGAAGGCGTCGACCTCGTCCGGCGTCGGCGGGATGCCGACGAGATCGGCGTGCAGCCTCCGCAGCAGCGTGGGCCGGTCGGCCTCCGGTGACGGCTCGAGGCCCGCCTCCTCGAGCTTCGCCAGCACGAAGCGGTCGAGGTCGTTCCGCGGCCAGGCGGCGTGCTGCACGGCCGGCGGCGACTGCCGCACGGGCGGCACGTAGGCCCAATGGGGACGGTACTCGGCCCCCTCGCGGATCCAGCGGTCGAGCAGGGTTTTCTGCTCCGCCGACAGCCGCCGGTTGGCGTGCGGCGGCGGCATCAGCACGTCCGGATCGGTGGAGTTGATCCGTTCGAGGAGGCTGCTGGCCCCCGGCTCGCCCGGCACGATCGCCCGGGCCGCCACCGCGGCGTCACGGACGTCGAGCCGCAGGTCGGCCTCCCGCTTCGCCGCGTCCTGTCCGTGACAGTAGAAGCAGTTTTCGGAGAGGATCGGGCGGACGTCGCGGTTGAAGTCGACGCCCGCGGCGGCCGCCGAGGCGGCGGCGAGGGCGAACCCGACAAACAGCGGCGGCATGCGGCGGGGCATGCCCCGGAGTCTACCACCCGTGATGGCGTTCCCTGCCGGCGTCGGGGCTCGCTCAGGGCTTTGCCTTGTCGAGCGTCTTGAACTCCCCGGCGGTCACCTGCCGGATCGAACCATCCTGCAGCAGCACGAAGCCTCCCGAGGTGGCCGCCGTCTTCTCGTGCGCAACAACGCGCGTGGCGGCGTCGGGACCGTCGGCAAGCCGTGCGCCCCACGCATACTCGATCGCACCGGAGCCGATGAATCTTCCCGCGGCAGGGTACGCTGCGTCGAGCATTCGCAGATCTGCCGGCGACTTCGGCACGGGTTCGCCCGCGGCCGCCGTCCGGCGCAGCATCTCGCGGAGATCGATCAGGCCGTCGTTGGGCGCCGGCGGGGCGACCGCTGCCGGGCCCCGGCCGCATCCCAGCAGCACCGCGAGGGCACAGGCGGGCACGGACAGGCTGCGGCGGAGCGAATGTGTCATGGCGCTGTCATGGACGTGTCATGGCTGCATCGCAGACTCACCGCCCGCCCGGCTGCCGGCGGCCTGCCAGACCTCGAACTCCACGTTCTCGGCCACGAACCGGATGGCGCCGTCGGCAAACCCGACGTTCGCACCGCCGGAGTGATAGCTGGATGCCGAGACGTGCGCCACGCGGTAGCTGACGTCGCCGCAGTTGTAGTTCTGCTGCTCCGGGGCGTTCGCCCGCTGGTTCCAGTTGACGGGAAGCGTCGTCGTCATCATGAACATGTTGGGAATGTCGCGATAAAACTCATGCCCCGTGTAGCGGATGTAGCTGGAGGTGCGATGCTGCCCGCCCGGCATGCACTCCGGCTGCCGCCGGCCGTCCGCGAGCCGCGGTCCCGTGATCGCGCCTGAGGCCATGAACGCCGTGGTGTTGTCGAACTGCCCCGTGTCGTTCCACGACAGCGTGCCCCGCATGACCTCGGCAAACATGATTGTCTTGGACATGCCGTCGCTGACCTGTGCGGGCTTGTAGCCCTGCATCACCTTGCCGGGAGCCGGGTCGGGAATCGCGAAGATGCCGTCGATCGCGGTGCCGCCCTTCATGGCGGCGCCCCCGGTGCAGGCGAAGTAGTTGTCGCGGCCCATCGGGCGGCCGGTCACCCACTCGGCCACGTACTTGGTGGAGTTGTCGGACGGGCAGAGGAGCGAGGTCACGTCCTGCTCGCGGGCCTTCGAGTTCGCGCCGGCCTTCGCCGGTAGTCCGGGCTTGATCGGGGTGTCGAGGTTGGTGTCGTAGTTGAGGTCGAACAACTGGAAGCGGCCCGCCTCCTCGTAGTAGGGCAGGATCAGCACCTGGGGCGGCGCGCCATTGTCGCCGGGGCCGGGGAAGGTGGCCGGGGCACCCGAGGCGTTGGTGCCGGCGGTCGTATACCTTCGCGGCGGCAGCGTCTTCTTGGCGCTCTCGTAGGCCAGCGCTGCCAGGCAGGTCTGCCGCAGGCGGTTCTGGCATTCGGTCCGTCGCGCCGACTCCCGCGCGCTCTGCACGGCCGGCAGCAGCAGGCCGATCAGGGTGGCGATGATCGCGATCACCACGAGGAGTTCGACCAAGGTAAACCCGCGGCCACCCCGCAGATGGGTCGCGTCTCCGGCGTCGGACGTGAGTGATCCACCCTTCATCATACTTTATGATATCGCGCGATGGCCCTGGTGCCAAGCCCGTCAGTCGCCGAGGACGGCCTCGATCACGTCGAGCCCCTCGTCCAACTGCTCTGGCGTGATCACCAGGGGAAACAGGAACCGCAGCACGTTGCCGGCGGTCCCGGCGGTCATGAGGATCACGCCCCGCTCGAGGCAGCGGCCGACGAGCGCCGCGAGCGTCTCCTTGGCCGGCCGGCGGCTGTCGCGGTCGGCGACCAACTCCACCGCCATCATCGCCCCCAGGCCGCGGACGTCGCCGACGCACGGAAACCGACCCCGCCAGTCGTCGAGCCGCCCGCGCAGCCGGCGCCCGAGGGCGGCGGCGTGGTCAACGATCCGCTCCCGCTCGTAGACCTCGATCGTCGCCAGGGCTGCGGCACAGGCGACGGGATTGCCGCAGTAGGTGCCGCCGAGGCCGCCCACCTGCACGCCGTCGAGCACGTCGGCCCGGCCCACCACCGCCGACAGCGGCAGGCCGCCGGCGATCGACTTTGCCACGGTCACCAGATCGGGCTCGATGCCGGCCTGCTCCGTGGCGAACATCGTGCCCGTGCGGCCGAAGCCGGTCTGGATCTCGTCGGCGATGAACAGGATCCCGTGCTCGCGGCAGATCGCCATCAGCCCCTGCACGTACCGTGGCGGAGCCACCAGGAAGCCACCCTCCCCCGTCACGAGCTCGATCCACAGGCAGGCGATGCTCGTCGGGTCGACATGCGTGCGGAAGAACTCCCGCACGCCGTCGAGCAGGTGCTCGACGTACGCCTGCTCGTCGCGGAATCCGCTGCGATAGAAGTAGGGATAGGGAAGCCGGTGCACCTCCGGCATGAAGGGCCCGAAGCCGGCCTTGTAGGGAGTCACCTTGCTCGTGAGCGTGAGCGCCATGTAGGTGCGGCCCGCAAAGCCGTGCTCGAAGGTGAGCACCCCCGGCCGGCCGGTCACCCGGCGGGCGATCTTGACGGCGTTTTCCACCGCCTCGGCGCCGGTGTTGAAGAGCACGCTCTTTCGCGGGCCCGCCGCGGGCACGATCGCATTGAGTTTCTCGGCGACCGCCACGTAGGGCTCGTACATCGCCACGTTAAAGCACGTGTGCACGTAGCGGCCGGCCTGCTCGCGGATGGCAGCCACGACCTCCGGCCGGGCGTGGCCGACGTTGACCGTGCCGATGCCGCCCGCGAAGTCCAGAAACGTGTTGCCGTCGACGTCGGTGAGCGTGGCCCCGTCGGCCCGCTCCACGAACAGCGGCGTGGTCATGAACGGGCTCGACGACACCGCGGCCCGCCGGCGTGCCAGCAGGGCCTGCGAACGCGGTCCGGGGATCGCCGTGCGGATCTGGATGCTCGCCATGCGGATGCTCCCGCGGCGGCCGTGGCCGCCGCCCCTCAGTACCAGGCCAGCGGTGCCTCGCTGAGGTTGATGTGCACCTGCTTCGTCTCCAGGAACTCTTCCTGGCCCTGGAGGCTCATCTCGCGGCCGTGGCCGCTCTGCTTGTAGCCGCCCCAGGGCGACTCCACGTAGCAGGGCTGCATGGTGTTGACCCACACGATCCCGGCCCGCACCGCCTTCACGACCCGCAGGCAGCGGAAGATGTCGCGCGACCAGACGGCGGCCGCCAGGCCGTAGGGAGTGTCGTTGGCGATCTGCACCGCCTCGGCCTCGTCGCGGAACGGGATCACGGTGACCACGGGCCCGAAGATCTCCTCGCGGGCGATCCAGGCCGCGTTGTCGCTCTCGAAGATCGTCGGCTCCACGAAAAAGCCGGCGGGCAGGGCGGCGGCCCGTCCGCCGCCCGCCACGAGGCGGGCCTCCGCCCTGCCGCGGTCGATCGCGGCGAGCACCCGCTCCATGTGCTCGCGGCTCACCACCGGCCCCATCTTCGTGGCCCGGTCGAGCGGGTCGCCGAGCCGGATGCGGGCCGTCTTGTGCTTCATCCGGGCCACGAACTCCGCGGCGATCTCCCGCTGCACGAGCACCCGCGAGCCGGCGGAGCAGACCTCTCCCTGGTTGATGAACACCCCGAACAGGGCGCCGTCGGTGGCCGCGTCGAGGTCGCAGTCGGCGAAGAAGATGTTGGGCGACTTGCCGCCGAGTTCGAGCGACACCTTCTTGAGGTTCGAGCGGGCGACGCCGTGGAGCACCTCGCGGCCGGTCTCGGTGCCGCCGGTGAAGGCGATCTTGTCGACCTCCATCGATTCCACGAGCGCCCGGCCGGCGACCGGGCCGTCACCGGTGACGATGTTGAGCACGCCCGGCGGCAGGTCGGGGACGTGTGCGCCGACGAGCCGGGCGAACTCGAGCATCGAGAGGGGCGTCTGCTCGGCCGGCTTGAGCACGATCGTGCACCCGGCCGCGAGCGCCGGCCCCAGCTTCCACATCGCGAGGAGCAGCGGGTAATTCCACGGCACGATCAGCGCCACCACGCCCACCGGCTCCTTGAGCGTGAGGTTGAGCGCGTTGTCGGGCACGGGCAGCGTCTCGCCGTGGATCTTGGTGGCCAGCCCGCCGTAGTACTCCAGGCACGTGGCCGCATCCTGGACATCCATCTCGCTCTCGACGATCGGCTTGCCGCAGTTCCGCGTCTCGATCTCGGCGAACCGGGCGGCATGCCCGCGAAGGAGCCCGGCCATCGCGAACAGGATCCGCCCCCGCGACTGGGCCGTGGCGGATCGCCAGGGCCCCGAGTCGAACGCCTCCCGTGCCGCCCGCACGGCCAGCGTCACGTCGGCGGCTGTCGACTCGGCGACGGTGGCGATCACCGCGCCCGTGGCCGGATTCACGACGTCGCGGGTGGCTGCGGCCGCGACCCACTCGCCACCGATGAAGTTGCGGTGCTGGGGCATGATGTCCACTCCCATCTGTAGGATACCGCGGGCCCGCCGCTGCGGCCACACGGCGGCCGATGATGATGGATAGGATGCATCATGGTCTGAGCCCGCCTGATGCCCCCCCGACCCCTGCCTCCGGAAGAATTCCCGTGAAAACCATTCTCGTGATCGGTGCCGGCGGAGTGGGCGCGTCGATGGCCTCGATCGCCGAGACCCGCACGTTCTTCGACCGCTTCGTGCTCGCGGACGTCAGCCGGCAGCGGGTCGAGGCCGTGGTCACGGAGCTCGATGATCCCCGGCGGTTCTCCACCGCGGTGATCGACGCCACCGACCAGGACAAGGTGGTGGAACTCGCCCGCAGCGTGAAGGCCGACGTGATCGTCAATGCCTGCGACCCGCGGATCAACGAGCCGATCTTCGCGGCCGCGTTCGCCGCCCGCTGCAACTACCTCGACCTGGCGATGAATCTCAGCGGACCGCACCCGACGCAGCCCTACGACGAGGTGGGCGAGCCGCTCGGGGCCGGCCAGCTCGCCGCGGACCAGGCCTGGCGCGACGCGGGCCTGCTCGCCCTCGTGGGCATGGGCGTCGAGCCGGGCCTGAGCGACGTCTTTGCCCGCTACGCCGCCGACCACCTCTTCGATGCGATCGACGAGATCGGCGTCCGCGACGGCTCCAACCTCTCGATCGACGGCTTCGAGTTCGCCCCCACGTTCTCGATCTGGACCACGATCGAGGAGACCCTCAACCCGCCGCTGGTGTGGGAGAAGGGCCGCGGCCTGTTCACGACGGAATGCTTCAGCGAGCCGGAGATCTTCCACTTCCCCGCCGGGATCGGCCCGCAGGAGTGCGTGAACGTCGAGCACGAGGAGGTGGTGCTGATCCCGCGGGAGATCGACTGCAACCGCGTGACCTTCAAATACGCGCTGGGGGCGGAGTTCATCGACTGGCTCAAGACCTTCGCCTACCTGGGGCTCGACAGCAAGCAGAAGATCCGGGTCGGCGACGTGTCGGTGGCGCCGCGGGACGTGCTCGCGGCCGTGCTGCCCAACCCGGCGAAGCTGGGCCACCTGATGCATGGCAGGACGTGCGCCGGCACCTGGGTCAAGGGCAAGTACGACGGCCGGCCCCGGGAGGTCTACCTCTACCACGTGGCCGACAACGAGACGACGATGCGGCAGTGGGGCTCGCAGGCCGTGCTCTGGCAGACGGCGGTCTGCCCGGTGGTGGCGCTGGAACTGCTGGCCACCGGCCGTTGGAGCGGCACCGGCGTCCGCGGCGCCGACGCCTTCGACGCGGTGCCGTTCCTGAACCTGCTCGGCGATTACAACACGCACCACGGCATGGTGGAAATGGGATCCGGCCTGTGGCCGAGCCCGCGGCCCACCGGCCAGCGCGGCTGGGACCGCGCCGTCCGCCGGGCGATCGTGCCCAGCGGTTGACGCGGAGACCATCGGCGTGGCGGCACGACGATGCGCGGCCGGGTAGCCCCGGTGCGTCGGCGGGCCGCGCGGAAAACCGAGGCTCTCCGCGAGATCGGTTCCGAACCCGCCCTGATCCGACTACGCTTACGGGCTCTCCGGCGTCCGATCCATCCGCAGCCCCCGCCATCGTCCGTGCCCGCCGTGCGTTCCATCGAGATCTACGACACCACCCTCCGCGACGGCTCGCAGGGCGAGGGCGTGAACTTCTCGCTCGAAGACAAGCTGGCCATCACCCGGCGGCTCGACGAGGCCGGCGTCGACTTCATCGAAGGCGGCTATCCGCTCTCGAATCCAAAGGACGCGCAGTACTTCGCCCGGGTGCGGGAGATGTCGCTGACGCGGTCGCGGGTCTGCGCCTTCGGCATGACCCGCCGCCGGGGCATGACGGCCGCCGAGGATCCGGGCATGCGGGCGCTGCTCGACGCCGCCACGCCGGTGGTCACGATCGTGGGCAAGACTTCGGCCTTCCACGTGGCAGAGGTGCTCGGCGTGAGCCGGGAGGAAAACCTGGCCATGATCGCCGACACGGTCGCCCATCTGCACGCGGCGGGCCGGGAGGTGTTCTACGACGCCGAGCACTTCTTCGACGGCTGGAAGCTCGACGCCGAGTACGCCGCCGCCACGATCGCCGCGGCGGCGCGGGCCGGGGCCACGCGGATCGTGCTCTGCGACACCAACGGCGGCACCCTTCCCGACGAGGTCGCGCGGCTGGTCCGCGAGGCGGCCGCGGCGCTGGCGGCAGCCGGCGTGCCCGCGCCCGTCGCCATCCACTGCCACAACGACTGCGACCTCGCCGTGGCCAACTCGCTGGCCGCGGTGCAGGCCGGCGCCGTGCAGGTGCAGGGCACGATCAACGGCCTCGGCGAGCGGTGCGGCAACGCCGACCTGATCTCGGTGGTGGCGAACCTGGCCCTCAAGCTGCCGGGCCATGCCGTGCTCGGCGGCACCGGCACCGCCCACCTCACGGAGCTCTCGCGGTTCGTCTACGAGACGGCCAACATGTCGTATCGCGCGGGCCAGCCGTTCGTGGGGGCGAGCGCCTTCGCCCACAAAGGCGGCATGCACGTGCATGCGATCGCCAAGGCGACGGAGTCCTATGAGCACATCGCGCCCGAGTCGGTCGGCAACTCGCGGCGCATCCTGGTCAGCGAACTCTCGGGCCGGTCCAACATCGCGGCCCTGGTGAAGCGGTCCGACGTGAAGGACGACCGGCGCGTGCTCGACGCGGTGCTGGCCGAGGTCTGCCGGCTGGAGAACGAGGGCTGGCAGTTCGAGGCGGCCGGAGCGTCGTTCGACCTGCTCGTCGACCGCTGCGCCGGCAGCTTCCGGCCGGCGTTCGAGCGGGTGGCCTACAACGTCGCCGTGGAGAGCCGCGACGGCGGCGGAGGCGACGTGCGGACGGAGGCGACGGTCAAACTCCGGGTGGGCGGAGACGTGCGGCACGAGGTCGCGGAGGGCGACGGCCCCGTCAACGCCCTCGACGCCGCGCTCCGCAAGGCGCTCGCCGCCGCCTATCCCGTCCTCGACCGGATGCACCTTCTCGACTACAAGGTGCGGGTGATCAACGCTCAGGAGGGCACGGCCGCCAAGGTGCGGGTCTCGATCGAGAGCACCGACGGGGAGTCGGTCTGGGGCACGGTGGGCGTGAGCGAGAACGTGATCGAGGCGAGCTGGCTTGCCCTGGCCGACTCGTTCCACCATTTCCTGTCGCGGAGGTGACGATGCGGCGGCTCCTCGTTGTGGTGGCGGCGCTCCTGGCGATGCCCGTGGTCGGCTCGCATCCCGCCCGGGGCGACACGGGCTTCAACACGCTCACCGAGGCGGAGCGGCGGGGCGGCTGGCGGCTCCTGTTCGACGGCCGCACCACCACGGGCTTCCGCGGCTACGGCCGCGAGGGGATCTCGCCCGGCTGGACGGTCGAGGACGGCGCCCTCGTCCGCAGCGGTGCGGGTGCCGGCGACATCGTGACGGTGGACGAGTTCGGCGACTTCGAACTGCAGCTCGACTACCGGATCTCGCCCGGGGGCAACAGCGGCGTGATGGTGCGGGTCACGGAGGACGCCCCGAAGCCGTGGCACTCGGGTCCGGAGGTGCAGATCATCGACAACGCGCGGGCCGTCGATCCGCAACGGGCCGGCTGGCTCTATGAGCTCTACAAGCCCGTGAACGCTGCGTGGGCGCGGCAGATGGAACAGGCGGCCGGCCTCGATCCTCCGGAGATCCTCGATGCCACGCGGCCGGCCGGCGAGTGGAACCACCTCGACATCCGCATATCCGGGGCCGGGTGCGAGGTGTGCATGAACGGCTGCGTCTACGAGCGGTTCACGATCGGCTCGAAGGAATGGGATGAGCGGGTGGCGCAGAGCAAGTTCGCCGCGTTTCCCGGCTTCGGGAAGGCTGCCCGCGGCCGCATCTGCCTGCAGGATCACGGCCACGAGGTGGCGTTTCGCTCGATCAAGATCCGGCCGCTCTCCGCCGGGACTCCGGCGCCGTGGGCCGACGACGGCACCCTGCCCGTGGCGGCGGTGCCGGCGTTTCCGGGCATCGTCTGGGAAGGCTGGTCGCCCGATGCCGTCGACGGCAAGCCCGCGCGGCCGCTCCGCCCCCTGCTCGTGACGCCGGCCGGCGACGGCAGCGGCCGGCTGTTCGTGCCCGATCAGAGCGGCATGATCCACGTGATCGCACCGGGCGCGAAGGAGGCGAAGCTGTTCCTCGATCTCCGCGCCGGCACCGCGGCATGGACCACGTGGAACGAGGAGGGCCTCCTGGGGCTCGCCTTCCATCCGCGGTTTCGGGAGAACGGCGAGTTCTTCGTCTGCCAGAGCGTGAAGGGCGAGAAGCGGATGCAGCACGTGACGCGGTTCCGTGCGTCGCAGGCCGATCCCGACCGGGCCGATCCGGCGACGGCCGAGGTGGTGCTCGAGGTCGAGCAGCCGTTCTGGAATCACAACGGCGGCTCGATCGCCTTCGGCCCCGACGGGTTCCTGTACGTGGGGCTCGGCGACGGCGGCAGCCGCAACGATCCGCTGGGGCACGGCCAGCGGCTGGACGTGCTGTTCGGGAAGATCCTGCGGCTCGACGTGGATCAGCGGACGGATGGCCGCGGGTATGCCATCCCTGCGGACAACCCGTTTGCGACCCGCGCGGGCGGGCGCGGAGAAATCTTCGCCTGCGGGTTTCGCAACCCCTGGCAACTCGCCTTCGATCCGCCGACGGGCCGGCTCTGGGCCGCGGACGTCGGCCAGGATCTCTGGGAGGAGATCGACCTGGTCGTGAAGGGGGGCAACTACGGCTGGAGCGTGAAGGAGGGAACGAAGCAGTTCGGCTCCCAGGCGGCGGCGGGGCCGCTGGTGGAGCCGGTCTGGGAGTATGACCACCAGGTGGGAAAGTCGGTGACCGGGGGCCGCGTCTACCGCGGCACGGCGATTCCCGAACTCGCGGGTCGCTACGTGTACGGCGACTTCGTCTCGGGCCGGCTCTGGGCCCTGACGGTCGACGACGCCGGCCGCGCGACCGCCAACCACGCCCTCGCATGGAGCGGCCTGCCGATCTTCGGCTTCGGCGCGGACGCCGACGGGGAGCTCTACGTGTGCACGTCGACGCCCACGGGTCAGGGGATCTTCAAACTCGTGCGCTCGCCCGAGTGACGTGGCGGGAATCCCGCGACGTGGGCAGAATGTGGGGCCTGTCGAGGAGCCTCCATGCACGACCTGCCGAAGCATTATGACCACCGGGCCGCCCAGGCCCGCTGCCGCGAGATCTGGGACGCCGCCCGTGCCTGGCACGCCGAGCCGCCCGCCCCCGGCGACGCCCGGCCCACGTACTCGATCGTGATTCCGCCCCCGAACGTGACCGGCGCGCTCCACCTCGGCCATGCGCTCAACAACACGCTCCAGGACGTGCTCGTGCGGACGCGGCGGATGCAGGGCTTCCTGACCCTGTGGATGCCGGGCACCGACCATGCCGGCATCGCCACGCAGGCCGTGGTCGAGCGCCGGCTCCTGGAGGAGGAGAAGCTCTCGCGGCACGACCTCGGCCGCGAGCAGCTCGTGGCCCGCATCTGGGCCTGGAAGGAGCAGTACGAGAAACGAATCCTCGGCCAGCTTCGCGACCTGGGGGCGAGCTGCGACTGGGACCGCACGCGGTTCACGCTCGACGAGCAGTGCGCCGCCGCCGTCCGCGAGGCGTTCTTCCGGCTGTTTCGCCGGGGTGTCGTCCGCCGCGGCAAGCGGCTCGTCAACTGGGATACGTTCCTGCAGACCGCCGTGAGCGACGACGAGGTGTTTCACGAGGAGGTCAAGGGGCACTTCTGGCACATCCGCTACGACGTCATCGAGCCGGGCGCCGGCGAGCCCGCGAGCATCACGGTGGCCACCACGCGGCCCGAGACGCTCCTCGGCGACACCGCGGTGGCGGTGCACCCCGCGCCTGCCCGCGCCCTTGACGCCGCCGCGGCGGCGCTCCGCGAGAAGCGGGCCGTGGCGTCGGCGAAGGAGCATCCTGAGATCGACGCGGCGCTCGAGGAACTCGCCACCCGCCGCCGCGACCTGCTCCCGCACCTCGAGACGCTGGCGGCGATGGCCGCGGCGGGCCGGCAGGTGCGGCTGCCGCTGCTCGGACGCGCGATTCCGCTCGTCGCGGACGAGTGGGCCAAGCCGGAGCTGGGCTCGGGGTGCGTGAAGATCACGCCCGCCCACGATCCCAACGACTACGACGTCGGCCGCCGGCGGTCGCTGCCGATGATCACCATCCTCAATCCCGACGGCACGCTCAACGCCGAGGCGGGGCCCTATCGGGGCTTGACGAGCAAGAAGGCCAGGGAGAAGGTCGTGGCCGATCTCGAGGCCGCGGGCCAACTCGTGCAGGTCGAGGACCGCGTCATCGACCTCGCGCACTCCGACCGCTCGAAGACGCCGATCGAGCCCTATCTCGCCGACCAGTGGTTCATCCGCATGGACGAACTCGCGCAGCCGGCCCTCGATGCCGTGACATCGGGCCAGGTGCGGATCATTCCCGAGCGGTACGCGAAGAGCTACCTCGACTGGCTCTCCGAGAAGCGTGACTGGCCGGTGAGTCGTCAGCTCTGGTGGGGGCACCGGATCCCGATCTGGCACGTCGCCGGCGCGACGGAGGCAGACCTGGCACAAGCGTTCGCCGGCCGCGACGCCGTGCCGCTCGCCGCGCTCCACGGCCGTGCGATGGTCGGCTTCGATCCCGACCTCGTCATCCGTCATGAGATCGACCGCGTGCTCGCGGCCCGCGGTGTCGAGCCCGACGTCG
>JBJTQP010000276.1:0-13121 GCA_046075685.1 Planctomycetaceae bacterium | reverse complement strand
GGTCAGGTCTGCTATCGTTTTGACGGGTGTCGGCCGCCGGAATGGATCCGGCGGCACGAGCCTGCGGACGAGGAGCGGACGTGGTGGAACTGAAGCGAAACCCCACGCGGGCGGTGCAGATCGGCGGCATCACGATCGGAGCGGGCCATCCGATCGCGGCGCAGAGCATGACGGCCACCCACACGCAGGACGTGGCGGCCACGGTGGAGCAGGCCAACGCCCTGCACGCGGCCGGCGCCGGCGTGGTGCGGATCGCCGTCGACTCCAAGAAGGATGCCGCCGCGCTCCAGGCCATCCGGGCAGGCACGCCCGCCAACCTGGCGATCGACCTCCAGGAGAACTACCGCCTTGCCCTCGACGTGGCCCCCCACGTCGACAAGCTCCGCTACAACCCCGGCCACCTCTACCACCACGAGCCCGCGAAGCCCTGGCAGGAGAAGGTGCGGTTCATCGCCGGCGTGGCTGGGGAGCACGACTGCGCCCTCCGCGTGGGCGTGAACTGCGGCAGCGTCGATCCGGCCAAGAAGGAGCAGTTTGCGGAGGACGATTCGCTCGGGCCGATGCTCGCCAGCGCCCTCGAGCACTGCGAGCTGCTGGATGCGATCGGCTTCACCCGCTACGTCGTGTCGCTGAAGGATTCGGATCCCCAGAAGGTGATCGAGGTGAACCGCCGGTTTGCCGAACAGCGGCCCGACGTGCCGCTGCACCTCGGCGTGACCGAGGCGGGCATGCCTCCCGACGGCATCATCAAGACGCGGATCGCCTTCGAGCAGCTGATCTCGCGGGGCATCGGCGACACCGTCCGCGTGTCGCTCACCGTGCCCAACGCCGACAAGCCCGAGGAGATCGCGGCGGCGAACGCGATCCTCGCCGACATCGCCGCCGGCCGGGTGCGGAGCGTGGTCGACTACGGGCTCTCGTCGCTCAACATCATCTCCTGCCCCAGCTGCTCCCGGGTGGAGAACGAGGCCTTCATCGAGCTCGCCAAGGAGGTCAAGGCGATGACCTCATATGCCAAGGATCACGCGATCACGATCGCGGTGATGGGCTGCCGCGTGAACGGCCCGGGTGAGACCGACGACGCCGACCTCGGCCTGTGGTGCGGCCCGACGCACGTGAATCTCAAGCGCCGCAGCACCGAGCTCGGCGCCTTTCCCTACGACGCGATCCTCCCCCGGCTGCGGGCGGAGCTCGACAAACTGATCGCGGAGCGGGCCTGACATGCACCGCCTGCCGATCGTTGATGCCGCCGGAGGGGACTGCGGCGTGGGGGCGCCGCCGGCGGTCGCCGTGCCCCCGGTCGACCCCGCGACGTGCCGTGGCACGTTCGCCATGGTGAGCCTCGGCTGCCCGAAGAACCTCGTCGACGGCGAGCGGATGCTCGGACTCCTGCGGGAGGACGGCTGGCAGCTGGTGGCTGAGCCCGCGGGCTCCGATCTGGTGATCGTCAACACCTGTGCCTTCATCGACGCCTCGCGGGCCGAGTCGTACGGCGCGATCCACGAGATGCTCGACCTCAAGCAGCGGGGCGGCACGCGGGGCGTGATCGTGTCGGGGTGCCTCGCCGAGCGGCAGAAGGAGGGCCTGCTGGAGGAGCTTCCCGGGCTCGACGCCGTGATCGGCGTCTTCTCCCGCGACGAGATCGCCAAGGCGGCCGAGCGGCTGATCGGCGGCCTCGGCGATCAGCGGAGCGTCTTTCGGCCGGCTCCGGCCCGGCCGCTCGACGACACCGGCCGGATGCGGGTCACGCCGCGGCACATGGCCTACCTCAAGATTTCGGAGGGATGCGACCGGACGTGCACGTTCTGCGCGATTCCGAAGATGCGGGGCAAGCACGCGACGAAGCCGATCGAGGAGGTTGTCCGCGAGGCCCGGGAGCTGGCGGCCGACGGCGTGAAGGAGTTGGTGATCGTCGCCCAGGACACGACGTATTACGGCATGGACCTCTACGGCGAGCCGCGGCTGGTGGAGCTGCTCGATGAGCTGGAGAGAATCGAGGGGATCGCGTGGATCCGTCTGATGTATCTGTACCCGATCTTCTTCACGGATCGGCTCATCGAGAAGATTGCCGGAAGCAGGAAGATCCTCCCGTACCTCGACATGCCGCTGCAGCACGCCAGCGATGCGGTGCTCAAGCGGATGCAGCGGCGCGTCAACAGGGGCGCGACCGAGGACCTGCTGGGGAAGCTCCGCGAGCGGATTCCCGACCTCGTGCTCCGAACCACCTTCATCACGGGGTTTCCGGGCGAAACCCGCGGACAGTTTCTGGAGATGGTCGACTTCGTCCGCCGCTGGAAGTTCGAGCGGGTCGGCGTGTTCACATATTCGCTGGAGCCCGACACGCCGGCCGCCCGGCTCGACGGTCACCTGCCCGAGGAGGAGAAGGCGGCCCGCCGCGAGGAACTGATGCAGGCGCAGCAGGGGATCGCCCATGACCACGCCCGGCGGCAGGTCGGCCGCGTGATCGACGTGATCGTCGACGGCCCCAGCGGGGAGCGGGACGACGTCTGGCTGGCCCGGTCGCGGGCCGACGCCCCCGACATCGATTGTGCGGTCTACGTCACGGCCCCGGGAACGTCACCCGCGGCGGCCCTCACGGGCTGCATCCTTCCCGTCGAGGTGGTGGCAGCCAGCGGCTACGACCTCGCCGCCGTGCCGGCGGAGGGCTGAGGGTGGCGAGCGACCGCATCCTGACCGTGCCGAACGTGCTCTCGCTGGCCCGGCTCGTGCTGGCGATGGTGTTCTTCGCGGCCGTGGAGCGGGGGCGGCCCGTGCCCGCCTTCTGGCTGTTCGTGGTGGCGGCCTCCACCGACTGGCTCGACGGCTGGTACGCCCGGCGATTCGGCCAGGTGAGCCGCCTCGGCAGGATCTTCGACCCCCTCGTCGACAAGGTGATCGTCTGCGGGGCCTACGTGCTCCTGGCGGCGGCCGGCACGGCGATCGCCCCGTGGATGGCGGTCGTGGTGGTGGTGCGGGAACTGCTCGTGACCGCGATCCGCGCCGAGATGGAGAAGGCGGGACACGATTTCTCGGCCGCCTGGTCGGGCAAGATCAAGATGGTGGTGCAGTGCCTGGCCGTGGCGCTGGTGCTGGCCGACCGGGCCTGGCCGGGATGCTCGGTCGGCGGCACGACGATCGCGGACCTCGCGACGTGGGCCTCGTGGGCGGCCGTGGCCGCCACGATCTGGTCGGGGGTCGAATACGTGATCGCTGCGCGGCCGCTGGTGACGCGATGAGCGAGGCGGCGATCCCGGACCTGGCGATCGCCTGGCCGCAGGTGCTCGTGCTCGCCTCGTCCCTGGTGGCATTCATCACTGCGGCGGCGTGGTGCGCGAGGCAGGTGCGGGCCGGTCTGCCCCTGATTCCGCCGCGACCGCACGAGGAAGTGTGCTGGGACGCGGGCGACGTGGCGGTGGTGGTGGTGCTCTACCTGCTGGGCGCGACGGCGATGACCGAGGCGGGGGGCCCGGATCGGGCCCCCGTCACCCGTCTGGTGGGCAATGCGGTGCTCTCGCTGGGCGCGCTGCTGGCCGGCGTGGCCTGGCTGCGGTTTCGCGGCGCGGATCGCGGCATGCTGGGGTTCCGCCCGCACGCCGGCGATCTCGCCCTGGCGGTGCGGAGCCTCGCGCTCGTCGTGCTGCCGCTGCTGCTGCTCGCCGCCGGCCTCAACGCCGTGGTGCGGTACGAGCATCCGATCATCGACTTCCTCAGCGCCGATCGCGGGTGGGCCGCGGCCATGCTGGTGGCGGTGTCGGCGATCGTCGTCGCCCCGCTGGCGGAGGAGTTCTTCTTTCGGCGGATCCTCCAGGGCTGGCTGGAGAAACACTTCGCCGGCGAGGCCGGTGTGGCCGTCGCGCTCTCGTCGATCGCCTTCGCCGCCGCCCACGCGGGGCAGGGCATGGCCTTCGTGCCGCTGTTCGCCCTGGCGCTCCTGCTCGGCCGGATCGCGGAGCGGACCGGATCGATCGTGCCCTGCGTGCTCCTCCACGGGATGTTCAACGCGGTGAGCGTGTTCCTGCTGCTCGCCGGGCGGTCGCTCGCCTGCTGCGGCTGACAGGCCCGCCCCCGCGGCCGAAAACCGCTCTGGCCCGGGCCGGCCGGCTTCGCGACACTCCGCCTCCGGTCCCGTTGGTCCGCCCGCCGTTCTGGAAGCCGATTCGTGTCGAAGCGATCGCTTGCCGCCCGCTGCCTCGATCCGCTCGTGTACGTCGCGGTGCGGGTGGCGATCTGCGTGATCCAGTCGCTGCCCCGGCCGCTCTGCGAGGGGGCTGCACGCCGGCTCGCCGGCCTGCTCGCACACCGGCTGCGGATCCGGCGGAACGTGGTGCGCGACAACCTCCGCCTGGCGTTTCCCGGGATGACGGCCGAGGAGCGACGGGAGACGGCCCGCGGGATGTGGGAGCATCTCCTGCTGATGGTCGTGGAGATCGCGCATGCCAACCGCGTGATCCACAAGACGACGTGGCGGAAGCACCTCCGCATCCACGGGATGGAGGAGATCGTCCGCACGCTGTGGCTCGATCGGCCCAAGGTGATCCTCTCGGGGCACTACGGCAACTTCGAGCTCGCGGCCTACCTCTTCGGCCTGTTCGGGCTGAGAATCTTCTCGGTGGCCCGGGAACTCGACAACCCGCTGCTCGACCGGTTCGTGACCGACTTCCGCGAGTCGCGCGGCCAGCGCATCCTGCCCAAGAAGGGCAGCGCGCCCGACGTGGCCCAGGTGCTCGACGAACACGGCGCCATCGGCCTGCTCGGCGACCAAGCCGCGGGGCCGAAGGGCTGCTGGGTCGAGTTTTTCGGTCGGCCGGCGAGCGTGCACAAGGCGATCGGGGTGTTCGCCCTGTCGGCATCGGCCCCGGTGATGGTCTGCTCGGCGACGAGGCGCCGCGGCCTGTTCGACTACGACCTGCGGGTGGAGGGCATCGCCGACCCCGCGGCCGGCGGGCCCGAGACCGCCGATCTCACGAGCCTCTCGCAGTGGTACACGACGCTCTTGGAGGGGGCCGTCCGCCGCGAGCCGGCGCAGTACTGGTGGGTGCATCGCCGATGGCGGGGCGAGCCCGGAAAGGCTAAAAAGGCGAGGCCCCGGCCGGCTGCCTGACGTGGACGGCCGGGGCCCCCGCCCGTGGTGCCCGCCGCCATGCCAGACTGGATTCCCGTCGCCGCCGCCGCGGACTGTCCGCCCGGCGCGAGCATCGAGCGGGTGGCCGGCGAACGCATGGTGGCCGTGGCCAACGTCGGCGGCACGCTGCACGCGATCGACGGCCTGTGCCCGCACCAGGGCGGTCCCCTCGGCACCGGCATGCTCTGCGGCGAGGTGCTCACCTGCCCGTGGCACGGCTGGCAGTTCGACGTGACCACCGGCCGCCATCGGGTCTCGGCGACGGTGCGGCAGGCGGTCCACGAGGTGCGGACCCGCGACGGCATGATCGAGGTGCGGCTGGCCCCGGCGGACGGCGCGGGGCCCCGGCCATGATCGCCTACCGCTGTTTTCGCAACGACGATCCGCCCCGCCTCGCCGACGTCTGGCGGGCGGCGGATCTGGGTCCCTGCGGGTTTCAGCCGATGACGTCGGCCTGGCTCGAGGCCTGCGTGTTCTCGAAGCCGTTCTTCGACCGCGAGGGCCTGATCGTCGCGAGCGACGACGACCGGGTGGTCGGCTTTGCCCATGCGGCCTTCGGTCCGAACGCCGACCGCTCGGCCATCGACACGTCGGCGGGCACCACGATGCTGGTGGTGGTGGTGCCGCACGAACGGCATGACGAGATCGCCGCCGGGCTGCTCGCCCGCTGCGAGGACTACCTCGTCCGCCGCGGCGCGGTGACGCTCTACGGCGGCGGCACTCCCCGTCTGGGCGGCTGCTACCTGGGCCTCTACGGCGGGGCCGACGTGCCCGGCATCCTCGACTCGTCGCCCTGCATGCAGGGCACGTTTCGCCGGGCCGGATACCTCGAGGCGGAGCGG
Organism: Planctomycetaceae bacterium; assembly: GCA_046075685.1. Taxonomy (GTDB): domain Bacteria; phylum Planctomycetota; class Planctomycetia; order Pirellulales; family UBA1268; genus QWPN01. Next base: position 7,157 of record JBJTQP010000276.1, on the reverse strand, counting down.
ATCGCCGTCATGCGGCGGGCGCTCGCGGGGTTCAGGCCGCCGGTGAGCCGGCACCTGATCGCGGTGCGACGGGCGACCACGCTGCGGGTGATCGACGAGCCGGCCCGCCGCACCTGGTGGGAGGCGGCGACCACCACGGGCCTGGCGCTGCGGCGGTACGAGCTGCGGGACGAGGCGGAGGCCCTGGTCGGCGTGGGCACGTTCTGGGACATGCAGCCCTTGGCGACCTCGTGGGGAGTGCATGCCACCGGCCTCATGCACGTGGAGGTCGGCGGCGGGCACCGGCGGCGGGGCTATGCCAACTACCTGCTGGCCGAGGCCTTCCACGACCTCGCGCAGGAGGGCGTGGCGGTGGCGGAGACGCACGTTTCGGAGGCCAACGAGTCTGCGATCAAGCTGTTCTTTCGGCTCGGATTCGAGGCCACGGCGCACGGCACCGTGTTTCGCCGTCCCTGACCTGCCGGCCGGCCCGGGCCGCGGAACCGGATGCGCACCGCGGGATCAGCGTTCGAGCGTCACGCCGCCGAGGCCGGCGAGATGGCCGCGAAGTTCCGCCGGGGCGTCGCCCGCCACGGCGGGATCATGCCGCAGCCTCTCGGCCAGCGACGCCGTCGCCGGGTCCCGACGGACGTCGGCGAGGTAGTCCTGCAGCAGCTTCCGGCGGGCGGGCGTCGAGTGGAGCATCCAGTGCACCCAGCACCAGGCTTCGGCGTAGTGATCCTGCGACATCTCGCCGGCCGACTGCAGGGCCTGGAGGCGGTCGAGGTCGGGCCGCCACGTGCCCTCGATCAGCCGCCCGGCGAGATGGGCGACGTGACCCCGGTGCAGGCCGCCATCGCTTCGCGGGGTTTCGAAGTATTCGGCGATGCCCTCGTCGAGCCAGAGCGGCACGGCCGGCACGACCGCATGCACGTAGCCGTGGGTCGTCTCGTGGCGAAGATCCTCGGCGATGCGATCCTGCCAGGCGGCGAACACCGAGAGCGACGTGTCGGTCTCGACGAAGAACGCCCGGCGGGCGGGAAACGACGGATACCGCCTGGCCACGAAGGCGTCGTAGCGGTCCGTGGTCTCGAAGAGATACAGGTGCACCGGCTCGTCGGAGACCGGCAGGCCGAGCTCCTGGCTGACATCGACCCGCAGGCCGTCGAGTTCGCGGACGAGGCGGTGCTGGCCGGCGACGGGAAAGTCGGCGTGGATCACCAGCTGGCCCGCGGTGACCTCGGAACGGGTCGGGAGGTCGGCCTCCCCCGCCGGCGCTGCGAGCGTGGCCGCGAGGGCGGGCACGCTGGCGGAGAGGGGCCGTGTGGTGACATGGGCACACCCCGGGAGGGCCGCCAGGCCGATCGCCGTCCAGCAGAGCAGGGGACTCGGGCGGTTGTGCATGCGGACCATGTCGCAGACTGTGGAACGGACTCCCCGCGCGGTTTCCGCCGGTCGGCCACGTGGGCAGACGCCGGGGAGCGGTCTTTCACATGGACAGGTAGAGGCCGCGGGCGCCCGAGTCAATCACAGGCGGGCCGCCGCAGCGTGCAAAACCCCGGAGAGCGATTCGAGCGAAACCGGACGGCCCAGCACCGCGGCGGCGCCTGCATGAACAGCCAGCCGCGCCGTGTCGGCGCGGGGGAATGCATCGAGCAGGACGACGGGGGCGTCGGGGCGATTGGCGACCGTCATGCCAAGCCAGGTGATCTGGGCGTCGCCGAGGAGTCCGGTGTCCCAGACGACGGCGTCGGCCTGATGATCGATGGGCGGCCGGCCGACGTGGCGGGCGACGACCTCGTGGCCCGTGGCCGCGACGAGGTCGGCGAGCCCCTCGGCATCGAGCGGATGCGGTGCGGCCACCACAATCCGGCCGCTGCGCGGGGGAGGCGCTTCCGCGATGCGGCGGGCCGCCTCCAGCATCCGCTCGTCGCGACGGGCCGTCGCAGGCATGCCGAGGGTGCCGGGAACGCCGTCGCCGCGGTCGCGCAGCCACCATGCCATGCGGCCTGGGAGCTCGTTCCAGGCAATCTCCTCGATGCCCTGAAGATGGGGGCCGCTGCGGCGGCGGCCCTCGACGAGCGTCGCGGCCACGGATACCACGGGCGCCAGGGGCCAGCGGCGCGAGATCGCGATGCAGTCGGCGAGCCGCGGTGACGCCGGGGCGGCGGCCGCGACGAGAATCGCGGCGGGCGAGCGGTCGGCGAACGCGGCCGGCGGTGTGGCGATGGCGGCGGCAACGGACGGTGCGTCGAGCACGTCCACCTGGGCGGCGATCCATGCCCGTGCCAGCGCAAGTTCCTCGGCCGCATCCGGCCCGTCGATCCAGAGCACCGCCGCCGCGGTCGACACGTTGGATCGAACCACCATCTGCGAACCCTCCGGTCGTCACCGCCCGCGCACCGGCGCCGGCTCGAGCGCCGCGGGAACGCTAGCGGATGGCGGCTCGTCCGGGCAAGACAGGCTGACTGCGAATGAGGGGAGGGGGATGCCGAGCCGGGAGGGGCAGTCCGCCTGAAAACCGCCTTGACCGGAATCGCGGCCCATCGACAATCCGCTGCCGACATGTTCATGGATGAACGTGTCGCGGGCGGGGACGGCTCTCGTCGCCCCGCTGAGATGATCCGACAGGGAGGTCGACATGGTCGATGCCAGGGGAAATCACGGGCGGCTGGTGTCTCTCGGGCGGGTGCTGCCGGTGGCCAGGTTCATCGGCTGCGACGGGATCGATGCCACCGCGTGCCGCGATGAGGCGACGGAATGCCGACCGGGCGACGTGTTCGTGGCCCGCACCACGTCGGCTGGCGACGGCCATGAATCCGTGCCGCTGGCGCTGTCCCGCGGTGCGACGGCCGTGGTCGCCGAACGCATGGTGCCCACCGGCGGCGTGCCGCTGTGCCTCGTGCCCGACGCATCCTGGGCCCACGGGCGACTCTGCCATGCGCTGGCCGGTGACCCGTCGCGGGAGACGCGGGTGATCGCGGTGGCCGGCACCAGCGGCAAGACGACGACCGCGTGGCTTGCCGCCGCGGCGCTGGTCGAGGCCGGTCACCGGGTCGGCGTGCTGTCAGACCTGGGCTGCCTCGGGCCCGACGATGGCGAGCCGGCCACCATCGACCTCGCCGCGCCCGGAGCGCTGGCCACCACGCTCGCCCGCCTCGTGTCGGCCGGCTGCTCGCACGTCGTGCTCGAGGTGTCGAGCGGGATGCTGGCTCGGCACGCGACCGCCGGCATGGAGTCGCACACCGTGGCCGTGACCAGCCTTGCCGCCGCGCATCTGGAGCACCACGCCACGCCACGGGCGTATCGGGGCATCGTCAGCCGCGTGATCGACACGCTCGTCGACGACGGCTGCCTCGTGACGGATCTCGCGTCGTCATGGCGACGGCGGATCGCCGCCGCCCTCCCCGACGGGCGGACGGTCGTGTCCGCCGGCCTCGATTCCGCGGCCGACGTGCATGCCCGGAGCCTCGGCGGCAGCCTGGCGGGCCGCTCGTTCCTGCTCGCCGCCGGCGGGCAGGTGGTGCCGATCGCGGTCGACACCCCGACCGTGCCGTTCGTCCGCGACGCCGTGACCGCCGCCGCCATCGCCGTGCGGCACGGAGTCGATCTCCAGGCGGCGGCCCGGGGCATCGAAGCCGCCGGCGCCGTGCCCGGCCGGCTCGAGCGCATCGATCGCGGGCAGGATGCCGCGGTGTTCATCGACACGCCCACCAGCATGCATGCGGTGGCCGCGTCGCTGGCCAGCCTCCGGCGGCTCACCCGCGGCCGCCTGATTGTCGTCGCCGACGACCGCCTGGCGCGTCGACTGGCCGGTCGCGGGTTTGCCCACCGCGTCGCCCGCTGGAGCGACGCCTGTCTCCGCGTGCCCGCAACCATCGCGGCCGCCGATCCCACGCCGGCCGACGTGGCGGCCTATGCGAGGCTCGATCGGCTGCTCGGCGGCCTGCGGAAGGGAGACTGTGCCGTCGTGCTCGGCGTGCCGCCGCGTCGTGGCTCGCCGGGGCCTGATCCCTCCGGCCTGGCGGCCCTCGTGGACGGCTGGCTGCAGCTGGCGCATCCGGCCGGATCGACCTTCGCACCCCGCCGCGCCGCCTGACCGTCGCCGGCACGGGGAACGGCCGCGGTGCCCGGTGTTGTGGACGCCGCGCCGCGGGCTGAGGCACAATCCTCCCGTTGGCCGCCGTGGCGGTCGATGTCAGGGACAGACGATTTCAGGGACACACGCGATGAAGCAGCCCGCCCACCCGGCAGCCGGTTCCGAGGCCGGGTCGCCCTTTGACGACCTCGGCGTCGCCGTCTCGCAGCACGAACCGCTCGCGCATCACACCTGGCTCGGCCTCGGCGGCGGGGCGAGCTGGTTTTGCGAGCCGATCGACATCGACGCGCTGGCCCGCGTCGCCCGCCGTTGCCACGAGCGGCACATCCCGCTCCGCGTGCTCGGCGGCGGCTCCAACGTGCTCGTGCCGGCCGGGGGCTACGAGGGCATGGTGGTGCGGCTTTCCGCGGCGGCCTTCTGCGGGATCGACGTGCAGCGGCCCACCATCACGGCAGGCGCCGGCGCGAAGCTCGTGCACGTGGTCTCGGCGGCCGTCCAGGCCGGCCTGAGCGGCATCGAGACGCTCGTCGACATCCCGGGCACCGTGGGCGGCGCGCTGGCGGGCAATGCCGGTGGCCACGGTGGCGACATCGGCGAACGCGTGGCCGAGGTCACCGTGATGCTTGCCGACGGCAGCGTCGAGGTCCGCGACCGTTCGCGGCTCGCCTTCGAGTCTCGGTGGAGCAACCTCGACGACTGCATCATCGTGGGCTGCCGTCTCGAACTCGACGAGGACGATCCGGCGCTGCTCACCAAGCGCATGCAGAAGCAGTGGATCGTGGGCCGCTCCCAGCAGCCCGGCGGCACGCGGACCGTGGCGATGATGTTCAAGGATCCGCTCGGCATGACGGCGGAGTCGCTGGTCACGCAGGCCGGCGCCCGCGACCTGCGGGCCGGCGACGCCAGCGTCTTTTCCACGCATGCCAACTTCGTGGTGGCGGGGCCCCACTGCTCCGCGGACGACGTCCGCACGCTCATCGAGACGGTGCGGTCGCGGGTGCGTGAGAAGCTCGGCGTGGAACTGGCTCCGCAGATCGAGGTCTGGTGAGGCCGTGCCGCCCGGCGTCCCGCTCCAGCCGCCGCGCCGTCGCGATGCCGCCCCCGGCGAGGCGGCGCCGGGCAGGGTCGCCGCCGCGCTCGACGAGCATCGCGCGGGCCTGGGGTCCATCGTCTTCGTCGTGGCCGCCGTGGCCCTTGGCTGGGCGGCCTGGACGAGGCTCGGCGACCGGGCCCGGGCCACGCCTGATCTGGTCCTGCATCCCGACGGCATCGCGGTCGACGGGGTGGCCCCCTGGGTGCGGGCCGACGTGAAGGGTGAGGCGTTGCGGGATGCGAGCCTCGATGGAGGCGTGCCGCTCGACGACCCGGAACTGGTGCGTCGCCTGGCGCGAGCCTTCGCCATGCACCCGTGGGTCCGGGAAGTGGTCTCGGTCCGGATGCGGCATCCGGCGGCCGCCGACGTGACGCTTCGGTGTCGGGAGCCGGTGGCGATGGTGGCGGTGCCCGGCGGCATGCTGGCGATCGACGCGGAGGGCGTGGTCCTGCCCAGTGACGACTTCACGGCGGAGGCGGCCGCCGCCTACCCGCGGGTCACGGGCGTGTCGTCGAGCCCCCAGGGTGCCGTGGGGTTTCCATGGGGCGATCCGGCGGTCGACGAGGCCGCGGCCGTCGCCGCGGCCGTCGGTCCCGATTGGAAGGACCTCGGCCTGAGCGGATGCCGCCCCGCGGCTGTCGATGGCCGCCGCGTCTGGGAACTGACCGATGGAGCGGAGCGGATCGTCCGGTTTGGATCGGCCCCGGGCCGGGAGCAGCCGGGGGAGCCGACCGCCGCGGCCAAGATCGTGCGGCTGCGTTCGTTGCCGGCCGGCGCGAGCGGCGACCTCGCCACGGCATCGGCAGCGACGGGTCGGACCACCGCGACGCCCTGAGGTGCATGGCATGCGGCTCTCGGCTCCGCGATCGATGCTCTGCGTGGTTGACGTGCAGGAGCGGCTCGTGCCCGCCGTGCTCGACGGCGGCCTGGTCGTGGACCGCTGCCGGCGATTGGCCGAGGCGGCCCGCCTGCTGGGGGTGCCGACGGTGGTCACCGAGCAGTACCGCAAGGGGCTTGGCGGCACGGTGCCGGAACTGGCCGGCCTGCTGCCGGCACCGCTCGAGAAGCTCACGTTCAGTTGCTGCGGCGCCGAGGGTTTCGCCACGGCGATCCCGACGGGCGTCGTGCAGGTGGTGCTCTGCGGCCTGGAGACCCACGTCTGCGTGACGCAGACGGCACTCGATCTGCTCGCCGAGGGCTACGGCGTGTTCGTCGCCGTCGACGCCGTCTCGTCGCGGCATGCGCTCGACCGCGACGTGGCGCTTCGTCGCCTGGAGGCCGCGGGTGTCGTGGTGACCACCACCGAGGCGGTGCTCTTCGAGTGGTGCCACACGGCAGCCCATCCCCAGTTTCAAGCGGTGCGGATGCTGGTCCGCTGACCGGCACTCATACGGACTCCACATGATCCTCGCGCGTCGGTTAGCACCGCGGCCGGCCGGATTCCGCAGGCTGCAAGCCCGCGGCTACGAGAATCTCAGCGAGCGGCTGCCCGTGCCCGAGAGCCGGCGTATGACGCCAAGCGAAGCCACGAGGGCGAAGCGATGGCGGCATCCGAGTGAGCGTCGGGCAGGATGCCCGACGCGAACGTCGTGCGTTGGACATGGATGAATGACAGAAGGTGAGAGTCCTTTATGGGGCCTGTTGGAGGCAACCAGAAGCCGGAGGCAGCTGCACGAGACCGAGGCTGGCATTGCACAGCGGAGGTCTTTCCCGTGAGGGCGTGTGGGATGGAAGCCCGAGGCGAATCGCAGTCCCGAACGCAAGTGAACCCCCGTAAGGCCGGCCTGCCTGGGCAAGCGTGCGACTCAACGCGACACCCGGTATCCAATCGCGGCAGGACGGTAGTGGGGGCGGTGGCGGCGAGAAGTCATTCATCCTTACTCCAAGAGATCTCCTCCGGTCCGGAGACGGTAGGGCCCAAGAAGGCAACGACTCGGGTCCGATGCTGGAGGAGAAGTCGGATCGCCTCATAGTAGCGATGAAGCC
>JBJTQP010000275.1:0-9973 GCA_046075685.1 Planctomycetaceae bacterium | reverse complement strand
GAGCGCCACCTCGGCGGGCGTCTTCACCGCCCGGAGCCGCCGCAGGATCGGGGCCAGCCGCTCGAAGCGCTGGAGCGGATACTGGTTCATGAGCCGGCGGGCCATCCGCGTGTCGCGGCCCTCCACCTCGATCACGGCCCGTTCGTGCTCGTTGGCGTTGAGGAACACCGCCGTCGATTCGCAGAGCAGCGCATGGATGGCCGCCGGCAGATCGGTCGTCCACCGCACCCGCGCGACCCCCGAGATCTGTGTCGCCCGGTCCTTGGTGAGCTTGTCGCCCTCCCAGGTGGCGAGGTGCTCGTTCGGCTGACGGATAAAGAGGATTTCGCGACTTGCGGGATCGGTGGCCGAAGGGGCGAGCACGAGGACGCTCTCCTCCTGCTCGATTCCGCTCGCCCAGAACAGGTCGCCGGCCGGTTGCATGCGCAGGGTGCCGTCGCCGTTGGTGGGCAGGATGTCGGCGGCGTGCAGGATCGCCACGCTGCCCGAAGGCAGCTGCTGCACGAGCCGGCGGCGGTTGGCGATGAACAGCGCGGGATCGATCGGGGCGTGGCGCATGCGGGCGTCCTGGAGGTGGCGGTCATTGTCGGGCTTTGGCGGACGGTCGCAAGGCGGGCCGGCCGCTAGACTCAGGCCGCCTTCCGTCCGGCGCCCGCGCCCGGTCACGTCCACGGAGCCTTCGCCGATGTCAGCAGCCGAGCCGATTCTCGTCGCGGGTGCATGGCGGCCCGCCACCGTCGTCGCGACCTACCGGGCGATCGATCCGGCGACGGGCGGTGATCGCGGCACCGTCTGGCCGGTGAGCGACTGGGCCGACATCGATACCGCGCTCGATGCCGCAGGCACCGCGGCCCGCGACCTGGCGACGCTGCCGGCGGCGCGGCTGGCGGCCTTTCTGGAGCGGTATGCGGTGCGGCTGGAGACGCGGGCCGCCGACCTGGTGGCGGCGGCACACGCCGAGACGGGCCTCGCGGTGAAGCCCAGGCTCGCCGACGTGGAGATGCCGCGGACGCTCGACCAGCTGCGGCAGGCGGCGGCCAGCTGCCGCGAGGGCACGTGGCGGATGGCGATGATCGACCATGCAAAAAACATCCGGGCTGCGGCCTGCGGCCTCGGTCCCGTCGTGGTGTTTCCGCCGGCGAACTTTCCGTTTGCCTACGGCGCCGTCACGGGCGGCGACTTCGCCGCCGCCATCGCGGCCGGCAACCCGGTGATCGCCAAGGCCCATCCGGGGCATCCGACGGTGTCGAGACTCGCCGCGGAGGAGGCCCGCGCGGCCCTCGCCGAGACGGGCCTGCCCGCGGGCACGGTGCAGCTGCTGCACGGTCTCGAGCCCGCCGCCGGCGAACGGCTCGTGGCCGACACCCGCGTCGGAGCCACGGGCTTCACCGGCAGCCAGACGGCGGGCGAGCGGCTCTTTCGCGCGGCGAGCGCCGCGGGCCGCGTGATCTGGGTGGAGATGGGGAGCGTGAATCCGGTCGTGCTCCTCCCCGGTGCGCTCGCCGAGCGGGCTGGCACGATCGCCGACGAGCTCACGGCGAGCGTGACCGGCTCCGCGGGCCAGTTCTGCACGAAGCCGGGCGTGGTGTTTCTGGTGGGCGATGCCGCCGGTCGCGGCTTCATCGAGCTCGTGGCCGGGAAGTTCGCCGCGCTGGGCCCGCAGGTGCTCCTCGGCACGGCGGGCTGCGACCGGCTCGTGGCGGCGATCCGTGGCCTCGAGGCGCGGGGCGCGCGGCTGCTGGCGGGAACGGCCGCGGCGGCCGGGCCGGCCAGCCACGCGCCGGTGCTCCTGGAGGTGAGCGGCCGCGAACTCGTCGCGCAGCCCGAGGCCTTCCTGGTGGAGGCGTTCGGCAACGCCACGCTCCTGGTGACGTGCGGCTCGCGTGCCGAGCTCGAGGCGGCGGTGGGCCGCGTCGAGGGGTCGCTCGGCGCCAGCATCTACGCGGCCCTCGACGGCCGCGACGATGCCGCCTTCGAGGCCGTCGCGCCGCTGCTCATCGCCCGTGCCGGCCGGATCATCGAGAACCGCATGCCGACGGGGCTCGGCGTGGTGCCCTCGATGCAGCACGGGGGTCCATGGCCGTCGGCCGGCCCGCCCTTCTTCTCGGCCGTGGGGTTTCCCTGGACGATGCTCCGCTTCGCCCGCCGGGTCTGCTACGACGGCTGGACGGAGAGCCGCCTGCCCGAGATCGTCCGCGACGCGGCGCCCGAGGGGCGGCCGTGGCGGTACGTCGATCACGCCTGGACGCGCGGGTGAGGCGGCTCACGCCGACGGAAACGCCCGCCGGAGCCGGGTGAGCGCCTCGACGAGCCTGTCGGTGGGGCAGGCCACGTTGAGGCGGATGAAGCCCGCTGCGCCGAAGTCACGGCCGTCGGAGGGTCCCAGGCCCGCCGCCTCGCAGGCCGCCTGTGGATCACCGGCGCCGGTGCCGCGGCAGTCGATCCAGGCGAGATAGGTCGCCTCGGCCGGGATGCACGACAGGCCCGGGATGCCGTCGACCGCCTCCTGCACGAGCGTGCGGTGATGACGCAGCAGGTCGACGAGCCGCCGCCGCCAGGGATCGCCATGGCGCCAGGCCGCGATCGCCGCCGCGTAGCCGAGCGGATTGACCATCGGCACCAGCCCGCCACCCGCGAGCCGAAAGCGGCGGGCCAGGGCCGCGTCGGGCAGGATCGCCGCCGCACAGCCGAGGCCGGCGAGGTTCCAGGTCTTCGACGGCGCCACGAGCGTGATCGCCGCCCGGGCCGCCGGATGGTCGAGGCTCGCGAAGGGCACGTGCCGCGGACCGCCGTGCTCGTCATCGAGCAGCAGGTCAGACCAGATCTCGTCGCTGACCACCGTGATTCCGTGGCGGGCGGTGAAGTCGGCGAGCCGCTCGAGATCGTCGCGGCAAAACACCATGCCGGTGGGATTGTGGGGATGGCAGAGCCAGAGGAGCCGCGAAAGGGGCGTCACGGCTGCGGCGACGGCATCCCAGTCGATGGCCCAGCGCGTCGGCTCCTGGAGCAGTGGCACGCGGATGCAGCGGCGATTGGCGAGGCCGGGCAGCGTGAGAAACGGCGGATAGACGGGCGTGAACGTGAGGACTTCGTCGCCGTGGTCGGCGAGCAGCCGCGCCGTGATCGCCAGGCCGGTGACCACGCCCGGCGTGGCGACGATCCGCCCGGGATCGACCTCCCAGCCATGCCGGCGGGCGAGATGACCCGCCAGCGTCTCGCGAAACCCGGGCGGCTCATGGGTGTAGCCGAACACGCCGTGGTCGACGCGGTCGTGGATGGCGGCGAGCACCTCGGCCGGCGCCCGAAAGTCCATGTCGGCCACCCACACCGGCACCACGTCTTGGCCGGCGTAGCGGTCCCACTTCTCGGAGCCGGTGTCCCGGCGGTCGGGGCAGGATGCAAATGCGTCGTCGGCGGCTGGCATGACGAAAGTCTATCCCGCGTAGACTGTGCCGCAGGCCGGCCGGCGGTGCGGGCGGCGGGTTTTCGAGCGGCAGGAGCGGCCCGATGCAGGCGTCGTCGCGGCGGACGTTTCTCGGTTCCTCGGCTGCGGCCATGGTCGCGGCGACGACCTGTGGCCGAGAGTCCGCCACCGCGGAGGAGCGTCCGCGCCTGCCGCTGATAGGGTTTACGAAGCCGTTTGCCCACCTGTCGTTCGACGACACCGCCGACCTTGTCGCCGAGGTCGGCTGGGATGGCGTGGAGGTCGCGGTCCGGGATGGCGCATCCACCCACATCCGGCCGGACCGCGTGGCGGACGACCTGCCCCGGATGGTCGAGGCGCTCCGCCGCCGTGGCCGGGAACTGTCGATCGTGACGACCAGCGTGGTGGCGGTCGACGCGGCCGGGCGACGGGTGCTCGAGGCGACCGCTGCGGCGGGAATCCCCAGGGTGCGGCTCGGGTTCCTGAAGTATCCGGCGGACTGCGATCCCACGAAGCGGGTGGCGGAGTTGCATGCGGCGCTTGTCGACGTGGCGGCGGTGTGCCGTGATCTCGGCCTCCAAGCCGGCTATCAGAACCACTCCGGCGCGGAGTACGTGGGCGCGGCTGTCTGGGACCTGCACGAGGCGCTCTGCGGCATCGACCCGCGGCAGGTGGGCAGCTGCTTCGACATCGCCCACGCCACCGTCGAGGGCGGGCTCGCCTGGCCGCTGCACGCGCGGCTGATGGCCGACCGGCTCGTCGCCGTGTTCTGCAAGGACTTCTTCTGGGAGCGGAGCGACGGCGGCCAGAAGCTTCGCTGGTGTCCGCTCGGCGAGGGTGTGGTCCAGAAGTCGTTCTTTGGCTGGCTCAGGACCACGGGATTCTCCGGGCCGATCAGCCAGCATCACGAATACGGCGGACTCGGCGCGGGCGCGGATCTGGTGGCCCGGCTGCGGAGGGATCTCGAGCGGCTGCGGGAATGGGTCGCGGCATGAGCGGCGGCCGCGTGCCGGACGCGATCGGGATCGTGCTCGCCGGCGGCATGTCGGAGCGGCTCGGGCCCCTGGGGCTTGGCCCGGGCGGCAAGGCGGCGGTGATCCTGGGAGGCGAATCCTCCCTCGGCCGCGTCTGCCGCGCCATCCGCGCGGTCGTGCCCCGGGTGCTCGTGGTCGCCGCCGAAGGCCAGCCACTGCCGCCGGTCGACGCCGATGTGGAGATCGTCCGCGATGCCGCGTCCCACGCGGGCCCGCTCGCCGCCCTCCGGGATGGCCTAGCCGCCGCGGCCCTTCTTCGGCCCCGGCCGCGGTGGGCGTTCGTGGCGGCGTGTGACCTTCCCCTCCTGCGGCCCGAGGTGGTGCGGCTGATCCTTGCGACGGCCCTGGCATCGAAGGCCCGGTTCGTGGTGCCGATCATCGGCGGGCATCCGCAGGTGCTCACTGCGGCGATCACCTGCGACCTCGCCGACACGATCGCCGGGCTCGCCGCCACCGGCCGCGGGCCGCGGGCCGTCCTCGACGACCTCGCCGCGCGGGAGCCGGCCGCGGTGCGGCTCATCCCGGAAGCCGACCTCACGGCCGCCGATCCGGCACTCGATTCCTTCCTCGATCTCGACGTGCCCGCCGACCTGCCGCGGTTCGAATCCCGGGGAATCCCGCCTTCTGACCACTGAGGGGCCGCTCCTATACTCCGCCGCATGGCGAGGCGACACTCCGGTCACGGTGCGGCTTCGCGGCCCCGGCGCCGCTGGAAGGTCGCCCTCGTCGTCGTCGGTGCCGCGGTCGCCGCCACCGGCTGGTTCGCCCCGCAGGTCGTCGTCCACACACCGCTTCGCGATCGTCCGCTCGCCTTCGCCTTCGCGGGCATCGACGGCAGCATCACCAGCGGAGCCGCCACGTGGCGGTGGCTCGGCGGCATCGAGTACCGCGACGTGGTGCTGCGGGACCGCTTCGGCACGGCGGCCGCCTTCGTGCCGCTGGTCAGGCTCGACCGCGGCCTGCTGCGGCTCCTCGTCGAGCCGCGGGCGCTCGGCACGGTGCGGCTCGTCGGTCCGGAGGTGCTCGTCGAGGTGCGGAGCGACGGCAGTTCCCTCGAGGACATCCTCGCGCCGTGGATCGCCGCGACGAGCCGTGCGGTGGCGGTGGAACTGGAGATTCTCGACGGAGCAGTCCAGCTGGCGGACAGCGTGCACAAGGTGACCTGGAGGCTCTCCGACCTGATTGCGGCAGGCTCGCTCCTGCCCGACGGGTCGGTCGCCGGCTGGACCGCCGCGGGCCGGCTGCGGCATGCCGATGGCGCCGCCGCCGCGCGGCCGCCCACGCCGCCGCCGGTCGACGAGCCGGTGCGGCTCGACCGCGCTTCGATCCCGGCCGCGGCCGCCGCGGTGCTCGTCCGCGAGGGCGGGTGGTCGCTGTCGTCTCCGCCCGCAGCCGCCGACGGCGGGCGGACGATCACCGTGGCCACGCATCGGCTGCCGCTCGGCGGGTCGAGCGTGGTCGCCACGCGGTTCGGGCTGCCGGTGGTCGTGGATGGGATCGCCGATCTGACGCTCGACCTTTCGGTCGACGCGTCCGGCCGGCACGTCTCCGGCGCCGCGACCGTCGACCGCCTCGCCGTCTGCGACGCGGTCAGCCTCGAGGAGCGATTCGCGCTCGATCACTGTTCGCTGCCGTTCGACATCTCGTTCGAGGATGCTGCGGTCTCCGTGCGACGGCTGGAGGCCTCGTCGGGCGCCGCGCGGGCGCGGGCGAACGGCACGTTTCGCCTGCCTGCCGGCCCTGCCGTGAGCTGGGTTGAGGAGCTTGTCGGCGACGACTTCGCCGTGTCGGTCGACGTCGACCTCGCTGCGGCCGCGACGGCGCTGCCCGCAGGTCTGGCGATCCGCCCCGGCGTGCGCGTCACCGGCGGCGTGCTCGAGCTCGCCGCCGTATCCCGCGGCGACGGCGGCGACCGGATCCTCGAGGTGCGGGCGAAGGCCCGCGACCTCGCCGCGGTGCGGGCGTCCGCGGAACCGGCCGCGGCTGCCGACGGCGGGGGGCTGCTCTCCTGGCCGGAGCCATTCACCGCGTGGGTTCGCGGCCGGTGTGCCGCCGGCCGCGGCGAGCGGCTTCGCATCGAGGAGGCGAAGCTCGTGTCGCAGGCCGTGGAGGCGACGGCATCCGGCACCCCGGCGGCGTTCGGCCTGCAGTGGCAGGCTGATCTCGGCCGCCTGCTCGCGGAGTGTTCCCACCTGGTCGACACGGCCAACGCCACCGCGACGGGCACCTGCCGGGGGAAGCTCGACGTCACCGCCGTCGGCCACGGCCCGGGCGTGGGAGCCATGTCGCTCGCGATGGGCTGTGAGGGCGTCGAGGTTTCGGTGCCCGGGCGGCTGCCGTGGCGCGACCGGACGCTCATCATCGATGTCGAGGCTCACGGCAGCCTGATGTCGGGCGTGGCCGCCATCGACACCGGCCGGATCGTCGTCGCCGCGGAAGACGACCGCTTGGAACTCGGCATTGACGGCGGGGCGATCGTCGACCTGCCGGCGGTCGCGGGGTTCGCCGCCGACGACTCGGTGGCGTGGATCCGGCCGGCGGCGAATGCGACCGACACGAAGGCCGTGGTCAGCATCGTGGGCCAGCTCGGCCGCTGGCAGCCCCGGCTGGCATTCGTGCTCGAGCTGCCCGCCGGCCTCGAACTGGAGGGAGCGATCAAGGCTGCCGCCGAGGCCGTGCCGCACGGTGACGGCTGGCAATGGCAGCGGGCGGGCGGGGAGATTGAAAAGCTCGTCGCCCGCCGTGCCGGGCGGGAGATCGCCGAGCCTCGGGTGGTCGTCACCTCGGCGGGCCGGATCGACGGCCGAACGGGTCGGATCGACGTTTCGACGGGCGAGCTGCTGTCGACGAGTGTCTCGCTCCGCACCGGCGGCCTGGCAGTGCTTCCTTCCGCCGCGGGCCCGACGCTGCTGGAACGGCTGCGGGGGCGTGTGCAGTGGCAGGCCGATCTCGGCCGCGTGGAGCCGTGGCTCGTGACGGCGACGACGGCCTCAGCCTGGCCGACATCGGGCCGCGGCTGGGGCACCATCGAGATCATCGATTCGCAGTCGGGCTCGAACCTTCTCGTCGAGGCGACCGGCAGCCAGCTCTCCGTCGCGGGCCGGGCCGGAAAGGCCGTCGTGCCCGTCTGGCAGGAGCCCCGGCTTTCGGCTGCCGTCGAGATCACCCGCCCGCGTTCGGCCGGCGGCGGGTTGGCCGACCATCTCGTGGTTGAGCGGCTTGCGGTGGAATCATCGACACTGGCGGTCGCCGCCCGCGGCCGGATCGACGACTGGTCGTCGCGCCGCATGGTGGCGCTCGAGGGAACCGCCGCCTACGACTGGCAGCAGATCTCGCGGTTGATCGCGCCGTGGACCGGCGGCCGCATCAGCCTGGCCGGGTCCGACAGCCGGCCATTCTCGCTCCGCGTGCCGCTGGCGGAGCCGGCGGTCGTGGCTGCCCCCGCAGCCGGCGGCGGGTCGACACCCGACACGGTCCAACTCCCGGCCGACTGGCTCACCGCGACCCGGGGAGCGACCGCCGAGCCGAATCTCGCGGTCCAGATCACGAGGCCCGCGAGCGTGATCGCGCCGCCGCCGATCGACCGCTGGCAGGCGCTCGCCATCGATACCACGGCCTCGTGGGCGGGCGGCGATGTCGAGGGATTTCCCGTGGCGGCCGGCGAACTGCCGCTGCGGCTTCTCGAAGGACAGCTCGCCCTCGGCCCCTTCGATCTGGCGGTGGCCGGCGGCAGGCTTCGCGGAGCTCCCTGGGTGCGGCTCACGCCGGCGCCCGGTGAGCTCGTCATCCCTCCCGGCCGCCTCGTCGACCACGTGACGCTCTCGGCGCAGGCCTGCCAGCGGATCGCCGGCTGGCTCTCGCCGGTCCTCGGCCACGCGACCCACGCCTCCGGTGCGGTGAGCGTCGATCTCGCTGGAGCCAGGCTGCCGGTGGGCGACGCGTTCGGGGGCGAGCTTGCCGGCCAGCTCACCTTCGACCAGCTCGAAGTCACGCCCGCGCCGGGCGTGCAGCCGCTGGTGAACCTGCTCGTCAAGCTGCAGAGCGTCGTCGATCCACGGTTTGCGTTCGGCGACAAGGCGGTGCTGATGCGGGTGCGGCCGGAGCCCGTGCGGGTGCGACTGGCCGGCCGTCGTCTCGCGCACGATGGACTGGTGATGGATTCGGGCCAGCTCATGGTGCGGTCGCAGGGCAGCGTGGGCGAGGATGGCGGGCTCGACATGCGGCTCGAGGTGTCGCTGCGGGGCGACATCGTGGGCCGGACGCCGGTGCTGGGCACGCTGTTTCGCACACCCTTGGTCGTGCCCCTCAAGGGCACGGTGGCGAAGCCGCAGTTCGACGCGGCCGCCCTCGACTCGATCCTTGGACGGATCGTGGAAAACACCGCGGAGGCGGTGATCAAGGACGGCATCGGCCGCGGGCTCGAGGCGGTGTTCGGCGAACCGGCTGCGGCCCCACCTGCGGCCCCCGCCTCCCCGGCGGGAGGCCTGGTGCTGCCGCCGCCGAGGTGACGCTGCGCCGTCAGGGGTCGATTACCACCGCGACCGGCAGCGCGTTGCCGAACGTGGTGAAGTCGCGGAACGACCACGCCACGCGCTTGTCGGGCGTGACCTCGATGATCTGCGGCTGCTCGGGGCCCGCATGGCAGTTGACCAGGATCGTGTTGCCGTTCGGCCGCCGCTCGACCTGCGTCACCCACGCGAGCACGATGCCGGGCAGGTCGCGCTGGCCGATCTGCCAGACGATCTCGCGGGCGGGCGAAACCTCCAGCACGCCGTGGCCGTTGCCGGTGCCGATCAGCGTGCTGCCGCTCGCGAGCCGCACGGCCGAATAGACCTGGTCGCCGCAGGCCTCCGGCCCATGTCCGCCCCGCCGTTCGCCGCAGGCCACCGGCACGTCGTAGTCCCAGACGATCTTGCCGGTGGCGTCGTACTCGCGGACCACGCCATCCTTCTCGTGGGCCACGAGATACGTGCCCGCGGGAGTCTTGCGGGCGTTGCGCGTGTCGGAGTGGGCCGACGGTGAGTCGACCGTGAGGGGGATCGTCTTGACGACGGCTCCCGCCCGATCGACCTCGAGGATCCGCGCGGGGCCCGACTCCACGATCATCGTGGTGCCATCGGGCAGCCGCTGGAAGGCGTGCACTTCGACGGGCCGGTCGGCGTTGCCGTTGCGTTTTGCGTCGTATTCCCAGACGAACTGCCTCGCGGCGTCGCGCTCGACGATCCGCGTCCACCCGTCCTGATAGAGAAGATGCCCGTCGGGGAGCAGGTGCAGGTCGTGGATCGCCCCGCAGGGAATCCTCCACTCCACCCGGCCGTCGGGGCCGATGCAGGCAAGCGTCTTGGTGGAGGCGTCGGCGGCGATCACCCGCCGCGGCGTGCCCGTCTGCACCGCCGTGGGCGGCTCGCCCGGCGCCGCCGAATGGATCGTTGCAAAAAACGCGAGGGCCGCGATGGTGTCACGAAGTCGGGGCATGGGATACGCTTTCTCGTGATGGTGGAGGAGGGGCCACCCC
>JBJTQP010000274.1:0-13236 GCA_046075685.1 Planctomycetaceae bacterium | reverse complement strand
ATCCTCAACCAGGGATCTCCCTACACGCCAGTTGTAAGTTCGACAGGCCTTTCGACGACCGGGCAGATCTATCTTGGGGTTACGGGCGGACTCAACGTGTTTCCCGGCGGGGCGCTCTCGCTGACCGATTTCATCACCGGCAACTGGGGCAACAGCAGTGGCACGATCGTGACCGGTGGGCAAATGAGCATGAGCGGCTTGCTGAATCTTGGTGCCGGTGGCTTCGATGGCAAGGTCGACATCTCCGGTGGCATCGTGGAGTCCGCAACGCTGTCGATCAATAGCAGCGGTGGTGCGGGCATGAATATTTCCGCTAGCGGGAAATACATCACGGATATCAGCCAACTTGGCAACGTGAACTATTGGGTGTCCAACAACATCATTAGGGCCAATAACGGGGCTCCCGGCTGGTCGGTTGTCGTCGATACCACCACCGACCCGACGAAGGTGATGCTGACAGTCGTTCCCGAGCCGAGCGTGACCGCGCTGGCCGTGGCAGGCGTGGCCATGGTCGCGATGCGACGGCTTCGTCGGCGGTAGAGTACTCGAGCTTCTCGCGGAGCATGCCGGAAACGCGCGTCAGCGATGAGCGGGCGACCATTTCCGACATCAAACTCCCCCCCAGCCGGCGCCCTGGTGGACACGATGCAAACGAAGGTCGAAGCCTTCCGGGCCGCGTTGAGCAGGCCGTAGCGTTGGGCAGACGCGTCAGTCCTGCCGCGGGATCCATTTGCTCCAGTCGGGCGAGGCCTTCGTCTCGTACGTGCGGGGGGCGAGGTTGGCCGCGATCCAGGCCCGCGCATCGCGGCGGAACTCGGCGAGTTTCGCGACGACCTCCGGACGGTTGCCCTGGTTGGCGACGTCCCGCTCGAGCAGGCGTTCGATTCGCGTGGTGACGATCGGAAACTGCCGATCATCGTGCTGCACCATCCGAGCATCCTGGGCGGCGAGCGTGAGCAGGAAATGAATTCCCTTGGCCCGCAGCGACCGTGACGTCTTGAAGACGATCTCCCGCTGGATGCGGAGGTCGTCGGCCCGACCGCCATCGGCGGCGATCGCCCGATCGTAGAGGTCCACCGCCTTGAAGCCCAACGCGGCGGAGTCCTCGAGCCGCAAGCCCGCATCCTCAAACACCCACGGGTGCGCTTTGTGCTCTTCGGTGAGCATGAAGTTCCCCTTGCGATTCGCCTTCCAGATCGGGGTGTCCCAGGTGCCGCCGGGGATGGTGACCGGCTCCCAGTCGTGGCCGCCGTCCCAGGGGCGGTCGAGCCCCATCGGACCGATCAGGTAGGTGGTGTCCCACGGGTAGGCCTCGAGGGAGCGGGCGACGTACTCCCACGCCTGGATGACCAGCGGCGCCGCCGTCGCGCCGTAGGGCGCTGCGATCTCTGCGAGCAGCGTGTCGAGCGAGGCGTCAGGAGACCGCATCCAGGCCTTGAGCATCGCGGCATTGACGGAGAACGTCGTGGGAGCAAAGCCATAGTATTCCTTCACGCCGACGACCCCCTTCATTTCCTTCCAGCCGACCATCTGCTCGTAGATCAGGCGGGGAAAGAAGTCTTCGAAGAGATAGAGCGGCTTGTAGAAGGTGTGGTCGAACTCGCCGAGCACCGGGATGCCGCGTTCCTCGGCCATCTGCACGAGCCGCCGCACGCCGAGGTCGGATTTGAACGAGCGGTCATTGAAGGGGTAGACCTCGTTGCTGCTCGAGGGGTTGAGCACGAGCCCGAAGTTGGCGGGCTTCACGTCGTTGAGGATCGCCACCACTTGCCCCTTGGAGAGTTCCCACGGCTTCCACCACAGTCGGGTGTTCGGCCTCACCGACTGCATCGTCTCGTTGAGCATGTTGAGAAAGCCCGGCAGGCGGGCGTCGAGCGGAATGCCGCTGCAACGAGGGCAGGGGCCGAACTCGCTGCACAGCCACGCCTGCTGGTCAAACGTGTAGACGAGTACGTCGTCCACTTCTGGGAACGAGACCATGAATTCCTTGAGGAGGTCTCGATACGTGGCCTGTACGGCCTGGTCGAGGATGCACGCCGGCCGCACCGGGCTGAAGTTCACCATTCGGGGTATCCCGAAGTGGGCGATCGTCTTCAGCCCATGCTTCTTTGCCTGCGCGATGCGAAACGTGAACTTCTCGCGTTGCTCGGCATTGAGGTCCTCGAGATTCAGAACCTCGCCCGCCGGCTTGCCGCCCCAGGCGATCGACAGCTGGACCATGTTGACGCCGAGTTGCTTGATCTGCGTCAACTCCTCGTCGCTCCAGGAAATGTCGGGCACCGAGGGGTTGCCGACGATGCCGACAAACAGCCGGTATCCACCGGGGCCATTGGCAGCCTGCCCGGAGGTGGCCGGCGGCTCATATCCGTGGAGCGCGGACCCGATCCATACGACCGCAGCCACGGCGAGCAGCGGCAGGACGGCAAGAGCGGATGCGGCCCGCCGCGTACGGTGGGCCGCGTCTCCGGCGGCTGGGTGGCGTGGCATGCGATTCCTTCAGATGAATCTCAGGTCGTAATGATACCTGTGCGCCGAGCCACGGCGACGGCCTCGAGTTTCGAGTGGGCGCCGAGCTTCTCGATCACACGCTGCACGTGCGCCCGCGCGGTGTTGCGGGCGATGTGAAGCCGTTGGCCGATCGCAGCCGTGCTCGTGCCTCCGGCCAGAAGATTGAGCACCTCACGCTCGCGCACCGTGAGCCGCAGCGACTGTCCTGGTGCGGCCACGTCGCGCGTCGTGTGGGCGACCTGAGCCGAGGCTGCATCATGGCGGGCGGCGAGCAGGGCTACCGCCATGCTCTCGGCCGATCCATCCTTCGCGACAAGTCCGTCACACCCCGAAGCGGCAGCTGCCTCCTTAGTCTCAGAAGTCGCTTTTTCGGCCAGGAGCAGGATCGTGGTCTTGGGCATGGCCGCACGCAGGGCTGCCACGATCGAGGCCAGCGACCCATTGCCAGACTGCTGGTCCACCACCGCCACATCCGGAGCGAACGCAACGCACTGGGCGACGGGGCAGGAGTCATAGCCACCGATGAACGATGTCTCGATGCCCCGCTCGCTGGAGAGCCAGTGGGCCAAGGGCTGCAAAAACATCGGCTGCTCGCCGATCAGGGCGGCCCGAACCCGACCACGCACCACATCCATGGTTCAGAATCCCTCACGTTTCCTGGCGGGCCGGTTGCCCGTGATTCCCGTGGGAAACGATAGCAGCGGTTTTTGGGGGGTGTTAGGATTCCAACGATGACCACAAGCACAAAATTGAAATCCCGGGCCTCCCGGCACGTGGCCGATCCGCCGCCGCATCCGCCGCTTTCGTGGAAGTCGTACCACCAGACCGTGCGGCGCATCGTGGCCAAGTGGAACCCCAACCACGGCAACTATGGCGTGCACGACCACGAGTTCGTGGAAATCGCCGTGATTGTCGCCGGCACCTGCCGGCATCAGACCATCCTCGGCGACTTTCGCCCCACGGCCGGAGACGTGTACCTGTTCCGGCCGGGGGCGTGGCACGGCTATGCCGACGCAAGAGGGTTGTCACTCTACAACTGCTGCTTCGACACCGCCCTGCTCGGTAGGGAACTCGGATGGATGGCCGACGAACCCTATCTCGGCAACCTGCTCTGGGCTTTGCCACTCTCACCCCGTCAGCGCGGCATGGTGGCGCTCAGCCT
This sequence comes from Planctomycetaceae bacterium, assembly GCA_046075685.1. GTDB lineage: Bacteria > Planctomycetota > Planctomycetia > Pirellulales > UBA1268 > QWPN01. The sequence continues at coordinate 9,566 of JBJTQP010000274.1, read as the reverse complement.
CCCTCCGGCGGGGTTCGCGGCATGCCGCAGGCTGCTGGATGATCTCTGCGAACTGGCCCGGATCGAGCATCACAGCCACTTCGGCGATCACGTCGGCCTGCTCATCCAGCTTCTGAGCCTGCTGGCCAGGAACACACCACTGCCGCCGACGACATCGGCGGGGAATGTCCGTGCCCAGCGGGCGGTCGCGTTGGCGCTCAAGTGCATCGACGACGCGCCGGCCGACGATTGGACGCTGCCGTTGCTCGCCGCCCGGGCGGCGGTCGAGCCGACGTATTTTTCCAGGTTGTTTCGCGCCGCGGTGGGCCTGCCCCCGATGGCCTATCTGACGCGCCGTCGCCTGGAGGTCGCCACAACGCTGCTCCGCCGTGCCGACCTCGCCATCGGAGACGTGGGCGCCATGGCGGGCTGGCCTGATGCCAACTACTTCAGCCGCAGTTTCCGCAAGCACTTCGGGATGACGCCGTCGCGGTATCGGCAGCGGTTTTGCGAAGGTGCGAAGCGAAGCTGAAGAAGGCAGGGAACCGCAGGTTGAAAACCTACGGCCACTTCGAACGCCGCTACTCGTTGACGTAGGTCTCGAGGAAGCGGGCGAGCTTGTGGAAGTCGCAGCCGCGTTCCACGTAGCGGACCACGGTGACGAGCGTGTTGGGGTCCACCAGCTCCTCGAAGGGCACGTAGTTGAGGTCGAGCTGGCCCGACACGCTTACCATCACCCCGTTGAGGCCTCGCTCGGCCAAAGCACGGTAGCCGCCCACGCCGAGCTGGCTGCCGAGCATCACGTCGAAGGCGTGCGGCTTGGCACAGCGGGCCTCGTAGCCGAGCTGCAGGCCCACCACCTTCCGCGACCGGCCCGTCTGCTTCTTGAACTCGTCCGCCACGAGCTTCGCGAACATCTTGCCGAGCTGCACGTGCGAGATCGAGATGTGGCCGTGGTCGTCGCGGGGAATGCCCTCGAGGGCCTTGGCGGGCAGGTACTCGGCGAGTCCCTCAGCCATCACGATCACGCCGTATTGCTTGCCCTCCTGCTCCTCGCGGACCCGCATCGTCTTCACGATCCGGCCCACCACGGCGTCGATGTTCATCACCGGCTTGACCTTCGTCTCGCCGTTCGGGCCGGTGACCGTCTCCTCGCCCCGGTACTTGCCGTGGATGTCCTCCACGCTGATCACGAGGCTGGCCTCGCCGGCGATCGCGGCCCCGTAGGAAAGCCAGCCGGCGCTGCGGCCCATCGTCTCGCAGAGGAAGTAGCCGCGGCTCGCCTCCGCGTCGTAGAGCAGGTTGCGGATCTCGCCGCCCAGGGTGTCGACGGCGGTGAAGAAGCCGAAGGTGAAGTCGATCCCCATGTAGTCGTTGTCGATCGTCTTCGGCAGGTGCACGACCGGAATCCGCTTGGCGTCGGGCGGAAGGCGGTCCTGGTAGAGCTTGAACTTGTTGGCGGTCTTGAGGGTATCGTCGCCGCCGATCGAGATCAGGGCCTCGACCCCGAGCGACCGCAGCCCCTCGTAGGCGTTCTTGAGCGGCTGCACCCGCTCGGCGTCGTCGAGGTGGCTGGGATGCGAGACGTGCTTGCCGGGATTGGTGCGGGCGGTGCCGATCATGATCCCCTGGCCGCTCCGCGTCCGCTTGAGAAACTCCGGCGTGATCTTGATGTAGTCGCGGCCCTCCACGAGCGGCTTCGCGGGGGAGTAGTCGGCCAGCGACGAGTAGCCGTGCTTCATGCCGATCACCTCGGTGCCCTCGCGCATGAACGACGTGGCGGCGGTCGAGATCACGGCGTTGGCCCCCGGGGCGGGGCCGCCCGCGAACAGGATGGCGACGCGGCGAAAGTGGTGAATGGCGCGGTCGGGGCGGGAGAGCGACTCGGACATCGAAGACTCCTGGGGAAACAACGGGTGAACCAACCGGCCGGCACCACCTGAAGACCGTCAGCCGGCGAGCATCCGCTCCACGAACGTGGTGTCGATCTGGGCCTCGTGGAAGGCGGTGTTGCAGAGCACCGTGAGATGCAGCGGCACGGTCGTCTTGATGCCCTCGACCCGGAGCTCCTTGAGGGCGCGGATCATCGTCTCGATCGCCTCCTTGCGGGTGGGCTGGTGGACGATCAGCTTGCCGACGAGCGAGTCATAGTGGGGGGGCACGACGTAGCCCGTGGTGGCGTGCGAATCCCAGCGGACGCCGAAGCCGCCCGGGGCGATGATCCGCTCGATCCGCCCGGGGCAGGGCCGGAAGTTGGCGTCGGGATCCTCCGCGTTGATCCGGCACTCGATGGCATGGCCCCGAGGCTTGATGTCGGCCTGCTTCAGGTCGAGCTTCTCGCCCGCCGCCACGCGGATCTGGGCCTTGAGCAGGTCGATGCCCGTGACCATCTCGCTGACGGGATGCTCCACCTGGATCCGGGCGTTGACCTCGATGAAGTAGAAGTTGTCCTGCTGGTCGACGATGAATTCGACGGTGCCCGCCGAATAATAGCCGGCGGTCTTCGCGAGCCGCACGGCCGCCTCCGCCATCTTCTGGCGGATTCCCTGGGGGAGCCGCGGCGAGGGGCTTTCCTCGATCAGTTTCTGGTGCCGCCGCTGCGTGGAGCAGTCACGTTCCCAGAGGTGGAACACGTTGCCGTGCTGGTCGCCGAGGATCTGGATTTCCACGTGCCGCGGCCGCTCGATGTATTTCTCGATGTAGATGCCCGGATTGCCGAAGGCCGCCTGGGCCTCCGCCGAGGCCTGCTGCCAGGCACTGGCGAGGGCCAGATCGTTGGCCGCCACCCGCATGCCCTTGCCGCCGCCGCCCGCCGTCGCCTTGAGGAGCACCGGGAAGCCGATCTCCCTGGCGATCCTGAGCGCCTCCTGCTCGTTTGCGATCAGGCCGTCGCTGCCCGGCACCGTGGGCACGCCGGCCTCGCGGGCCAGCGCCCGCGCGGAGTTCTTGTCGCCCACCCGCTCCATCGCCTCGGGTGTGGGCCCGATGAAGCCGATGTCGCAGGAACGGCAGACCTCCGCGAAGTGGGAGTTCTCCGACAGGAACCCGTAGCCCGGGTGAATCGCCTGCACGTTGCCGATCTCGGCTGCGCTGATCACCCGGTCGATCCGCAGGTAGCTGTCGGCCGCCTTGGCGGTGCCCACGCAGATCGCCTCGTCGGCGAGTTCCAGGTAGGGGGCCCCGCGGTCGGCCTCGCTGAAGATCGCCACCGTCTCCACGCCGAGTTCGCGGCAGGCTCGGATCACACGGAGGGCGATTTCACCGCGATTGGCGATCAGGATCCGTTTGAACATGCGATCTCCAGGGTGCGCGGCCGACGGCTGGATTCAGCCCTCGGGGTCGACCTTGATCAGCGGCTGGCCGAACTCGACCGGGGCCCCGTTTTCGACGAGGATGGCGACCACCTGTCCGGAGACGCCGGCGGGAATCTCGTTGAACACCTTCATCGCCTCGACGATGCAGACCGTCTTCTCGGGGCCGATCCGGTCGCCCACCTTCACGAAGGCCGCGGAGTCGGGGCCGCTCGCCTTGTAGAAGGTGCCCACCATCGGGCTCTTGATGACGACCGTCCGATCCGGAGCGGCGGGCTCCCCGGCCCCGGCCGGGGCCGCGGCACCAGCCGGCCGTGCCACAGGGGCCGCCGGGGCGGAGTAGGCGACCACCTCGCCGCCGCGGCGGATCCGCACGCGATTGTCGGCCTGCTTGAGGTCCAACTCGGAGAGGTCGTGCTCCTTCATGAGCTCGATCAGGCGGCGAACCTTTTTCACGTCGAAGACGTCGCCGGGATTGCCCGGATTCGATGCGGCGGACATGTCGTGCGGGCCTCCTTGGGAGCCGCCCCCCGGGGGGCGGCGGCGCTGTCTGTCGGAACCGGCCCGTGGGGGCCGAAAACCGCCGGATTTTGCGGCGAGGGTAGCCCTTGCGTGGCGCGGGCGTCAAGGTAAACGTGACTCCGGCGACCGTCGGTCGCCTCTCGCCGCCGTTGGAGGCCCTGCCGATGCCCTCGCGACCACCAGCGGATCTGCCCAGGCTCGAGCCGCGGGATCCTGCCGCCAGCAAGCGCGACTTCGGCCGGGTGGTCGTCGTCGGCGGCAGTGTCGGCATGGCCGGCGCGCCGGCGCTCGCCGCGATGGCGGCCCTCCGGAGCGGGGCAGGGCTGGTCGAACTGCTCGTGCCCGAGCCGGTCGCCGCCATCGCCGCGGGCTTCGACCCGTGCGTCATGACCCGCGGGCTGCCGGCGGCGGACGACGGCACGCTGGCGCCGGCCGCCGGCGCGATGATCGCCGCCGCGGCCGTTCGAGCCGCTGCCCTGGCCGTGGGGCCGGGACTTGGACGGTCGGACAGCGTGCGGCAGATCGTGCTCGACCTCTGGCGCGGTGTCGAGACGCCGGCCGTGTTCGACGCCGACGCCCTCTGGCCGCTGGGCACGGCCGGCTCACTCGAGGCCCATGCCGGGCCGCGGCTCCTCACGCCGCACGCGGGCGAGATGCTGCGGCTGATCGGCATGGAGGCGTCGGCGGCCGAGGCGGACGACCGCGCGTTTCTCGAGCGGCACGCCCGTGGGCTCGCATCGACCCTCGACGCCGTGGTGCTGCTCAAGGGAGCGGGCACGTTGGTGACCGACGGCCGACACGAATCGCGGAACCCCACGGGGAATCCCGGCATGGCGACCGCGGGCACCGGCGACGTCCTGACCGGCGTGACGGCGGCGTTGCTCGCCCAGGGAATGCCGGTCCGCGACGCCGCGCGGCTGGCGGCGTGGCTGCACGGACGAGCGGGCGATGTTGCGGCGGCCGAACGCGGGCAGGTGTCGATGACGGCCCGTGACCTGCTCGACCGCCTGTACGTGGCGTTTCAGCAGATTAATTCCGCCTGAGCAGCGGGCGGCAGCCGAATGCACGGCCGCGGCTACGCCGGCCGGGGCCGTGAGGCCCGCTCGGCGAGCCGTGTCACGTCGGCGACGCCGTCGTCGCGGGCGATCCAGAATCGCAGGCCGTCGGTGTGCCGCATGCGGTGACCGCCCGTGAATGAGCCGAAGGCCGGCAGGATGAGCGTGGCGTCTTCGGCCACGAAGCACCGTTCCGAGATCCTGTCGCCCGAGGGTGAGCGGATCGTCACGGTGGGGTGCAGATGGCCGGCGATCGTGAAGCAGGTGCGACCGGGCTCGGGCAGCTCCGTGGCGGGCTCGTGGACAAAGTGAAACGGTGGCTCGTCGTGCGTGCGGAGGCAGGAGTCGATGCCGAGCCCGGCGGGAATCCTGCCGATGGCGCGATCATGGTTGCCGGCGATCAGGATCACCTCGGTCGCCGGGAACCGGGCCCGTGTTGCGGCGAACTCGTCAAACACGGCCTGCGTGCAGCCGCTGCGGGCATGGAACAGGTCGCCGAGCACGATCAGCCGTCGGGCGGACGAGGCATGCACGAGCTGCTCCAGCCTCGCCAAGTCGGCCTGTGCCGAGCCTTCGGGCACGGGGATGCCCGCGTTGCGAAAGGTGGCCGCCTTGCCGAGGTGCACGTCGGCCACGAGCAGCGTGGCAAATCCGGGCAGAAAGGCGGCCCGACCGGCGAGCAGGAGGATGTCGGCCGCATGATCGGCGAACGGCGGCGCTGGAGCGATGTCGATCTGCACGAGTCGGACCTCGATTCCTTTCTTACACCAACGACAGGAATCCCGCGAGCCGCTGGGCCTGCGGAGGCTCGGGGCTGCCCGTGCCCCGTCGCCGGAGGCTCGCTGCGCGCATCCTGGGCTTTGCTCGCTCGATGCTTTCTCCGCTTCGCCGGGCACCGATCTGCCGAAGGCGGATTGGTCGTGGCTGCGCGGAGAAAGCAACGCCGGCTCCCGGGGCACGGGCAGCCCCTCGCTGAGTACGGGCCGTGACGCGCGGCGGCGCGCCGTCGCGAGGCCCCTTCCGCGCGTCACCGACCGCCGGCTTCCTGCTCGAGCTCCCGCGCCATGTCGGCGATCCGCGCGAGCCAGTCCTTCGTGGTCAGTCGCGACTGCACGAACTCCGCCCAGATCGGGAAGGCCAGCGGCGTGATCCGCGGCGTCGCCACGAGCCGGATCTCCCTCGTGGAGATGCCGTCGAGGGCCTCCGCGAGCCGGCGCAACTCGAACTGCTGCTCGAGCACCTCGCGGCGGGCCTGATCGAGGAGCATGTTCGCGGCATCGTGCTCGGCGAGCACGTCGTAGATCAGTCCGGCCGAGGCCTGCGTCTGCCGGTCGGTCCGCCGGCCCCCCTGCACGAGCCCGGCGACGCGGGCGATCTCGCGGAAGTGGCGGCGGGCCATCTCGGTGGTGTTGAGGCAGGCGAGCAGGTCCTCGAGCAGGTTGGCCGGCGAGAGCAGCCGCCGCCAGGTCCGCTCGTCGGCGATGTCGGCTTCGCGGCCCGCGAGTTCGAAGCCCCAGTCGGTGCAGGCGAAGGTGAGGGTGCTCGGCTTCGCGCGGGCGATCCGCCAGGCGACGAGCGCGGCGAGGCCCTCGTGCACGAGCCGGCCCGCGAACGGAAACACGAAGGCGTGGTGACCGTCGCGGCCCGTCCAGCGCTCGATGAGGAGCGTGTCGCGGTCGGGCAGCCGGCTCCAGCGGGACTGGATCTGGAGCAGCGGCAGGACCGCGGCCACCTCCCGCGGCGCCGCGCGGCCGCCGCCGGGCTTGGTCGCATCGCGGACGAGATCGAGCACGGCCGAGGAGAGCAGGGTGGAGAGCGGCATCCGGCCGCCGTTCCACCGCGGCACCTGGAGCGCCGCCGTGACGCGGCTCCGCTTCACCCAGGCGGTCAGGCCGTCGAACCGGAAGAGCACCAGCGGCCGGCCGGCGAACAGGAACCGGTCGCCCTCGTCGAGCCGCGAGATGAACGACTCCTCGACCGTGCCGAGCCGGCCGCCGCGGAGCCACTTCACCTCGACTGTGGCGTCACCTGCGATCGTTCCGATGCTCATCCGGTGACGGCGGGCGATCGCCTTGCTCGACACGTACCAGCGGCCGAACCGCTCGACGATCCGCGCGTAGTTCGGATAGGCGGCCAGGGCCGGACCGCCGCGGGCGGCGAAGTCGATCGCCCACCGCCAGGAGGCGTCGTCGAGGCGGGCGAAGGCCCGCGTCCGCCGGACCTCCGCGAGCAGGTCGGCCTCGCGGAAGCCGCCGCTGCAGGCCACGGTGACGACGTGCTGCGCGAGGCAGTCGAGGGCGTTCGTGAGCGGCCGGCGGGCCTCGACGGTGCCGTCGGCCACGGCCCCGCGGGCGGCGGCGCACTCGATGAGCTCCAGCGCGTGCGTCGGCACGCAGACCAGCCGCCCGGTGGCGCCGGGAGCATGGCCGCTGCGGCCCGCCCGCTGCAGGAGCCGCGCGATCCCCTTGGGGCTGCCCACCTGCAGCACCTGATCGACCGGCCCGAAGTCGACGCCCAGGTCGAGGCTCGACGTCGCCACCACGCACTTCATCCGGCCCTGCTTCAGTCCCGCCTCGGCCCGGGTGCGGAGGTCGCGGTCGACGGAGCCGTGGTGCAGGGCCAGCGACTTCTTCCAGTCGGGCCGCGCGGCGGCGATGGCGTCGAACCAGCGCTCGGCCTGCGAGCGGGTGTTGGTGAACACCAGCGTGGTCGCGGCCCGGTCGATCGCCGCCACCACCTGCGGCAGGAGCCGCATTCCCATGTGGCCCGCCCATGGGAAACGCTCCATCGGCTCGGGGATCAGCGTCTCGATCTCGAGCTGCCGCGGGATGGCGGCCGACACGAGCCGGGCGCCGGCGGCCCGGGTCGGGCCCACGAGCGCCTCGACGGCGTCGTCGAGGTTGGCCAGCGTCGCCGAGAGGCCCCAGGTGACGAGCCCCGGCCGGAGCGACCGGAGTCGCTCCAGGGCGAGCTCGGTCTGCACGCCCCGCTTCGTGGAGAGCAGTTCGTGCCACTCGTCGACGATCACGGTGTCGAGCCCGCCGAAGATCTCGTGGGCGTCGTCGAGTGAGAGCAGGATCGAGAGCGACTCGGGCGTGGTGACGAGCGCGGTCGGCCAGGAAGCCCGCAGCCGCCGCCGGTCGGCGGCCGACGAGTCGCCGGTGCGGAGGCCGACGGTCCAGCCGCGGGCCACGGCGCGCGGCCGGGCGAGCGGCTCCTCGAGCGCCCGCACGGTGTCGGCCGCGAGCGCCCGCAGGGGCGTGATCCAGACGACGCGGAGACCCGTCGCGGGTTCGCCGCCGGCTGCGTCGAGCACATGCGAGCGGGCCACCGCGCCGAGCCACGCGGCGAGCGTTTTGCCCGTGCCCGTCGGCGCGTGGAGCACGCCGCTCGTGCCCTCGGCCACCGCCCGCCAGACCTCCTCCTGGAACGGGAACGGCGTCCAGCCCCGATCGGCGAACCAGCGGCCGAAGGCCGCGGCGGGATCGATCGCAGTCGTCACGGCCGCGGCTCCGCGGCCCGGGCCCGCAGTTCCGGGCGGAGCCGGGCGTCGAACCAGGCGGCGCACCGCATCACGTCGAGCGGCATCGTCAGCCAGACGTGGCCGGCTCCCTCGACCACGCGGAGCGTGACATCGCAGCCCAGGGGAACGGCCCGGTCGCGAAACTTCAGCGACTGGTCGAGCGTCACCAGCGTGTCGCGATCGCCATGGCAGATCATCACCGGCGGAAGGCCGGGCGTGACGTGGAACAGCGGCGAGAGATCGCGGGCCTCCATCCGCCACCGCTCCATGTCGACCGGCTCCTGATCGAAGGCCCGGCGGAAGCTCTTCGGGGGGCCGCCGTCACCGGGATCTTCCGTCGAGCCCGAGAGGTCGGTCAGGTCGGTGACGGGACAGAACACGGCCGCCGCCTGCACCGCGCTCGATGCCGCATCGATCGCGTCGGCGGCGTCGGCCGGTCCGGGACCGCCGCGGGTGGCGAGCATCAGCGAGAGGTGGCCGCCGGCGCTGCCGCCCGCGACGCCGAGCCGGTCGGGATCGATCTGATGGTCGGCGGCGTGCGAGCGGATGTAGCGCACGGCCCGCGAGACGTCGGCCACGATCTCATCAACGGTGGCCTGTGGCTGCGAGATGTGGCAGACGGCGAACACCGTGTAGCCCCGGCGGAGCAGGGGGGTCAGGAGCCAGGGCCGGATCGCGTTGCGGCCCGACTTCCAGCCGCCGCTCACCATGAACACGACACCGAGTCCGTTGGGCTTCGGCGGCGTGAGGACATCGAGCGTCAGCGGTTCGCCGCGTCGCTCGCCGTAGACCACGCCCTGCTGCCACTGGACCGGCGGATGGAAGTAGGCCCAGCCGGCCGCGACGACACCGCCGCCGAGCAGGAGACCGGCGAGGCAGAGCAGCAGCGCGATCGTCGGCCGGCGGCGGATGATCGGGCGGAGTGGCGAGGAGGTCGTGGACGTCGTGTCCATGGAGTGATGGTAGCCGACCATCGGGGGGCTCGGGGCTGCCCGTGCCCCTTCGCCGGACGTTCGCGTGGGCTCGGGGCTGCCCGTGCCCCGTCGCCGGACGTTCGCGTGGGCTCGGGGCTGCCCGTGCCCCGTCGCCGGACGTTCGAGGATGCCATCGTGGCATCCTCTCTCTCGGATGCCGCCGGCGCTTCGCCATCCTGGCTGCGCTTGGCGGCATACGCCG
>JBJTQP010000273.1:0-11015 GCA_046075685.1 Planctomycetaceae bacterium | reverse complement strand
GCGGTGTTGGGGATGGCGGGGATGTCGCGGGGGTGGCCGCGCTCCCCATGCACCCGCACCCCATGCACCAGCCCGAATGCGCCCGCCTGCAGGTACCCACCCACCCGCCCACCCACCAGCGCCCTCACCTTGAAGATGAGCTTCGCCGACGCCCGCGGGGTCGCCGATGGCACGCCGGTGCGAAAGAACGGCATCCTCGTGGGCCGCGTCGCCAGCGTGGAGCTCGACGAGAAGGGGGGCGTGAGCGTGGTGGCCGACATCGACGCCTACGTGCCGATCTACCGCGACGAGCAGCCGCGGATCGCCAGCACGCTGCTCGGCGACGCCGAGATCCAGCTGGTGCCGGGCACGATCCGTCCGCCACGGCAGCGGGTCGGCAAGGACGAGGTGCTCGCGGGAGCGGTGTCCCGCGATCCGTTCGAGGTGTTCGCCACGCTCGAGCCGAAGGTCAGCGGGGCGATGCAGTCGCTCGCCGACGCGAGCGACGCGGTCAAGAAGCTGTCCGACAACCTCGACCGCATGATGCTCGGCGATGACGACCGGTTCTCGAAGATGGTGCAGAAGACCGAGGCGGCCCTCGACTCCTTCAGCGCCGCGATGGCCAACATCAACGACGTGATGGGTGATCCCCAGGCGCGGGCCAACCTCAAGCAGACGCTCAACGCCCTGCCGGACGTGATCGCGGACCTCCGGAACACCGTCCAGGGGATCGGCGAGACCGTCGACACGGCCGATCGCAATCTCCGCAACCTCGAGGGGCTGACGAAACCACTCGGCGAACGCGGCGAGGGAATGGTGGCGGCGATCGACAAGACGATCGGCCGGCTCGACGAGACGCTCCAGCAGGCCTCGATGTTCGCCAAGGCGCTCAACGAGTCGCAGGGGACGCTCGGCAAGCTCGTCCGCGATCCCCAGGTCTACAACGACCTGGCGCAGGCGGCCGCCAACGTGAACAGGCTCACGAAGGATCTCCGCCCGATCGTCGACGACGTCCGCGTGTTCACCGACAAGATCGCCCGGCATCCCGAGCAGCTCGGGGTGCGAGGCGCCCTCGACCGGCGGCCCGGCCTCAAGTGACCGAGGGCTCCCGGCCGCCACCCGCCTTCGGCACGCTCGTGCCTGCCGCAGGCACCGGGGCGGCCGCGGTCGGCGGGGCATGTCCGCGGCCGGCGAGTTCGTCGAGCCCGGCCTCCCGCAGTCGGCTGCCGTAGCGGGCCGCCAGCCACTCGATGGTCTGTTCGATGGTGTCGGCCTGTAGGAGCACCAGATCCCCCTTGCCGACGGCGTCGAGCACGGCGGCGGCGCTGGTCGCCCAATCCCCGCCGGCCTCCACCCGCACGGTCGTGCCGGCCGGCGTCGCCTCGTGGATGCCGCTGGTGATCAGCCGCGTAATCTCGCCGGGCTGACGTCCCCGGATGTAGGCGTCTTCGTAGATCACCACCCGGTCGAACGCCGCCGCCAGGAGCCGTCCCTGGGCGACGAGATCCTCGTCGCGGCGATCGCCGGCCGCCGAGTAGACCGCGGTCCGGCGGGCGTGGGGAAACTTCACGAGTGCTCCGCAGATCCGCTCCAGCGACGGGACGTTGTGGCCGTAGTCCACCACGATCGAGGCGCCGTCGAGATCCAGGAGGTTGAACCGGCCGGGGGATCCGCCCGAGCCGCTCGAGAAGCTCTCCAGGCCGAGCCGCACGAGCTCGAGCGGCACGCCGAGACGCCACGCCGCCGCGGCGCTCGCCAGCACGTTCTCGACCTGGAAGTCGACCAGTCCTCGATGCACCAGAGGCACGCGATCGAGGTGCGCGAGCCTCGTCTCCCGAGGTCCGTCGCAGAGCACGATCCAGCCGTCGCGGACCGTGGCCGCCAGGCCTCCCTGGGCAAGATGCTCGACGATCACCGGATTCGCCGGGTTGGCGTCGAAGTAGACCACCTGCCCCTTGCACCACTTCTTCATGGCCACGACCAGCGGATCGGCCGCGTTGAGGATGGCCGCACCGCTGGGCCGGACGGCGGCCACGACCGCCCCCTTCACCCAGGCGATCTGCTCGGGCGTGTCGATCTCCCCGATCCCGAGGTGATCGCCCGCAGCGATGTTCGTCACGACGGCCACGTCGCAGACGTCGAAGCCACAGCCCTCGCGGAGGATGCCCCCACGGGCAGCCTCGAACACCGCGGTGGTCACGGCCGGATTCGCGAGCACGCGGCGGGCGCTCTTCGGCCCGCTGCAGTCGCCCGCGTCGATCTGCCGACCTCCGATCCAGACCCCTTCCGTGCAGGTCATGCCGACGGTCGCCCCGCCGGTGGAGGCGAGGTGCGAGATCAGCCGCACCACGGTCGTCTTGCCATTGGTGCCGGTGACCGATGCGGTCGGGATCCGGCCGTCGTCGCCCGGGCCGAACAGCGAGTCGACGATCGCGGCTCCGACGTTCCGCGGCGTGCCGACGGTCGGCTCGAGGTGCATCCGCAGCCCGGGGGCGGCGTTGACCTCGATGATCACCCCGCGCTGCGACTCCAGCGACCGGGTCACGTCGTCCGTCACGAGGTCGATGCCGGCCACGTCGAGCCCCACGACCTTGGCCGCCTCGATCGCCCGGGCGGCGACATCGGGGTGAACCAGGTCAGTGATGTCCTCGGCGGTGCCGCCGGTGCTGAGATTCGCGTTGCGACGCAGCAGCACCGTGCGGCCGGCTTCCGGCACGCTGTGATCGGTAAGCCCCTGCTCGCGGAGCACCGCGACGGCCACCTCGTCGATCACCATCGGGCTGAGCGACGTCGCGTGATCGCCGCAGCGGAGGGGATCCTCGTTGACGCGGTCGACGAGCTGGCGGACCGTGGACGCACCGTCGCCCACCACGGCGGGCGGATGCCGCCGCGCGGCGGCCACCATCCGGCCCCCGACCACGAGGATCCGGAAGTCACCGCCGCTCACGAACCGCTCGACCACCACCGAAGCATCGATCTCGTTGGCGAGAATCCAGGCCTTCTCGACCTCGTCGCGGGTGACGAGGTTCACCGATACACCCCGACCCTGATTCCCGTATCGTGGCTTCACGACCACGGGTCCGCCGATCTCCTGGGCCACCGACCAGGCGTCGGCGGCATCGGCGACGGGCCGCCCCTCGGGCACGGGAATCCCCGATTCGGCCAGCAGCGTCCGGGTCAGCTCCTTGTCCTGGGCGATGGTCTCCGCCACGGCCCCGGTCCGATCGGTCTCGGCGGCACAGATCCGCCGCTGCCGCGCGCCCTGGCCGAGCCGCACGAGCGAGCCCGCTGTCAGCCGCTGCGTGGGGATGCCGCGGCCGATCGCGGCCTCAACGATCGAGCGGGTGCTGGGCCCGAGCTGCACGTCGAGCAGCACCTGCCGGAGCCGCTTCACCTCGGCGATCACGTCGAAGGCCGCATCCTCGATCGCGGCCAGGATCAGCCGGTGTGCCGCGTGGAGGCACTCGATCGCGAACTTCTCCTCCTTGTACTCGATCACGACCTTGTAGACGCCGCGGGTCTTGGCCTCCCGCGCCCTGCCATAGCCCACGGGCGTGCCGGCGAGGGTCTGCAGTTCGAGTGTGACGTGCTCGAGCACGTGGCTCATCCAGGTTCCGGTCCGCAGCCGCTCGAAGAAGCCGCCGCGCTCACCGATCGAGCAGCGGTGCTCGATCATCGTCGGCAGCCAGCCCATGATCCGCTCGTTGAACCCGGGCAGGGTGTTGGAGGGGAAGTCCTCGAGGCGGCCGAGATCGACCCATGCCTCGAGGCAGGGAAACGAGGCCCACTGGTTGGGGCCGCGCAAAACCTTGACGGTCAGAATCTCCATGGAAGTGACTGTTGCTCGTTAGGCCCGCAGCAGACGCGTGCGCGGGTCTGGTCGTGTGCGCCTCGGCCAGCCGTCGGACAATCCGACGGGATGTGCTGGAACCGAGGTCGCACGGATCACAACGTCACGCCGCGGGCGCGTCGCCCACGACGTGCTGTCCGCGAGGGCGGACAACCGTACGAACCCTGGATGCCGGGGCGTCAGGGCGGCGGCTGACAGTCCGGGGCCGCGGGAGAGAGGCCCCCTGCGAAGCGGTGCTTCGCGGACGGGCTCGAGTGGGAGAGAAAGGAAAACCGAACCAACAACCGACCGGCCGAAGTGGCCATGGGACGAAAGGGTTCCTACACCGCGAGGCCGGATGGTATCGCCGCACGCCACACGGACGCGCGTTCGCTTGCGATACCCGTTCCTCGCGGCACCATGATTCGAGCCACGGCGATGCCGGGAGTGATCCCAACCACCGCCGCATCGTTGCATCCAACGGCTCAAGACTCCCTGAGCCGCCTTCGCAGAACGATGCCAAAAGTTTACGCTTCCGGCCTGCGACTGCGAACTTTTTTTCAACGCCTCCCCACCCGTGCAGTTCCCGTGCCGAAATGCAGTCATAGGGCGTTGCGGTGGGAAAATGCCGTCGAACCGCAGTGTGGCGGCGTGTACCGCCTCCAGATGCAGCGGGCCCATGGCAGAAGTGACCGAAACGCGGGGCACGAGGGAGGAAAAATGGGGCGGGAGGATGAAAATTCTACAGCCGCCGCGCTCTCGAGCCGACGCACGCATGCGGCGGACCGCTCGTCAGACGCGACTGCTGCCTCAGGTTCATCCCGGAATGACACTCGGAGAGCGACGGTAATCTAGGGATGTTCGGTAAGCCACGCAAATTTCTGTTGCCCCCCACTCCCGTTCCCCTCCAGACCCCCGCCGATCGCTAAAAAACGGCTTTTTTCACGCTTTGTGCCGACGGAACACCGCCGCCTCCCATCAGGTTCCGATTTCCGATCATGTCCTCTGGATCCCCATCCGCCGGAACGCTGCCGACGACCCCCCTGCCCTGGGAGGGATCCGGCCTGTCGCTGCTTCCCGGCGAGTCGGTGATCGCCAGCGCGCGATTCGATCTCGATTCCGGCCTGCGGTTCAGCGACGGCTGGATCGTGCTCACCTCGAAGCGCGTGATCGCGGATGAGCCGGCCTCGGCCAGCGGGGCGTCGTCCGGCCGCGGTCCGCGGATCTGGACGATCGGTCCCGAGACGCGGCTCGACGTGCAGCTCCGTTCGGCGGTCGGCCGCATCGAGCTCACGGAGGGTGACCGCGTCGTCGCCCGCTGGCTGTTCACGCCGGCCCGCGCCGACACGATCCACGCGCTCGAAGACGCCTTCGATGCCCGGGTGGCCGGTCCCGATGGACTGAGCAAGCCGGCCGACACCCGCCCGGCCGCCGCGGCGGCCGCCGGCGCGGATGCGGGCGACGCAGATGCCGCGCCGACGCCGGCAGGTCGGGGACTCGGCGACGATGGCGGCGGCACCGCCTCGTGGGGCGCCCTCCTGCGGCTGATCTCCTTCGCTCGGCCCCATGCCGGGATGGCGATCCTCGGCGGCCTGCTGTCGCTGGCAAGCACGACCGCGGCGCTCGTCCCTCCCTACCTGACGATGCCCCTCGTGGACGACGTCCTGATCCCCCGGCAGAACGGCGCCGACGTCCCCTTTCAGCGGGTCTGGTGGTACCTGGGCGGCCTGCTCGCAGCGGCGTTGGCGGCCTGGCTGCTCTCGTGGGCGCAGACCTGGGTGCTCGCCTGGGTGAGCGAGCGGATTGCGGCGGGCCTGCGAACGCGAACCTACGCCCACATGCAGACGCTGTCGCTCGATTTCTTCCAGGGCAAGCGGACCGGCGACCTGATGTCGAGGGTGAGCAGCGATACCGACAAGATCAACATCTTTCTCTCGGTGAACCTCATCGAGTTCGCCTCCAACGTGATGCTCCTGGCGCTCACCGCGGTGGTGCTCATCTGGCTCAACCCGACGCTCGCCCTGCTCACGCTCGTGCCCTTCCCGTTCGTGATCTGGCTGATCTACGCGGTCCGCGAGCGGCTCCGCCGGGGATTCGCCCGGGCCGCCGTGGCCTGGAGCGACATGACCAGCGTCCTCGCCGACACCATCCCCGGCATCCGCGTGGTCAAGGCCTTCGCCCAGGAACGGCGGGAGATCGACCGCTTCGCCGCCGCCAACGACCGGGTGCTCGACGCCAACGACCGCGTGAACGTGATCTGGTCGTTCACCGGCCCGATGGTGAGCCTGATCAGCGAGGTGGGGCTGCTCGTCGTCTGGGCCTGCGGCGCCTGGCTGGTGTTCGCAGGCGGCGTCACGGTGGGCGGCCTGACGGCCTTCCTCGCATACATCGCCCGCTTCTACGGCCGCGTCGAGTCGATGATCCGGATGGTGCCGGCCACGCAGCGTGCGGCCGCCAGCGCACAGCGGATCTTCGAGATCCTCGACTGCAGGCCGAGCGTGGCCGAGGCGACGCGGCCCGTGACGCTCGGCCGCGTGGCGGGGCGGATCGAGATCTCGGGCGTCCACTTCCGCTACGGGGCCCGCGAGGTGCTCCATGGCGTCGACCTGGT
Organism: Planctomycetaceae bacterium; assembly: GCA_046075685.1. Taxonomy (GTDB): domain Bacteria; phylum Planctomycetota; class Planctomycetia; order Pirellulales; family UBA1268; genus QWPN01. The sequence goes on along the minus strand of JBJTQP010000273.1, from coordinate 4,596 downwards.
GATCGAGCCGGGCGAGATGATCGGCCTGGTGGGCACCAGCGGCTCCGGCAAGTCGACGCTCGCCAACCTGGTCTGCCGGTTCTATGACCCGTCGAGCGGCTCGATCCGCATCGACGGCGTCGACCTGCGCGACGTCGACATCGCCGACTACCATCGCAACCTCGGCTGCGTCCTCCAGGAGCCGTTTCTGTTCTTCGGCTCGATCGCCGACAACATCGCCTACGGGCGGCCCGACGCCCCGCGGGAACGGGTCGTCGAGGCGACGCGGGCGGCCGGCGCCCACGACTTCATCCTCTCGCAACCCCTCGCCTACGACTCCCGCGTGGGCGAGCGGGGCGGCGGGCTCTCGGGCGGCGAGCGGCAGCGGCTCTCGATCGCCCGGGCGCTGCTGGTCGACCCGCGGATCCTGATCCTCGACGAGGCCACCTCGAGCGTGGACGCCGAGACCGAGGCGATCATTCAGGCCGCGATCGACCGGCTGGTGACGGGACGGACCACGATCGCGATCGCCCACCGGCTGTCGACGCTGCGGCGGGCCAACCGGCTCGTCGTGCTCGACGCGGGGCGGATCGTCGAAGTGGGCACGCACGACGAACTGCTGGCTGCCGACGGGATGTATGCGCGGCTCTACCATGCCCAGATGAAGGCGGCCGAGGAGGCCGCGGCCTCCGCATGACGCAGCCCGACGCGGCAGTCGCCATCGTGACGCCGCACACACCGCACCTGCCATGAAGACCATGCCTGACACGAATACGACGAGCACCGCGAACGCCACGCCGCCGGCCGAATCCACCACGACCTCCGCCGCCGCCGCGGAGGGCTGGCGGCTGGTACGGCACGACCACGGGCGGCTCGATCTGCTCGATGCGCGTGGCGTGAGGCACCGCGATGTCGACGTCCTTCGCGCCTTCCCGGTGACCGCCCCGGCGGGTCCCGTGGCCATCATCGCCGCCGACGGCGGTGAACTCGCATGGGTGGAATCCCTCGCCGATCAGCCGCCCGCCCTGCGGGAGTTGCTCGACCGGGAACTGGCGCAGCGCGAGTTCCTCCCGGTCATCGAGCGGATCGAGTCCGTGTCCGACGCCGAGCCGTCGGAGTGGGTCACCATCACCGACCGGGGCCGCCACCGCTTCAGGGTGTCGCACGCCGACGACGTCGCCCGGCAGCCCGACGGCGGCGTGTTCATCACCGACACGTTCGGGATGCGGTATCGCATCCCGCGGGAGGCGGCGCTCGACCCCACCAGCCGCCGGCTGCTCGACACGCTGTCGTAGCCTCCGACCGATGCCGGAAGATGGGCCGGTTGCGCCGTTCGTGCGGCTGGGGAGGGCTTTTTTTCCGTTCAGAAGCCGGTTTTTTTCTCAACACACCGCTTGTGGGCTGCGTACACCGGATTAGTCTCGAAGGGTCCTTCCCGAGGAGAGAACCCATGCCTTCGTCCGGTGCCCGCTCGCCCCGTTCGATCCTGATCCGTCGCGTCCGGTCGCTCGTCTGCGCCGGTCTCGTGCTCGCTCCCCAGACCCCCGGCGTGCGGTTCGCCACCGCTCAATGCGGCTGCGGCGCCGCCCCCGTCGCGGTGCCCACGCAGACCTATCGGCTCGACTACAAGACCGTCTACGACGAGCGGCACGTGACGACCGAGCGGGTCAGCTACGAGACCGTCTACGACACGAAGACCTACGCGGTGCAGAAGCCCGTCTGGGAGACCCAGACGCAGGAGCGTCGCTACACCGTGCAGAAGCCCGTCTGGGAGACGCAGACCCGCGAAGAGCGGTTCACCGTCATGAAGCCGGTCTACGAGACCGTGGTCGAGGACCGCAGCTATGACGTCACCCGTGACGTGGTCGAGACGGCCACCCGCGAGGAACAGTACACGGTCATGAAGCCGGTCTACGAGACCTCGATGCAGCAGCAGGTGCAGGTCGTCCGCAAGCCCGTCTACGAGACGAGCGAGCGGGAGCAGGCCTACACGGTCACCGAGCCCGTCACGCAGATGCGAATGGCCTACTCGGTCGGCAGCCAGGCCGTCGACACCGTCACGGCCGTCGCCACGCCCGGTTCGACCGGCCTCGGCTGGGCCCCGGGCGGCTGGGTGATCGATCCCGCCACCGGGCTCGCCGTGTGGCAGCGGGGCGGCTACCAGTGGGTGATGACGCCTGGCGTGGTCGTCAACCAGGTGAACCGCGTCTACCAGCCGACCTGCACGCCGGTGCAGGTGCCGGAAACGACCTACGTCAACCGCGTGGTGACGCAGAAGGTGCCCGTGCAGACCGTTCGCTACGTCGACGAGCAGGTGGTCACCCAGGTGCCGGTGCAGACGATGAAGATGGTCGCCGAGACGGCCGTGCGGCAGGTGCCGGTGCAGACCGTCCGCAAGGTCGTGGAGCGGGTCGAGAACAAGGTGCCGGTGCAGGTCTGCAAGATGGTGCCGGAGGAGCAGGTCCGCCAGGTCGCCTACCAGGTCTGCCGCATGGTCGCCGAGGAAAAGGTCGAGCCGGTGCAGGTGCAGGTGATGAAGGTCGTCACCGAGGAGCGGACCATGCAGGTGCCCCGGGTGGTCGAAAAGAAGACGCCCTACACGTACACCGTGCGGATGCCGCGGACGGTCGTCACCAAGGTTCCGCTCGACCCCTGCGGCAACCCGGTTGCAGCGGCGCCGGCTCCCGCGATCGCCGCTCCCGCCCTGCCCGCAACGACGACCTACGAAACCGTTCCCGCCCCGGCGGCCTCGTCGGCGCGACCGGCATCGCCGGCCAGCGAGCCTGCTCCCGCTCCAGTGAAGACCTTCAGCGACAAGCCCGCCGAGGCACCGGCTCCGGCCGGCGACGGCTGGACGGCCTCGCCCCTGCAGCATGCCGACCCGGGGATGTCGGCCGTGCTGACGCCACGGACTGCCGAGAAGCCCGTGGTCACGGCAGAGGCCGCTTCCGCACCTGCCGCCGCAGAGGCTTTGCCGACGGTCGCTCCCACCGGCCCCGTCGTCGAGCCCGCACCGCCGGCGCACGACCTCCGCGACGTGCCCTCGGCGAAGACCTCGGGCACGGGCTTCCTGCGGCCGATCCCCACGGCGCCCGACCACACGACCTGAGCGGCGCACCCCGAGCGGCGCACCCCGAGCGGCGCACCCCGAGCGGCGCACCCCGAGCGGCGCACCCCGAGCGGCGCGAGTTTCGCTCCGGCCCGCATGGCCCGGCATGCCGATTGGCACTCATCGGCATCGGGAGTACATTCCCGCGATCCTTCGCCCAAGGCTCGCGCATGCCACCCGAGGCCACCGACGACGATCCTTCCTGCGGGAGGGATGAAGGCCCTGCCGATCGCCGCCCGCGCTCACGGGGCTCCCGCCAGGCCTCGCTCCTGGACCAGCAGCCAGCGGGCACCGCGGACGTCCACCGGCTGTATTCAGCGGCGATGATGGCCGACGTGCTGGGCACGCCACCGGCTGCGGTCCGCCACTGGTCCCGGGCGGGCCTGCTCGTCCCCACGCACGTCGCCGGCTCCGTCGAGTGGTTCGACTTTCCGCAGCTGGTGGTGGGCCGCCATCTCGCCCGCCTCCTCGCGGGGGGCCTCTCGCTCCGGGAAATCGACGCCAAGCTCGGAGGGCTCGCACCGGGCGGCCCCCATGCGGCCGCGGAGGCGGCGGCCCGCGTGCGGCTCGACGGCAGGCGGCTGAGCCTCGACGAGGGTGGCAGGCTTCTCGCCCCCGGTCGCCAGCTGCAACTCGGCTTTTACACGGCGTCGCTGACCCCGGCCGAGGACGTCGGCGACGTGCCCGCGATCGTGGGCATCCGCGGCGGAACGCCCTCCCCACCCGCGGCCGCCGGGACTTCCGAGCCCCCTCCGGCCGACGGCCTGCCACCGCCGGGCAGCGACGCCGCTGAGATTCTCGACCTCGCGGACGACCTCGAGGCTGCGGGCGAGTTCATGGAGGCCGCCGAGGCGGTGCGGGCCGTGCTCCAGGCCCAGGGACCGTCGGCACGGGTGGTGTTCACACTGGCGGAGCTGCTCTACCGCGCAGGTGATCTGACGGCCGCCCGAGAACGCTACTACTCCGTGATCGAACTCGATCCCGACCATCTCCAGGCACGGGCGAGCCTGGGGTGCGTGCTGGCGGAGCTCGGCGAGCATGATCTCGCAGTCGCGGCCCTCGAGGGCGTGCTGCGGCAGGAGCCCGACTACGCCGATGCCCACTGGCACATCGCCGGCGTGCTGCGCGAGATGGGCTTGTCGTCCGATGCCGACCATCACCTCCGCCGCTTCCTGGCGCTGGCTCCGGAAAGCCCGTGGGCGCACCTTGCCCGGGCCCGGCTGCAGGAATCCCGCTGACGCGTGCGGAGATGTGGCGCTGACAGGTGGACCACCACTCGTGGCCACCTGATTCGCTCCCCCCGGCGGTGAGCCGGTCACCGGGTCGGTGAATCGGCCTCCAGAGCCTCGTTTTCCCGTGGTTTTCGGGGGTTTTCAGGGCTGCGGCCCGGTTTCGGGGCCACCAAGGCGGTGAATCGCCTTCCACGCCTCCGGGGCGGGCTGCGGATTTTTTCGGGAACGGTTTGCCGCTGGTTTTCCGGGGGTTTTGCGGGTCCGGCCGGGCCGTGA
>JBJTQP010000272.1:0-21393 GCA_046075685.1 Planctomycetaceae bacterium | reverse complement strand
CGGCTCACACGAGAGCCTCGCGCGTTCGTGAGGCTCGGGGCTGCCCATGCCCGTCGCCGGACGTTCGCGTCGGGCATCCTGCCCGACGCTCACTCGGATGCCGCCATCGCTTCGCCATCGTGGCTGCGCCGACCAATCCGCCGATGGCGGATCGGTGCCCGGGCATACGCCGGCTCCCGGGCACGGGCAGCCCCGCCCTGAGATTCTCGTAGCCGCGGGCTTGCAGCCTGCGGAATCCGGCCGGCCGCGGTGCTGAACCGACGCGCGAGGATCAACGTGGAGTCCGTCCTACTTCGCCAGGCAGGCGGAGAGGGCGAGCAGCGCGTAGGAGGTCGCGAGGTCAGTCTCCCCCTCCATCCACCGCTCGTTGCCGTTCTTCCAGCTGCCATCCTCACGCTGCCGAGCCAGGATGGCCGACGACAGTTCATCCCGCCACGGGTGATCACGGCCGGCGACGTCGGTGAAGGTCTCGACGTCGAGCACCGCGAGCGACTTCGCCGCGGTGTGGTAGTAGTAGAACAGTCCCGCGTCGCCCATGCCCGGGTTCTCATCGAAGGTGTAGTGCTTCGCCAGCCACGCCAGCGCGGCCTTCACCCGGGGATCGTCCTTCGTGACGCCGGCGTAGATCATGCTCTTGAGCCCGGCATACGTCATCGAGCCGTAGCTGCGGAGGCCGCCGTCGGGGGTCGTGCCGGCCTGGCTCTCACCGCCCGCGGCCGGCGTGTAGTAGAAGCCGCCGTCGGGATTCTTCTCCGGGAAGGGCGTGGTGTTGTGCGGGCCGGGTAGATTCTGGGTTCGTGAGACGAAGTCGAGGGCCCGTTGGATCGCCGGGTCGTTGGCGCTGGTGCCGATCGTGTGGAGCGCCTCCACCATGAACTGCGTGTTGGAGAGGTCGGGGCGGGACTTCCTGCCGTAGCCCGCCCCGCCGTAGGCCGGGTCGGCCTTCGCCTTCCCCTCACCCTCGTCCCACTGCAGGTTCTTCACATATCCGGCGGCGGCCTTGATCGTCTCGTCGAGGGCGCCGTCGGCGTTGCAGGCCGCCAGCGCCAGCAACCCGATCGACGTCTCGTAGTTCGCCGTCGGCGAGCCCGGCGCGTAGATTCCGCCGTCGGGCTGCGTGAAGCGGAGCAGGTAGCCGAGCCCCCGCTGCACGGCCGGGTCGTCGCCGGGCACCCCGGCACGGACGAGGGCCGTCACCGCCAGTGCCGTCACCGCCGGCCCCACCTCCGCAGAGAAGCTGCCATCCTCGGCCTGCTCGTTCTCGACGAGAAAGGCGGCCCCTCTCGAGAGAGCGGCGCGAATGTTGGCAGGCGAAGCGGCCGAGGCCGCAGGCGGAACCGCGACCATCGCGGCGCCGCAGAGACATGAGAGCAGGTGCAGGGAGCGTGGCATGGCGGCCTCCGGCTGGGGAATCCAGCGGAAGCATAGAACCGCAACCCCGACGTCGGCCAGCAGCCGGCTCCGCGGACGCGGGGAATGTTTCACCGCTGGCCCGGCCGGATCACGTGCCGCCGGCGGCGGTCAGGGGGCCACGGGCAGGGCCCGGGGGTGGGGGGGCACCAACTTGGCCGGAGGCTCGCGTCCCTCCTCGAGCCGCCATTCCTCGCGCTCCTCGTCGCTGGCGTAGTAGACGAGCCAGGTCGTCGCGTCGCCGTCGATCGTGGCGCTGCAGTCCCAGTGCACGTAGTTGTCGGGCACATCCACCTGCTTGATCTTCGCCGGCAGGATGTCGCGACGGATCAGGGCGTAGAGGTCACGATCGGAGAGGTGATCGGTGAAATCGAGCACGATCCGCTTCTCGTAGAGCGCGTCGATCACCAGCCAGAGCCGCTCGTGCACCTGTCCGTCGTCGAGGGTGCAGGCGGGCTGAAGGGCGAGTTGCGGTTCGAACCACCGGGCGACCGGCGACAGCGGCGCCAACTCCCAGGCGAGCATGGATTCCAGGAAGCGGTTCTCCGCCTCGGTGGGCAGCGACCGAAAGTCGACTTCCCAGACCGACTCGTCGAGATAGGGCTCGATGGCCGTCCGCAGTTCACCGTTGCGAAGCAGGCAGTCGACTTCTTCGGGATCAGGATGACGGGCGAGGGGCATGCCGCTGCGGTTCCTCGAGAATCGGCCTGCCGCGGACACCGGACCCGTGGCCAGGCACGAATCCGACGATACCAACGCCGCAGGGGGCTTCAACGCGCCGGGACACGAGATCCGCGGGTTTTTCGCCGCTGCCGTCGGCACGACCGTTACGACGTGACGACCTTTCGCGGCCTGCCACCATGGCCCCGTTTGCCAGGTCCGCGCCGGTTCGGCCGGATACGGTTCCTGTGGCCGGCTGGTGTCAGCCGCCGTGGGGGGCGTCCTTGCAGTCCGGTTCGAGCGCGGCGATCTTCGCCACCCGCCGGGCGTGGCGGCCGCCCTCGAACGGCGTGGAAAGCCAGGTGCGGATGATCTTGTCCTGCACCTCCGGGCCGATCAGTTCCGCCGACAGGCAGAGCACGTTGAGGTCGTTGTGTCGCCGGCTCATCTCGGCCGTCACCTCGTCATGACAGGTGGCGGCGCGGACGCCGGGCAACTTGTTCGCGGCGATGGACATTCCCACGCCCGTGCAGCACAGGAGGATGCCGCGGTCGACCGTCGACTCGCTGACCCTGCGGGCCACGTCCGCGGCGATGTCGGGGTAGTCGACGGGTTGCTCGCCTTCCGTGCCACAGTCGACGACGTCGTGGCTCATGCGCTGGAGCAGGCCGATGAGCCGCTTCCGCGCCGCCACTCCCCGATGGTCGCTGCCGATCGCTATCCGCATCGAATCCCGCGCTCCCGGTGCCGGCCGCGACCCTCCGGATCGAGTGGTCAGGCGGTCTTCGGCTTGGGCACAAGTGTAGCGATTCTTTCGGCCACATGCCCGTGAATTTGGCGGGCGCAGCCCCGGTAGGTCTCGAGCGAGCCGCCTACGGGATCGAGCACGTCACGGCGGTCGGGGGAGAGCAGCGTCACGCGGCCGCCCGCCTCGGGGAACTGGGCAAGGATTGCGGCCCGATGGGCGGCCGTCATGGTCAGGATCACGTCGGCCTGGGTGACCAGCGATTCCGTGAGCGGCTGGCTTTCATGATGGCGCAGGTCGGCTCCCGCCTCCCGCATCGCCTCCACCGCGTTGCCGCTCGCCGGCCCGCCACCCCAGGCTGCAAGTCCGGCGCTGGCGACGACCACGCCATGACGCTCGATTTCATCGGGCCTGCAGCCCAGTCGCTCCGCCGCCATCATCCGGAAGAGCGCCTCGGCCATCGGGCTGCGGCAGGTGTTGCCGGTGCACACGAAGAGCACCATCAGGCTCGACAGCCGGCGGAGCGCATCCTCGCCGATCACCCCTGCGCGGACGAGACGAAAGCCGTCTTCGAGAATCTCGATCGTGGATGGAGGCTGGGCGTAGCGGGTGCGGCCGTCGTCGATGACGAGGTCGACCCCGGCCCCCGCGTGCTCGACGATGTCGGCCGCCGTCACCGCGATCCCGCCGGCCGCCGCGGGCTCCGCCAGCACGACCGGCCCCGGCAGCATCCGCATGCAGTCGGCGAGCAGGGGATGGCCTGGAATCCGCAGCCGGAGCCGATGGCCGCCGATCACGCCGGCGCGGCTGCGGGGCGGGAGCCGCCAGGCGAGACTCTCCGGGTGGTCGTCGGGCACGAGCATGGTGACTGGTCCCGGCCAGCACCGTCGCGCCAGCCTGCGACCCAGGGGCGTGATCCGTGGAGCCCAGTCGATCGCCTCGGCGGCGCTCTTGAGGGCGACGGACAGGGGGGGCTCGTCGGTCCAGGAAGCGGCCATCCCTGTCAGCCTCGAGATTGCGTCGGGCTGACGGCCGCTCGCCGCCAGCACGTAGTCGGTCTCGGTCGGAAAGGCGACGCTCCGACCCTCGGCAAGCGCCTGGACCGCGCGGTGCACCACGTCACGGGTGTCGTCGGTGCGGCGCAGATCGATGACCATCGGCGGCATGGGCGGGCCGGCGGCCGGGGCTGCCGAGGATCTTGAGGGGCGTGGCCTGAACCCCGCGAAACGCGGCGGATTCACGCAAAAGTACCGGGATCGGCGCAGGAGAGTCAAGCATCGCGGGCTGGGTAAGACGGGGCGTAGCCCCGCCCATGTCGTCATCTCCCGCCGGTCGGCGGCCGCCGCCGGGAGGGCGGTGAGAGGGGTGTTTTCGCCTTGTGGCGGCCGGTTGCGGTCGGCTATTTCTCCGTGGCTTCCCCTGTCGCCGGCCACCGCTCCCCCGAGGCCACACCCGCGTGACCACGATCGGCATTTTCCGACGGCCATTGTCCGTGCTCGTGGCCGTGGCCTGCTTCGCGGGGGCGCCGGCCGTGGCCCAGCCGGCGGCCGAGCCACTGCCGCTGCCTCCGGTCGCCGACACAGCAACGCCGGTGCGCGCCGACGTGATCGTGGAGGTGCGGATCGAGGGCAATCACGCCACCGACGTCTCGAAACTGCCCAAGCTCGTGACCCGCGCCGGCCAGATCTTCGATTCCCAGGCGATCGAGGAGGACGTCCGCACGCTGCACCGCTCGCGGAAGTTCGTCGACGTGCACCCCAAGTACGTCCGCGTGGCGGAGGGGATCGTCGTCGTGTTCCAGGTGGTCGAGCGGCCGATGCTCCGCTACGTGAAGTACGTCGGCAACGAGAAGGTGACGACCCGCACGATCCGCAAGAAGGCCGAGATCGACGTGGGCGACTCGATGGACCCCTACGTGGTCGAGGAAGCCCGGCGGCGGATCGAATCGCATTATCACGAGAAGGGCTTCGATGCCGCCCGCGTGACCACTGTGGAGGGTGACAAGCCGGGCGACAAGGGGGCGGTGTTCCTGATCGACGAGGGCCACAAGCGGAAGGCGCTGTGGACGAGTTTCGTCGGCAACACCATCGCCAGCGATGCCCGCCTGCTCACGCAGATCAAGTCGAAGCCGGGAATCTTCTGGTTCTTCGGCGGCGACCTCGACCGCGAGGTGATCGAGCAGGACGTCGAGACGCTGACCGCCTACTACCGCAGCCTCGGCTTCTTTCAGGCCAAGGTGGGCCGCGAAGTCGAGGTCGTCCACGAGGGTGGCCGCGACTGGACGCACCTCACCTTCGTGGTCAACGAGGGTCCGCGGTACACCGTCCGCAACGTGTCGTTCATCGGCAACACGAAGTTCAAGAACGAGTTCCTCGAGCGGGATCTCAAGCTCACGGGGGGCGAGCACTTCAACCAGTCACAGATGGACGCCGACCTCAACCTGATCCGCGACATCTATGGCGGCCGCGGGTTCGTGTTCGCCGACATCCGGGCGGATCCGCGATTCCTCGAGGAGCCCGGCCAGCTCGACCTCGTCTACAACATCTCCGAGGGGCAGCGGTACCGCGTCGGCAAGATCAACATCCGGATTCGCGGCGACAACCCGCACACCCGGCACAGCACCGTGCTCAATAGGCTCTCGCTCCGGCCGGGCGACATCCTCGACATCCGCAAGCTCCGCGACGACGAGCGGCGGTTGAAGTCGAGCAGCCTGTTCCTCGCCGACGCGGCCAAGGGCGAGGCGCCGAAGATCGTGTTCTCGAAGCCGGATGCCGACGACACCCGCGTGGCCCGCGAGCCGCCGCCGGCCGGCCGGCCCGGCCTCCGCGGCCAGAGTCCCGATGGCGACGAGGCCGACGCCGTGCTCGACCTCGTGCTTGAAGCGGCGTGGAGCGAGCCGGCCGCGATGCAGAACACGCCGCCGCCTGCTGCGTTGCCCCCCGCGGCGGCCGTGGCGACGCAGCCGGTGTGGCGCGGCCAGAGCCCCGCCTATCCCGTCGGCATGCCGCAGCCGCAGTTCGCCCCGGCCGGTCCACAGCCCCCCGCCGCGTTCCAGGTGCCGATCGTCCAGCAGCCGGTCGCCGTTCCGCCCGGCCCAGCTCAGCCCGCCCCGCCCGCCTGGGGCGGGGCGCCGCTGGCACCGGCGGCTCCCACGGCCATCGACTATTCGCGGATGGTCGCGCCCGCTGCGGCCCCAGCACCCGTCTACACGGTGCAGCAGCCGGTGGCCTTCCCCGGGGCCATGCCGCCGGGCCAGCCGCCGATCCTGCAGCCCGCCGTGGCGGCCGGCGGGCCCTTCGCCGCCACCCCCGTCGCCCAGTTCGATCCCAACCAGCCGCCCGCCTTCCAGCAGCCCGGGATGGTGCCCGACTTCGCCGCCGATCCGATGCAGGTGTTTCCCGGCAACGAGCCCTACGTCATGGTCGACGTCGACGCTGAGGAGACGCAGACGGGCCGGCTGATGATCGGCGCCGGCGTCAACTCCAATGCGGGCCTCGTCGGCAACATCGTGGTCGACGAGCAGAACTTCGACATCCTCCGGCTGCCGCGCAGCTGGGACGACATCAAGAACGGCACGGCCTTCCGCGGCGCCGGCCAGCGGTTCCGGCTGGAGGCGGCGCCCGGCACGCAGCTGCAGCGGTACATGGCGACCTTCCAGGAGCCGTACCTGTTCGACACCCGCATCGGCCTGTCGCTCTCGGCCTCGTACTTCACCCGCTATTTCTACGACTGGGCGGAGGCCCGCACCGGCGGCCGCATCGGTCTCGGCTACCAGTTCCAGTTCGCGCCCGACCTCTCGGTGAACACCGGCTTTCGCGGGGAAAGCGTCGACGTCTTCAACCCCCGCCTGCTCACACCGGCCATCCAGAACATGCTCGGCACGAACTCGGTGTACGGATTCAGCGCGGGCCTCGTGCACGACACCCGCGACAGCCCGTTTCTGCCGACGCAGGGCCACCTTGCGACCTTCGAGTTCGAGCAGGTGATCGGCACCTTCGTCTACCCGCGCGGGATCCTCGAGGGCCGGCAATATTTCCTGCTCAACGAGCGGCCCGACGGCTCGGGCCGCCACGTGCTCTCGATCGGCTCGGTGTTCGGCGTGTCGGGATCCAACACGCCCGCCTACGACAACTTCTTCGCGGGCGGCTACAACACGATCCGCGGCTTCGTGTTCCGCGGGGCGAGCCCCCGCCAGACCGTGGCCGGCACGACGCCCCTGCCGGGCCAGCCGGCCGCCATCATCGGCGGCCCCTTCGAGTGGCTCAATACGATCGAGTACATGTTCCCGATCACGGCCGACGACACGCTCCGCGGCGTGGTGTTCACCGACGTCGGCACGGTGGAATCGAACGTTTCGCTCAACAACATGCGGGTGGCCCCCGGCGTGGGCCTGCGGATCACGCTGCCGGCGATGGGGCCGGCGCCGATCGCGCTCGACTTCGCCGTCCCGGTGGCATACGCCCCGTACGACAGCAAGCAACTGTTCAGCTTCTTCGTGGGCTTCGCGCGATGACGGCCGGGCGGCACGACGGCATCGAGCCGGAGCGGGAGCGGATCCTCGTGGTCTGCACCCAGTACATCGGCGACACGCTGCTTGCGATCCCGTTCCTGCGCAACCTTCGCCAGGCCCATCCCCGGGCGGTCATCGACATCTGCGCCGAAGGCGGGCCGCGGGCGGTGCTGGCCAACTGCCCGTACGTCGACGACCGCGTGACCTGGAGCCGGCCACCGCGGGAGCGGCGCGGAGGAATCGCCGCGGTGGCGACCGCGCTGTGGTCGCAGGCCGAGTGGCTCGCGTCCCGCGGCTACACCCGGGCCTACCTGCTCAAGCCGTCCTTCTCCGCCGCGGCACTGGCCATGCTCGCGGGCATTCCCTGCCGCATCGGGTTCGCCGGCGAGTCGAGCCCGCTGCTCACCAGGCGGATCCGCCGCCGTCGCGGCCGCCATCAGGTGGAGACCTACCTCGACCTGCTCCGGGCCGAAGGCCTGCCGATCGACGACGCCCGCAACGAGAACTGGGTGCCGGCCGCCTCCGCGGCCCGCATCGGCCCGCTCCTCGACCGCCTGCCGCCCGGCCGCCGCCGGGTGTTTCTCGCCGTGCAGTCGACCGACGTGCTCAAGCATTGGCCGGCCGACCGCTGGCAGCGGCTGGTGCGCTGGCTCGTGGCGTCGCGCGGCTGCGAGATCGTGCTCTGCGGCGGCCCGGCCGACGTGGCCGCCCACGACGCGCTCCGTGAGGCCCTCGCGCCGGGCGTGGCGGCGCACGTGCACGCCGTGTCCGAGTGGGTGCCCCTGGCCGACGCCGCGGCGCTCGCGACGAGGCTCGATCTCTGCATCGGCGTCGACACGGGGCTCGTCCATCTCGCGTCGTCCGTCGGCGTTCCGGCCGTCGTCATCGTCGGGCCGACCGATCCCAATCGCTGGTCGCCCTGGCGGACCGACGCGGTCGTGCTGCGCTCCGACTCCGTGAAGCCGACCCTGACCGAGCGGGTGCTGACGGCATGCGGCGTCGCCGACCACCTCCGCTGGCCGCTGGGCCGGGCGGATGCCGCCGACATTCCGGTCGAGGCCGTGGAACAGGCGGTCGATCAGCTGTTCGCCTGTCAGTCGGCTCACCATCGGCGAAGCGTCGACCTGACTGCCGGCTCCTTCCGCTACGAGGTCTTCGCCTCGGCGGTCGGGGTCGACGGCGCCGTCTCCGCCGCCATCGACCGACAGACGGCCTGAGCCGCCGCCAGGCCGGCCACGTAGCCGCTCGCCCACGCCCACTGGAAGTTGAACCCCCCGATCCGGCCGTCGACATCGAGCACCTCGCCGGCGAAGTGCAGCCCCGGGCAGAGGCGGCTCTCGAGGGTCTCGAGCCTGACTTCCGTGAGCGGAACGCCTCCGGCCGTCGCCTCGGCGACGGCATAGCCGCGATCGCCGGCGATCGGCAGCGGGGTGGCTGCAACGGCCGTGGCGAGCGCCCGCCGAGCGTCGCGGGTCAGGTCGCCGGCGGGAGGTGCGCCGGCCGCCGCGCACAGGCAGCGGGCCAGCCGTTCGGTCAGTCGCTCGCGCAGCACGGCGAGGCCACCGCGTCGCTGGCCGTCGAGCAGGAGCCGGTCGATCGACTCCGCTGTCTCGCCCGGCAGCCAGTTGATCGCGAGCCTGGCCGCGGGGTCGGTGTGGCGGGCCACGAGCCAGTGACGGCTGACGTCGAGCACGGCCGGCCCGGAGATTCCCAGATGCGTGCAGAGCGTGGCCCCGGTCGTCTCATGGATCCGCCGCCCCGAACCCGACCACAGCGTGAGCGCGGCCGGCAGGGCGAGGCCCGAGAGGGAGGTGATCCAATGCCCGGGGGGCAGCAGCAGCGGCACGAGCGCAGGCACGATCGGCTCGGCGAGGCCGTGGCCGAGCGAACGAGCCAGCGCGAAGCCGCCGCCATCGGAGCCCGATTTGGGCAGAGATTTTCCGCCCGTGCAGAGGATCGCCCGGCGGGCGTGGATGAGACCGTCCGCGGTCGTCGCCAGGATGCCCGGTGCGGTGCGTGACAGGGCCGTGACGCGGGCGGGGTGCAGGAGGCGCACGCCGGCGGTGGTCGCCTGTCGCACGAGCGCGTCGAGCACCGAACGCGCGGAGTCGGTCGTGGGAAAGAGCTTGCCGGTGTCGGCCTCCCGGTAGAACTCCACACCCGCTTCGGCGAAGAAGCGGACGGTGTCGGCGACGGCGAACCGTCGCAGCACCTTGCGGATCGCCGGCGGCGTCGCGCCGGCGAAGTCGTCCTCGCCGACTGCGTGGTGCGTGACGTTGCACCGTCCGCCGCCCGACACGAGGATCTTGGCGCCGAGCTTCCGCGCACCGTCGACGGCGAGGATCCTGAGCGGCCGGCCCGCGTCGCGAGCCGTGCGCGCGGCCCAGGCGGCTGCGAACAGGCCGGCCGCACCGGCGCCCACGATCAGCACGTCGACCTCAGCAGGGCCTCCCCCGGGCGCCATCCCCGGGGGCGGATCGGCCGGCCGTTCATCCGCGTCGGGAGCAGGCATCGCTACCACCGATGATGCACCAGCGGCCTGACCAGCGAGTCGTAGACATCCTGCACCGCCTCGATGGTCTGCGGAGACGGCGGCGGCAGGGCGGCCGCGCCGGCGTTCTCACGGACCCGCCCGGCGCCCCGGGCACCCGGGATCACGCACGTCACCGCCTCGAAGGAGAGAATCCAGCGGAGCGCGAACTGCGCCAGTGTCACGCCGGCGGGCACGAAGGGCCGAAGCCGCTCGACCGCGGCGAGCGCCGTCTCGTAGGGCACGCCGGAAAACGTCTCGCCCTTGTCGAACGCGGCGCCGTCGCGGTTGAACGAGCGGTGATCGTCGGCGGGGAACGCGGTGTCGTGGGCGAGCGTGCCGGAGAGCAGTCCGCTGGCCAGCGGCACGCGGGCGATCACGGCCACGCGGCGACGCATGGCCTGCTCGAAGAACAGCTCCGTGGGCCGCAGCCGGAAGGCATTGAAGATGATCTGCACGCTCTGGACGCCGGGGTATTCGATCGCCTTGAGGGCCTCCTCGACCTTCTCGACGCTCACGCCGTAGAAGGCGATCTTGCCGGCCGCCACGAGGTCGTCGAGGGCGGCGAACACCTCGGGACGGTAGTAGACGTCGGTGGGCGGACAGTGCAGCTGCAGGAGGTCGAGCCGCTCGACGCCGAGGTTTGTGAGGCTGCGATCGACGAAGGCCTCGAGGTTCTCGGCGGTGTACCCGTCGGCCACGTGCGGCGCCAGCCGGCGGCCGGCCTTCGTGGCCACCACGAAAGGCTCCGTTCGCTCGCGGCGGAGCCTGCCGACGAGCCGCTCGGAACGACCGTCGCCATAGACGTCGGCGGTGTCGAAGAAGGTGATGCCGCAGTCGAGGGCCGCGTGCAGGGCCGCCATCGACTCGACGTCGTCCGCCCCGCCCCAGGCGCCGCCGCCGATGCCCCAGGCGCCGAAGCCGACTTCCGACACCTGCCAGCCTGTCCGTCCGAATGGTCGCGTGTGCATGGCGGCAGTGTGGAGGATTGGCGCCTACACTTCCACCACATGATCGCCACCACCGCCGAGAGCCGCGCCGCCGCCGTCCCCTGGTGGGCCGATCGCCGCGCGGGAACGCTCGCCATCCTGGGGCTGGTGATGGTGGCCGGCGGGCTCGGGCACCTTCCGGTCTGGGCCGTGCTCGGAGGGCCGTGGGAGGGGCCTGTCACCTGGCGGAAGCCGATCCTGTTCGGGATCTCCGGAGGCCTGACGGCCCTCTCGCTCGGCTGGGTCTGGTCGCTCGTGCCGGCGCGGCGGGGCGACACGGTCCTGGCCTCGGCGACCGCGTGGGCGCTGTTCGTCGAGGTGTTCCTGATCGACCTGCAGCGGTGGCGGGGCGTGGGCAGCCACTTCAACCGCGACACGCCGCTCGACTCGGCGCTGTTCGACGCGATGGGGGCGCTGATCGTCGCGGTCACGCTGGTGATCGCCGATCTCACGCTGCGGCTGTTCATGCGGCGGCCGCGGATGCCCGCCGACACCCTTCTCGCCGCGCGCAGCGGCATGCTCCTCCTGAGCGTCTCGTGCCTGCTCGGCATCTGGGTGGGGATGCACGGAGAGGCGCGGATGCAGGCGGGGCTGGATCCCGTGCGGCTCGGTGCCGCGGGCGTGCCCAAGTTTCCGCACGGCGTGGTGATCCACGCGGTGCAGTGGCTGCCGGCGTTGGCGTGGGCCATGCGGCGGGCCGGGATCGCGGAGCCGGCCCGGGTGCGGCTGGTGGGGGCGGCTGCGGCCGGGTCGGCGACCCTGCTCGTGTATGCCCTCGTTCAGACCGCCCTCGGGCGGGCGCGGTTCGACGTGGTTCCCGCGACGGCCGCGCTTCTTGCGGCGGCGGTCATCGGCCTTGGCGTGCCGGTCGTGGTCACGGCGTGGGCATGGCTTCAGGATCGTCGGTCGCCACCGCCCGCCGCAGGGCGAATCGCGTGAGCACGTGCAGCAGGAAGCCCACCGGACCGAGCAGGAACGTGAGCACGAGGCAGATGGATCGCAGCAGCCACGGAATGCCGAGCCGAACGGCGTCGCGGGCGATCCATGCCCCGACCACCATGTCGAACACGAGATAGTGCGCCCAGGCCGCCGCAAACACCCAGTCGTCGGCGAACGCCCCCCTCAGCCCGGCGATGGTGGACAGGTCACCCGGCGGCGGGCCGTTGGCGACGAGCTTCCAGCCGACCACCGCGGCGTAGCCGGAGGCGAGCAGCGCCGGCACGACGATCCCGCAGAGCAGGTGCGAGACGGGGCGGCGCGATGGGAACAGGACCAGCGCGATCCACGCGAGCAGCGCGATCGTGTTGGTGGCGGAAAAGAACGCGTCGGCCATGTGTCAGGGTCCTGCCTCAGATCGCGTCCACGCCTGGAAATCGTAGCGGAGCGACCGTCCGCCGTGCGCGATCACGAGCTCGTCGCCGTTGAGGGCCTGCCGTACCCAGGGATTGCCGAGGAGCGGAAACGATGCGTAGTCGACCCGCTCGCCGTCCACGAGGTGCTGGCGATCGTAGGCCTCGCCGTGCGGGCGATGGCTGATGTCGAGCGAGTGTCCATCGAGCGACGTGAACGCGAGCCGAGGACGCTCGGCGGTGAGCCCTGATGGGTCGAGCGTGGTCTGCCCTGCAAGCGCGGCCGCGAAGCGATCGAGCTCCGCGTCGACACCGCCGCCGGCGAAAGGCTCGAGTGGTGAGGTTTCGAGCACCCAGCCTGTCCGTCGGGCGTCGCTCGTAAGCACGTCGCAGCGTTCCTTCCCGCGATGCGGAGTCCACCGCGGATTGCCCCCCAGCCAGAACGCGAAGAGCATCGAGCCCGCGTGGCAGCAGACCCAGCCGTCACGCTCGATCCGCTTCACGATCGCACCGGTCGTCACGAAGGGCGCCTCGATCCGCCAGTAGGGATAGTCGTCGGGCACCGCCGACACGCCCACGATGGTGCGGCCGTGCTGAAGCGACTGGCCGAACGGGTTTTCGCCGTAGCCGAAGGCGTTGGCCCTGTTCTCGGCGAGGTCGTAGGGGCGGAAGGCGTTTTCCTGGAACGGCATGAAGGAGCTCTGCGGATGATCCGAGACCCACTTCAGCATCTGCCGCCGCGACTCCTTGTAGTGGTAGTCGCGGGGCGTCTTGAGGAGCGTGCACTCGCTGGCCAGCGCGTAGGCGGGCTCGTGATGGATCGTGAAGCGGATCCTGTCGCCGCGGCTGCCGCGGTGGGTGAACGGCTGATCGCGGTCGCCGGCGATGGCGGCGAGGATCGGCGGCGGCTCGTACGCGGCCGGAAACGCGAACCAGGCGGAATGGTGCTCGCAGAGACCGTCCACGGGCCGCTCGGCGCCGAAGCAGAGCCAGCCGATCGCGGCGGTGCAGTCCATCGCGTCGGGCCCGGTCATGCTCGCAGCGAAGCCCTTCGCGCGGCTGGCCGGGCTGACGTGGTAGCCGCGGTGCCACGCACAGGCCACGTGCAGGAGCATCGTGTCGAGCGTGAGGCTGGCGCGGTGGCGGATCGTCTCGTCGGCAGCGAAGTCGGCGAGCATTTTCACCGCGACGAGATCGATGCCGAGATAGGTGGGGGCCCCGTATTCCGAGGCATTGCGGTGGACGATCTCATGGAAACAGCCGAGCAGCCGTTCGCGGGTGGCGGCGCGGATGCCGGCCGAGTCGAGCCCGTCGGCATCGCGGAGGTCGGGCCACTGCTCGGCCGCGAGGAGGCCGGCCCCGTCGCTCATCAGCCGGAAGTTGAGGGCTCCGTAGCCCCGCCACTCCCGGTGTCCGTAGCGGCAGACGTATTCCTTCGTCGCCGCAGCGATCCGGGCAGCGGCGTCGGCCGGCAGGTGCGGGCTGTCGCGGCCGAGCATCCACGCATGCACCAGCGCGTGTTTGTTGAAGGGATCGGGAATGGTCGCGGGCGGCTTGGGAGCGGCGGTGCGATTCGCCTCTTCGGCGGCTGCGGTCCAGCCGGCCACGGCGTGGTCGACATCGGTGCCGGCGAGCAGCCGGGCGACGTAGGGCACCATCGCCTCCTTGGCGAAGGTGGGCCGCGTCGGCTCGAGCGCAACGCAGCGGGCCAGGAGGTCGGCCCTGCGGCTGGCCGTGGCATCACCATCACCGGTGGCGGTGACGCGGTCCGCCGAGAGGGCGACGATGCACAGCCCGACTGCGGATCGTACAATGAGCGGGGCGAGATCGGTGGACGATCGGACGGATCGACTGTGAAGGGAGTGTCTGCGATGCATGCTCGTGCCCGACGTGTCGCCGTGTGCGGGGCCTGCATGGCCGTCTCGACGGTCGTGCACGCGGCCACCCTGCTCGTCGAGGCCGAGAGCTTCGCCGACCACGGCGGCTGGAGCCTCGACACGCAGTTTATCCGCGAGATGGGCTCGCCCTACCTGATCGCCCACGGCCTCGGGAAGCCGGTGGCCGATGCCACGACGACCGTGACGATCGCCGAGGCGGGGGCGTATCGCATCTTCGTGAGGACAAAGGACTGGGTGGCCCGGTGGCAGGCACCGGGGTCACCGGGCAGGTTCCAGGTGCTCGTCAACGGCGTGCCGCTCGGCGAAACCTTCGGCACGAAGGCCGCCGCGTGGGGCTGGCACGACGGGGGCACCGTCGAGTTGCCCGCCGGAGAAGCCCGACTCGCCCTGCACGATCTGGCCGGCTTCGATGGCCGCTGCGACTGCGTTCTTCTGACGACCGACGACGGGCCGCCCCCGGATGATGCCGCCATCCTCGCCGCGTGGCGTCGCCGGTGCCTCGGGCTGCCCGGCGAGCCCGAGACCAGGGGGCCCTACGACCTGGTGGTGATCGGTGGCGGCTATGCGGGCATGGGAGCGGCGATCTCCGCCGCCCGCATGGGCCTCGCGGTGGCGCTCGTGCAGGACCGGGGCGTGCTTGGTGGCAACGGTTCCAGCGAGGTCCGCGTCTGGGCGCGAGGTCTCATCCGCCGTGGGAGATATCCGCGGATCGGCGAGATCGTCGAGGAGTTTTGCGATCACGCGCAGAAGAGCCCCGGCAGCTTCGAGGAGTTCGAGGACGCCAGGAAGGAGGCGGTCGTCCGGGCCGAGCCGAACATCGACCTGTTCCTCCACACCCACGCGCATGCCGTCGCCCGGGAAGGGGCGAAGATCACCGCCGTCACCTGCCTCGACACCCGCACGAGCCGTGAACTGCGATTCACGGGCGGATTGTTCTGTGACGCCACCGGCCACGCCACGATCGGCCACCTCGCCGGCGCGGAGACGGTAATGGAGCCGAAGGGCCGCATGGGCATGAGCAACATGTGGGCCTGGGCCGAGACCGACGCGGTGCAGGCGTTCCCCGACACGCCCTGGGCGCTGCCGCTCACCATGGACGATTTTCCCTATCCGAAAGACCACCATGGCCAATGGTTCTGGGAGAGCGGCTTCGACAAGGACCCGCTGGCCGACGCCGAGGCCATCCGCGACTGGAACCTGCGGGCCGTGTTCGGCGCGTGGAACGCCATGAAGAACGGCGGCGGCAGGGGTGAGCACGAGCGGGCCGAACTCACCTGGGTGGCCTACGTCGGCGGGCCGCGGGAGAGCAGGCGGATCCTCGGCGACGTCGTGCTCACGCAGGACGACATCGTGACCAAGCGCGAGTTCCCCGACGGCTGCGTGCCCTCCACCTGGTCGATCGATCTCCACTATCCCAAGGAGCAGTACGCGAAGAAGTTTCCCGACAATCCGTTCATCTCCATCGCCGTCCACGACCGGCGGATCGACCGCGCCCACGGCTATCCGATTCCCTACCGCTGCTTCTACTCCAAGGACGTCGACAACCTGTTCATGGCGGGGCGGTGCGTGTCGGTCACGCACGAGGCCCTCGGCACCGTCAGGGTGATGAAGACCTGCGGGATGATGGGTGAGGTGGTGGGCAAGGCGGCGAGCGTGGCGGTGAAGAGGGCCACCACGCCGCGGGGCGTGCAGCAGAGCTACTGGGCCGACATGGACGAGCTCCTGAACCTGCCCGGCGGGGCGCGGCGGGCCACGATCGACGCGGCCCTCGTGGTGCCGTAGGCCGGCCGAACGCGGATACACTCCCCGGCATGAGGCGCGTGCGGGATTCTCGGCGGACGGCGGCGTGGGCCGGGCATCTGGCACGGCTGGCTTCAATCGCGGCGCTCGTGTGGATCGTCCACGCGGAGCACCGTGCGTCCCTGGCACGCCGGCAGGCGGAGGGACTGGAGACGGTGCCCGTGGGGATGATTCGGCGGTCGCTTCCGGAGGCGTCGGGGGTCGGTGGTGAATCGACCGCGGTTGCCGGGGGCCGGGAGGTCGTCGACGCCGCAGGCACCGTGGTGGGAACGGTTCTCAGGACGTCGCCGGCCGGTGACGCCGCGATCGGCTTCTCCGGCCCCACCGATCTGCTCGTCGTGTGCGACCGCGATCTCACCGTCGTGGGCGTGGAGATCCTGGGCAGCCGGGACACGCGGGATCACGTGGCTGCGATCGTCAGGGAGCGTTCCTTTCTCGACTCGTTTCGCGGCCGGCGGCTGGCGGACATCGCGGCGGCCCCTGCGGACATGGCAGCCGTGGCCGGCTCGACCCTCACTTGCCATGCGATCCGCGAGGCCCTCGCCCTGCGGCTCGGCGGCGGGGCTGCCGTCAGCCGGTTTGCGGCACCGCCCGGGATCGTCGACCTGAGGCTGGTGTTCGCCGAGGCGGCGCGGATCGAGACCGATGCGGGTGACCCGGCGGTGATCCGCGTCTACGACCGGGATGACATTCCGCTCGGCTGGGCGCTGCGGACAAGCCCCGCGAGCGACCGGGTGATCGGCTTCCAGGGGCCGACGGACACTGCCGTCTGCTTCGATCCGGCCGGCATCGTGGCGGGGGTCGTCGTGGCCGCGAGCTACGACAACGAGCCGTACGTGGGATACGTCCGCGACGATGTGGCGTTTCGCCAGCTCTGGCGGGGCCTCACCGTGGAGGAGATCGCCGCCCAGGATCCGACAACGCCCGGCGTCGAGGGCGTGAGCGGCGCGACAATGACGAGCCAGGCCGTCGCGGAGGGCATCGTGCGGGCCGCGCGGGCCCGGGGCGTGCGCTCGACCGGCGCCGGCCCGGGATCGCTGGTCGGAGGAGTCGAGCCGCCGCAGTGGGCCGCCCTGGCGGTGATCGCCGTGGGCGTGGTCACCGCCCTGACGCGTCTCAAGGGCACGTGGTGTGGACGGCTCGCGGTGCCGATCATGGTGCTCGCCTACCTCGGATTCGGCGCCGGAGCCCTCCTCTCGCAGGCGCAGCTCTGGGGCTGGGCGCAGGCGGGCGTGCCGCGGGGCGCCGTGGTGCTGGCCGCGCTGGCGGCCGCGGCGGTCGTCCTGCCGGCGACCACCCGGAAGAACGTCTACTGCTCGCAGCTCTGCCCGCACGGCGCCGCGCAGCAGCTGCTCGTCCGCATCGTCCGGCCCCGGCGGTCGCCCCCTGCGTGGGCCCGCCCGGCGCTCGCCGCGCTGCCCTGGACGCTGCTGGCGACGGCGATCCTCACGGCCACGCTCCACCTGCCGTTGGCGCTGGTCGATCTCGAACCCTTCGATGCCTACCTGCCGGCGGTGGCGGGAATCGCGACGCTGGTGATCTTCGGCATCAGCCTCCTCGTCAGCGGCTTCGTGCCGATGGCCTATTGCCGACATGCCTGCCCGACGGGTGCGCTCCTCGACCATCTGCGGCTCACCGGCCGCTCCGGCCGCTTCACGTGGCGGGACGCCATCATCGCCGGCTGCCTGGTGATCGCCGTCGCGGTCCACTGGTGGCCGCGATGAGACGATTCAGCCAGGTCCTGCTGCTGGTCGTGGCCGTCGCAGGCGGTGGCCGGGCGCCGGCGGAGCCGGTGTCCTTCGCAGGACCGGCCATGGGCACGACCTACCGCGTCAGCCTCGCGGCACCGGTCGCCGGCCTGGCCGCCGGCGAGGTGCATCGCGAGGTCGATCGGCTGCTCGCCCGGATCGACCGGGCCGCGAGCGGCTGGCGCGAGGGCTCCGACGTGGGCCGTTTCCACCGCGCGGCCGCCGGCGCGTGGGTGGAGATCGACGCGGAACTCGGGGCACTGCTCGCCGTCGCCCGGCGGGTGCATGCCGACTCAGCCGGCGCCTTCGACGTGACGGCCGCACCCCTGGTGCGGTGCTGGCGTCGCGATCCGCCGCCGGCCGCCGCCGAGATCGCCGCCATCCTGCCGCGGGTGGGCATGGGTCTCATCGAGGAGCGGCCCGCGGCCGCCGGCCGGCCGGCGGCGATTCGCAAGACGATCGCCGGCGTCGAGATCGATCTCGACGGGATCGGGCCCGGCTATGCGGTCGATCGGATCGGCGAGCGGCTCGTGGAACTGGGCTCGGCCAATCACCTGGTCGAACTCGGCGGCGAGGTGAGGGCCTGGGGAACGCGGGACGGCGGCGCGGCGTGGCGGGTGAGGCTCCGGGCGGCGGCCGGAACGTCCCGCGTGATCGAGCTAGCATCCGGGAGGGCGATCGCGACGGCGAGCAGCGGGCCGGGGAGGGCGGTCGTCGATCCACGCACGGGCTGCAGGGTCGCCGGCCCGGCCCGCAGCCTCACGGTGATCGCGGCAAGCTGCGCGGAAGCCGACGCCTGGGCCGTCGCCGCGGTGGTGCTCGCACTCGCCCCGGATGCCGACGGCGTCGTCAGCGTGCCGCCGGCACCATCCACGACAGCGGTCCCGCCTGCAGCCAGATGAGCAGGCCCATCAGGCCGGCCAGGACCAGCGAGTGCGGGAACACGCGACGCAGGATCACGCCTTCCTGGTGGTGCGTGCCCGTGGCGGTCGCCGAGACGACGATGCTCTGGGCGTCGATCATCTTCCCCATCACGCCGCCGGTGCTGTTGGCGGTGCAGATCAGCAGCGGATCGAGGCCGAGCTGCTCCGCCGTCACCTGCTGCAGGCTGCCGAACATCGCGTTGCTCGAGGTGTCGGAGCCGGTGAGGGCCACCCCGAGCCAGCCGAGGAGCGGGGCGAAGAAGGCGTAGGCCGCCCCGGTGGCCGTCAGCGCGAGGCCGAGGGTGACGTCGGTGCCCGAAGAGCGGGTGACGAACGCGAGCGCCAGCATTGCGGCGATCGTGACGAGCGAATCGGCGAGCCCGCGGAGCGTCGCGATCGCGATTGCGGCCGCGCGGCGCCACGGAATGCCGAGCCAGGGCACCGAGAGGATCGCGGCGGCGAGGATGCCGGTGCCGGCCGCGGACAGCCAGTTGAGACGGTACACGGCCCGCTCGATCTCGCGGGACTCGCGGCTGGCGGGTGGCACCCTGGCCACGCGGCCGTCGAGACGGGGCACGCTGAACTCCGGCGCCACGACCGCCCGTGACAGCGGGATCGCCGTGCTCCGGCCCTCCAGCACGGCCTTCACCGGCGGAAGGCCCCAGAGAAACACCGCGGCCGACAGGAACGCCCACGGCATCCATGCCCAGGCGACGCGCTGCGGGGTGTCGCCCGCCGGCCCCGGGGCGGGATCAGGTGGCGACCACCCGGTGCCGTGTCGCCACTCGAGCGCAGGCTGCCACCAGTGCAGGAACACCGCGAGGGCCACGAGGCTCGTCACGCCGCCGACCACGTCGACGAGCGCCGGCCCCACGAAGGTCGCCATGACGTACTGCACGGCGGCGAAGGTGCCGCCGCAGACCAGCACGGCCGGCCAGACGCCGGCCAGGCCGCGCCAGCCCGCCATGACCACGACCATCCACGCCGGCACGAGCAGCGAGAAGATGGGGAGCTGGTGGCCGGCCATCGCCGAGATCGCCCGCTCGTCGAGGCCGGTGACCCTGGCCAGCGTGACGATCGGCGTGCCCAGGGCGCCGAAGGCGACGGGGGCCGTGTTGGCGAGGAGCGCCAGGCTGGCGGCCTCGATCGCCGGAAAGCCGGCCCCGACGAGCAGCGCGGCGGAGATTGCCACCGGCGCGCCGAAGCCCGCCGCGCCTTCCAAAAACGCGCCGAATGAGAAGGCGATCAGCAACGCCTGCAGCCGATGGTCGGCCGACAGGCTGGTCACCGACCGCTTCATGACGTCGAGGGCGCCCGCCGCGACACAGAGCCGGTACAGCACCATCGCCGCCACGATGATCCAGCCGATGGGGAAGAGGCCGAACGCCGCGCCATGGAGAGCGGCTGCGGCTGCGGCATCGACCGGCATGCCGACCACGCCGACGGCGATCGCGAGGGCAGTCGCGAGGCCTGCCACCGCGGCGGCGCGGCCCGTCCAGCCGGCCATCGCGAGCAGCCCGAGCAGCGTCACGAGCGGCAGGGCGGCGACGATCGTGGAGAGCCACCGCGCGCCGAGCGGGTCGTAGACGTGTTCCCAGACCATCGTGGCAGGATACCGTCCGCCGTGACCGTGGCCTCGGAGTGTCGTTCAGCCGCCGCGCCGTCGAAACCGGGCTCGCACGGCTATCACGCACAGCCCTCCGATCGACAGCCACCCAGCCGTGGGCTCGGGAACGGCTGCGATGTCAGTCCGCCCCGCCGGCGGATTGTAGGAGCCCGCGTCGAGCAGGCCGGTGGAGAGGAAGGCGGCGGCATCGAGCACGTCGACGAAGCCGTCGTAGGTGAAGTCGCCCTCGATCCAGCTTGCCGGCAAGCCCGAATCGAGCTTGCCGCTGGAGAGGAAGTTGGCGGAGTCGAGGATGTCGACCTGCCAGTCGAGGTTCGTGTCGCCTGCAGCCGCGAAGGCAAACGTCACCGAACCGTCGCCGTTGTCGAGCCAGCCCACGGTCCGCGCTCCGCTGCTGGCAGCGGCCTCGCTGGACGTGATGCCGCTGGTCCCGTTCCACGAGCCGTCCCCCAGGCCGGTGAGCAGCGCGGCCACCATGTCGGCGGAGGAGAGCCCGGCTGCCACAGTGACCATGCCGCTGCCCACGTCGGTCAGGCCGCCGGCGAGCGGCGCCAGGCCGCCGATGGTGGTCTGCAGGTACGGCGCGAGTGCCAGCGTGCCGCCTGCGACCGGCACGATCCGGCTCGCCGACAGGGCTGATGGTTCAGCCAGTTGCAGGACGCCGCCCTGGATCGTCGTGCTGCCCGAAATCGTGTTGGCCTGGTTGACCACCAGCGTGCCCGCGCCGGACTTCACCAGCGGCAGGGTACCGGAGAGCGTCTGATAGCCGGCCTGGGTCTGGGTCTGCGTGCCGCTGGCCACATTGATGGTGATCACTGTCGGCGCGGCGCCGTGCGTGAACACGAGGTTCAGGTCATTGCCGGTCTGGGTGATGCTGAACGTGCCGGAACCAAACGCGTTGGCGAAGCCGCCGGTGCCGTTCGTCGCAGACGTGTTGAGGACGAACTTGTCGGCGGCGAAACCGCTGATGCCGCCGGCGGCCGTGGCGATCCGCCAGGTGTAATTCTGGGAGGCGTCGAAGTTGGTCGCCGACCCGCTCACGTCGGGCGTCGCGGCGGAGAGAGTCCAGAGGTTGATCCGGAACTGGTTCGTGGAGGTCGCCGCTATGGCCAGCGATCCGCTGACGCTGACCACGTCCCATGCAGTCGCGCTGCCGGCGACACCGGTGCCGGAGAGCATCTGCCAGTTGTAGTTGCCTCCTTCC
>JBJTQP010000271.1:0-18709 GCA_046075685.1 Planctomycetaceae bacterium | reverse complement strand
CGGCTCACACGAGAGCCTCGCGCGTTCGTGAGGCTCGGGGCTGCCCATGCCCGTCGCCGGACGTTCGCGTCGGGCATCCTGCCCGACGCTCACTCGGATGCCGCCATCGCTTCGCCATCGTGGCTGCGCCGACCAATCCGCTGATGGCGGATCGGTGCCCGGGCATACGCCGGCTCTCGGGCACGGGCAGCCCCGCGCTGAGATTCCCGTAGCCGCGGGCTTGCAGCCTGCGGAATCCGGCCCGCCGCATCGCTGAACCGACGCGCGAGGATCAAGTGGAGTCCGTATCACATGCGATCCGCATGTCACCCTCGTGCGCACATTGCTGCACGGCAGACGGTGCGCCGGCGGCTCGATACACTGATGAGCCACAATCGATTCCGGCCTCACCGGCAGGCTTCGAGGGGCATCGCATGGCGGCTCATCGCAGGCGGACGATCGAGCCCACGGGCCTGGCCGGCGTCAGGCTCGGCATCCTTGGGACTCTGTTGGGGTGCCTGCCATGCTCCGCCGGGGCCGCGAGGGACGCGGCCACCCGGTTCACGGCCGAGGTGAGACCGATCCTGGCCCGTCACTGTCACGCCTGCCATGCGGGCGACGACCTCGAAGGAGACGTAGACCTCGCCTCGGCGGCGACGCTCGATGATCTTCGCGGAACGCTCGCCACCTGGCAGCGGGCGGCGGAGGTGATCCGCGACGGGCAGATGCCGCCGGCCGAGGCCCCGCAGCCGACCGCTGCCGAGCGACAGGTGCTGGAGGAGTTCCTGCACGACTTCCTCCGCGGCGAGGCGGCGGCACGGGCCGGCGATCCCGGCCTGGTCGTGCTCCGCCGCCTCGACAACGCGGAGTACACCTACACGATCCGCGACCTGACGGGGATCGCCACGCTCGATCCGGCGCGGGAGTTTCCAACCGACGGCGCCGCGGGCGAGGGATTCAGCAACACGGGCCAGGCGCTGGTCATGTCGCCGGCGCTCGCGGAGAAATACCTCGACGCGGCGAAGGGGGTCGCGGCGCATGCGATGCTTCTGCCCGACGGCATGCGGTTTGCCGAGGGAACGAGCGAAGCCGACTGGACCGACGCCTGCGTCGAGCGACTGCGGGCCTTCTACCGCCGCTTCACGGCACCGCTCACCGGCACCATGCAGAACGTCGCCCAGGGCATCGCCTTCGACCTCGGCCGCGAAGGCGGGCTTCCCATCGCCGGGTATCTCGTGGCCGCGGACGCCGAGGGGGATCGCATCGCCGCCGGCGACGCCGCCGGCGTGGCGCAGGAACGGGGCTTGAGCGCCGGCTATCTTGCGCGGGTCGTTCGGGTTCTCAACGCCCCCGGGCATCATCGCTCGCCGCTTCTGGAGAGCGTCCGGCACGCCTGGCGGCGGGCGAAGCCGCTCGATCCGGCCGCCGGCGACCGGCTCGTCGCCGAGATGATCGCGCCGTGGCAGCAGGCGCTCTGGAAGTTCAACCCCGTCGGGCAGATCGCCCGACAGTATGGACGCCCTGACGGCCCCGCCGCCTGGATGGAGCCGGTCGAGCGGCTCGTCCCTCGGCAGGAGTTCCGCGTCACGCTGGCCGTGGCGCCCGACCAGGAGTTCGTCGTGGTGCGGCTCGTGGCCGCCGATGCCGGCGACGGACGGGAACACGACTTCGTGGTCTGGGAAAACCCGCGGCTCGTGGCGGACGGCACGCCGGACCTGCACGTCGGTCGCATTCGCCGCAATGCCGCCGCCGTCGCCCGGGATCAGGCGGCCGTGGCCGCCGCACTGCCTTCCTGCCTCGCCGCCCTCGACGAGGAAGAAGCCGCCCGAGCCCTTGGTCGGGGTTCCGTTCCACGTGCTGATCTCGCCGCGACGCACGGCGTGGATCGCCGCATGCTCGACGCCTGGGCCGATCTCCTTGGGGAGTCGTCGCCGCACCCTGCGGAGGGATTCCTGCTCACGACCGAGGCGCACGACGTGGCGGGTCACGCGAGCGTCGCAGGGTGGGCGGGCGGCCACGACCTGAGCGTGCTGGTCAACAGCGGATCCGAGACGCTGCGGATACCCGCTGCGCTCGAGCCAGGAGGCGTCGTCGTGCATCCGGCGCCCGAGCGTCGGGCGGTCGTGGCGTGGCGCAGTCCGGAGCCGCTTACGGTGCGAGTCGAAGGGAGCGTGGCCCAGGCGCATGTGGGGTGCGGCAACGGCGTGGCCTGGAGCCTGGAGCTCCGACGGGGCGGGGCCCGGCTGCTGCTGGCGTCGGGCACGACCGCGGCCAATCAGGCCGCACGCATGCCGATCGGACCGCTCGACGGCGTCGTCGTGCGACGCCACGATCGCGTGTGCCTCGTGGTGGATGCCGGAAAAAGCGACCACGCCTGCGACTCGACGGCGATCACGCTCGCGATTCGGGGTGACGGCATCACGTGGGACCTCGCCACCGACCTCGGCGATCGCTCGCCGGGACGGGGCATCCGCGCGGGCAATCCGGTGCCGGATGCGTCGGGCCGGAAGGCGGTCTGGGAACTCGGCGGCGAGCCCCGCGGCGGCCGCGGCTGGATGATCCCCCGCGATTCCCTGCTCGCGCGGTGGCAGGATGCCTCCACGGCCGACCGCAGGCCGCTCGTCGCCGACCTCGCCCGGCTCGTCGCACCTGCCGGAGGCGGGGCCGCTGCGGCCGATCGCCGAATGCGCGACATGATCCTCTCGCCAGCGGGTCCGATCCTGTCGCGGCTCGATCTCGCCCCCGACACCGACGCCGCGGCCGACGCGGCGCCCGCGTTTGGCCGTCATCCGACCAACTCGGGCCCCGTCGCCGCCGCCGACCTGTGCGTGCAGGCTCCGGCGACGGTGGAGTTCGCGATCCCGGCGGCCCTGGCAGCCGGACGGGAGTTCGTGGTCGCCGCCGGCGTTCACCCGGCGGCGGGCGGGGATGCGGCCGTGCAGGCACACGTGCTGCTCGCCGACACGGCCGTGCAGCCGCTTTCGCCGGCCGAGCCGGTGATCGCAGCCCCGGGCGGCGCGGCGTGGGATCGCTTCGCCGCCGCGTGCGCGGAGTTTCGCGAGCTCTTTCCGCCGGCCGTCTGCTATGCGCGGGTGGTGCCGGCCGACGAGGTGATCACGCTCAACGTGTTCTACCGGGAGGACGAGCGGCTGCGACGGCTCTTGCTCGACGACGCGCAGGCGGCGGAACTCGACAGCCTCTGGGACGAGCTGCTGTTCGTCTCGCAGGAGCCGTTTCGGCTCCAAGCCGCGCACGAGCAGCTCGTCCAGTTCGCCACGCAGGACCGCTCCGATCTGGTGAGCGTGTTCGAGGCGCTGAAGCCGGCGATCGACGGGCGGGCGGCGGCGTTCGCCGGCCGGCTGCAGGCGGCCGAGCCGCTGCACGTGGCCGCCGTGGCGGACCTCGCAGCGCGGGCCTGGCGACGGCCGGTGGCCGAGCCGGAGGCCGCGGCCCTCCGTGGCCTCC
Source organism: Planctomycetaceae bacterium (assembly GCA_046075685.1). Lineage (GTDB taxonomy): Bacteria > Planctomycetota > Planctomycetia > Pirellulales > UBA1268 > QWPN01. The sequence goes on along the minus strand of JBJTQP010000271.1, from coordinate 15,265 downwards.
ACGCGGAGCTGCGGGCCGACGGGCTGTCGCACGACGAGGCGGTGCGGCTGCTGATCGCCCGGGTGCTCGTGGCGCCGGCCTTTCTCTACAAGCTCGAACTCCCTGCTTCCGTGCCGGAGGCGACACCCGTGACGGGACGCGAACTCGCCACGCGGCTGAGCTACTTTCTCTGGTCGTCGCTGCCCGATGCAGACCTCGCCGCGGCGGCGGAGCGGCTGCAGGAGACCGACGTGCTCCTGGCGGAGACCCGGCGGATGATCCGCGATCCGCGGATTCGTCGGCTGGCGGTGGAGTTCGGCACGCACTGGCTCCACGTGCACGGATTCGACACCCACGACGAGAAGAGCGAGACGGAGTTTCCGGAGTTCGCGGCCCTCCGCGGGGCGATGCACGAGGAGGCGGTGCTGCTGCTGACCGACCTCTTCCAGCAGGATCGCTCGATCCTCTCGCTGATCGACGCCGACCACACCTTCCTCGACGAGTCGCTGGCGGGCCACTACGGAATCCCCGGCGTGACCGGACCGGAGTGGCGCAGGGTCGACGGCGTGCGTGAGCACGGCCGCGGCGGCGTCCTCACGCTGGCGGCGGCGCTGGCCAAGCAGTCGGGGGCGTCGCGCACCAGCCCGATCCTCCGGGGCACGTGGTTCACGGAGGTGCTGCTCGGGCAGAAACTTCCCAAGCCGCCCAAGAACGTCCCTCCGCTCGCGGCGGTGCCGCCGAGCGGCCTCTCCGAACGGGAGCTCACCGCCCTGCATTCGAGCCACGCAGCCTGTGCGGGATGCCATGCCCGGTTCGACGCCTACGGCTTCGCGCTCGAGGAGTTCGACGCGATCGGCCGCCGGCGGGAACGCGACGTGACCGGCCGGCCGGTCGACGCGGTCGCCACGCTGCCCGACGGCGGACGCGTCGCGGGCGCGGACGATCTGCGGCGGCGCCTGGCCACCGTCCACGCGCCGGCGTTCGAGCGGCAGTTCATCCGGAAACTGCTGGGATTTGCCCTCGGACGGGGCATTCACCTGTCCGACGAACCCCTGCTCGACGACATGCAAACGCGGCTGGCGGCGGCCGACCACCGCGTCGGCGTCGCCGTCGAGGCGATCGTCCAGAGCCCGCAGTTCCGGCGGATCCGCGGCCGCGGTGAGGAGGAGCCCTGATGACACGAACACACACCCGCCGCAGCATGCTGCGGGGGCTCGGGGTCTCGATGGCCCTGCCGTGGATGGAATCGATGCCCGCGCTGGCCGGAGGATCCGGGCCGCACGAGCCGCCCCGGCGGCTGGCGGTGCTGTTCGCCGGAAACGGCTTTCATTCCACCGAGTGGTGGGCCGAGGGTCGCGGCCGCGACATGCGGCTCGGCCGGGTGCTCGAGCCGCTGGCGGAGTTCCGCGAGCAGCTGCTGTTCATCAAGGGGCTCTACAACGCCGAGGCCACCAAGGGCAACATCCACTCGTCCCAGACCGGCAACCTGCTCTCCGGCGCGCCGCTGGCGGCCGGGGGCGAGATCCGCTCCGGCACGAGCGTCGATCAGGTGCTGGCCCAGACCCACGGCCGGGGCACGAAGGTGCCGAGCCTTGTGCTGGGGTGCGAGCGGTCGAATCCGTCGGTTCACAAGAACTACTCGATGCTCTACAGCTCCCACATCTCGTGGAGCTCTCCGACCACCCCCACGCCCCTGGAGATCTACCCGGCCCTCGCCTTCGACCGGCTGTTCAAGGACGGGGCGGGCAGGGGCGACGAGAGCGTGCTCGACGCCGTGATCGAGGACGCCGGCGACCTGCGGCGGAGGATCGGCCGAGTCGACCGGGCGAAACTCGACGAATACCTCGACAGCGTCCGCGACGTGGAGCAGCGGATCGCGGGCGCCGGCAGCCGCGGCGAGCTCCAGGGCTGGCGGCCCGCCCGCACGTCCCCCGACATCCCCCGGCCGGCCGACGGCGTGCCGCAGGACGTGGCCGAGCACATGCGGCTGATGTGCGACATCCTCGTGCTCGGCTTCCAGACCGACACCACGCGGATCGCCACGCTGAAGCTCAACAACGACCACTCGGCGCTGCGGTTCCCGAATCTTCCCCGGTCGGAGAATCCCGCCCAGGGGATCGACTACATGATCCACCACCTGCTGTCGCACTCCGACACCGACGACTGGCTGCGGGTCAACCAGTTCTTCACCGGGCAGCTGGCCTACCTGGCCCGCCGACTCCGGGCGATCGACGAGGGGGGGCGTTCGGCCCTCGACAACTCGTCGATCCTGTTCTGCTCCAGCATGCTGACGGGCAGCCACGACAACTCGAAGCTCCCGGTGGTGCTCCTCGGCGGGGCGGGGGGCCGGATCGAGACCGGCCGGGTGCTCGACTACTCCTCCGATCCCAACCGGCAGATGTGCCGCCTCTATCTCTCGATGATGCGGGCTCTGGGGGTCGAGCAGGCGACCTTCGGCGACGCTCGCGAGCCGCTCGCCGACGTCTGAGGGATCGCCGGCGTCACGCCCGGGGCGCCGCCCAGTGCCCGTCGCGATACGTCCTGCCGAGCATCCGTGTCGCCTCATCGTCGCCGACGACCTGCTCCCCGCCGGGATCGAGCCGCAACGACCGCCCGAGGCGGACGGCGAGGTTGCCCAGGTGCACCAGCGCCACCGTGCGGTACGCCTCCTCGATGTCGGCCGCCGGACGCGTGCCGGAGCGGATGGCGGCCACGAAATCGGCCTGATGTCCGGGCAGCGGCGGGGCATCGGCCGGGGGCGTGACCTCGACCCGCTTGTTCGAGCCGTCGAGCAACTCCACCTTGCCCCGCTTGCTCACGAACAGCTGCCCGTTGGTGCCGTAGAACTCCGCGCCGCTGTCGCAGTTGTGCGGATAGTTCCCCGACCAGAGCCGCATCTCGAAGACCAGCTGCCGCCGGTGGCCGACGCCGCCGTCGCCCGGGTACTCGAAGGCCAGGGTCGCCGTGTCGGGAAACTCCTGATCGTCGTCGATCCCGTACTTGCCCCCGATGCCCATCGCGGTCGCCGGCAGCGTGTCGACTCCCAGCCCCCAGCGGGCGTAGTCGATCTCGTGGGTGCCGTCGTTGCCGATGTCGCCGTTGCCGAAATTGTGCCACCACCGCCAGTTGTAATGGAAGCGGTTCTCCTGGAAGGGCAGCAGCGGGGCCGGTCCGACCCAGAGGTCGTAGTCGACCCCCGGCGGCGGCGCGGACGGCCGCCGATGGCCGATGGTGTTGCGGCGCTGCACGTTCCACGCCTTGGCCATCAGGACCTCCCCGATCGCCCCCTCGCGCAGCAGCCGCACCGCGTTGGCGATCAGCGGATTCGAGCGGCTCTGGGTGCCGTGCTGCACGACGACCCGGTTGCGACGGGCCGCGTCGAGCAGCAGGCGGGCCTCGCGGAGATTGTGGCTGCACGGCTTCTCGACGTAGACGTGCTTGCCGGCGTCGCAGGCGAGGATCGACGCCGGGGCGTGCCAGTGATCGGGGGTCGCCACGATCACCGCGTCGACCTGCGTGTCGTCGAGGACACGCCGCAGGTCCGCCACGGGTTCGCCGACGCCGAGTTCCGAGCGGGCCACGGAACGCCGCTCCTCGTCCGGATCGCAGAGGTAGGCCAGCCGGACGCCGGGAAGTTCCTTGCAGGCCCGGGCCACGGACCGCCCCTGGCCTCCGCACCCGATCAACGCCACCACCACGTCGTCGGCGGCAGCCGCCCGCCCCGGGGACGAGGCGAGGGCGACGCCGGTCGCTCCAGCCACCCGGATGAACTCTCGTCGGCTCGGGCTCATGCCATGACCTCCCTGCAGCGGTGCCGCCCGGGGTGCGAGGATCGCGACGGCGAGCCCACTCCCTGCCTCACCCCGAGCATGTCGGGCCCCCGAGCCTTCACTGGCACCCAGAGGCGATGATCCGAGCATAGCCTGCGCGGTACCGCTGCCAGCCACGAATGCGCGAATGTGCGCACAATGCGGGCGTCCGAGACTCGCTTTCCAGGGGCGTACACTCGCGCTCCACCACTCGCATTCCACCCGAGCTCACGTCCACCCTGCACACGAGGTGATCCATGGAGCGAACGGCACGCCGCACCGAGAGTTCCTTGCCGCGTCCATGGGCTGCAACGCGGTGCCTCGGACTGATCGCCGCGGGGCCGGCGCTCGCCGTCGTCCTGGGAGGCGCCGCCGTCGGCCTCGAATGCCGGCGGGAGGATGGGCGGCTCGTCATCACCGACGGTGTCAGTGGCACGGCCGCGGTGTTCACCTTTGCAGACGATGCCGTCGGGCGACCCGCGCTCCGCGATCTGCACGCGCCGGGCGGCATCCGCGTGACCAGGCCCTGTCCCGTTCGCCCCGGCATCGATGCAGATGATCATGCTTCGATGCACCCGGGCGTGATGCTCTGCTTCAGCGACCTGTCGGGTGCCGATCCCTGGCGGCACAAGTCGGCCGTCCGGTTCGGCACGTTGTCCGAAGAACCTGCCGCGGCCGACGAAGGCGTGCGGTTCGCGTTCACGGCCGACTACCTTGCCGAACCCCAGGATTCACCCGCCGCCACGGTCGTGTGCCGCGAACGATCGACCATCGCGATCACCGACCGCCTGATCGGCGGGGCTGTCGTCCGAGTCATCGACTGGGATGCGCGGCTCGAGCCGGCCGGCTCCCCGGTGACCTTCGCGGACGTCGAGGAGATGGGCTTCGGAGTCCGGCTGCTCAAGGAGCTCAGCCCGAAGTGGGGCGGCCGGTATCTCGCCTCCCACGGCGGCCGGAACGAGGCCGGCATCTTCGGCACGCAGGCCGACTGGTGCGCTGCCGCCGGCGACGTCGGCGGCAGGCGGGTGGGGGTCACGCTGATCGATCGCAACGACGCCGCGCGGCGATCGTATTTTCACGCCCGCGACTACGGCTGGCTGTTGGCGAACCCGTTCGGCCGGCGGTCGTACACCAAGGGCGAGTCCGGAGCGGTCACGCTCCGGCCGGGCGACGCGATCGAGCTGCACTTCACCGTGCTCGTCCACGGGGACGTGCCGGAGGACGCGCTGCCGGGAATCGTGGCCGCGGCTCAGAGGCGCTAGGCCGGGCCGCGGGGAAAACCGCGTCACGAGCGGAAACCGCCTATGTGCGCTCCCGTGCGCTGCTGTGCGCGCGCACGAAATGAAAAAACGGCAGTACATTGCATCCCCGGCGTCGGGCGGCCCCCTATGGTGGGCAGGCTGGAGGAATGCGATGAGCGTCACGGTTCGCGATGTTGCCGCCGCGGCCGGTGTCTCCCCGGGCACCGCAAGCAGGGCGCTCCGCGGTCACCCGCAGATCAGCGAAGACTGCATCGCCCGCGTCCGCATGGCGGCGGAGCGGCTCAACTACCGCCCGCTCCGCGATCGCACGGGCCGCCGCCGGGCCGAGCCGCTCGTTGGACGCCGGATCGCGATCGCCCTGTTCGGCATCGATCGCACGCTGGCGACGCATCCCGCGGTGGGCGAGTGCATCCACGGCGTCGAGGAGGCGCTGGCGGAGTGCGGGGCCCATCCCGTGCTCGTCAACGTGTCCGACCCGCGGGAGCCCCCGCGATCCCTGCGGCGCATCCGCTTCGACGGCATCATCGCCAAGGCCGCACTCCAGGGCGACATCATGGCGGCCCTGGGCTCCAAGATTCAGACCGTGCTGTCGTCGAACGCGCTGGTCTGGATTCTGGGCCGGCCTGCGGGCGTCGAGGGCGACGCCGTCAGCCCCGACAACGTGGGCATGGGCAGGATGGCCGCGGAGGCGCTCGTCGACGCGGGGCACACCCGGCTGGCCGTCGTCAATCCCAAGGGCGACCATGCGATGTTCATCGGACGCGAGGAGGGCTTCCGGGAGGCGGCTGCACGACGCGCAGCCGTGGTCTCCTCATTCAGCACCCGCCGCAGCGAGCAGGTCTTCCCGATCCAGCCCATCATGGACGTGGGCGACGTGCAGCCGCTCGTCGACGCGCTGCTCGCGGAGCAGCCGCGGCCGACTGCGATCTTCTGCCCGGCCGACAGCATCGCCGTCATGGTCTACCGGGCGCTGGCAACTCGCGGGATTCGCCCGGGAGTGGACATCGCCATCATCTCCTGCAACTACGAGCGGAGCCTGATCGCAGGCCTGGGTCCGAGCCTCGCCACCTTCGACATCCATCCGCGGCAGATCGGCCGGCTGGCCGTCCGGCAGCTGACGCGGCGGATCACGGGAGAGTTCGACGGCTCGGCCGTCACGATCGACGTCAAGGCGACGCTCCAGCCCGGCGATTCGCTCGCCCCCCCGCCGCCGGAGCCGGGTCAGGGGCGAAAGGCCCGCAAACCACCCCGCCGTGCGGACGCGGCGTCGTGAGGCTTCCGGTCACCATGCCTCGTCTGTCCCGGCTGCCTCGTCTGTCTCGTCTGGCCCCAGGATGCCTCCCATGAAAGGCCGCACGTACGACGCCGAGAGCCTCACGAGCATCGACCCTGCAAGCGGCCGGTCGGTGCGGCAGGTGACGACGGCCCACTGCATCCATCACCACCCATTTTACTATCTGCCCGCCTACGACGACCGGATGCAGTGGCTGGTGTTCATCTCGCACCGCACCGGACGCCCGCAGATCTTCATCGAGGATCGTGCTTCCGGCACGCTCGTGCAACTCACGGACCGGGATGACGTCAACGAGTGGAGCATCCATCCCGCCCACGACGGCCGGTGGGTCTACTTCACGGCCGGATCAGGATGCTGGCGGGTGTCGACCGAGCCGGGCTTTCGCGAGGAGTGCCTGGCGCACTTCGGCGACGTGCCGATGATTCCGCCGGGCATGGTGGGCGATGCCATGGGCACCACGTCGCTGTCGACCGACGACCGCTGGTGGATCGTGCCGGTCAAGATGGGCCCGCGCGCCCGGCTGCACGCCATCGACACCGGCTCCGGCCGCGTGGACGTGGTGGCGGAGCATTCGTCGATCGGCCACCCGCAGGTGCACCCTGACGACCCGACCCTGATCCGCTTCGCCGGCCGCTACACCGACCGCATCCACGTCGTGCGCCGCGATGGCAGCGGACATCGGCTCGCCTACCAGCGCGACGTGGGCCGGCGGGAGTGGGTGGTGCACGAGATGTGGATGCCGCGCGCCGCGGTGGGCGGCCGCAACGAGATCGTCACCGTGGTCTGGCCGCACGGCATGATCGGCATCGACGTCGACACGGCCGCGATCCGTCGAGTCACCGCGTTTCCGGCCTGGCACCCCATGGTGCGACGCGACGGCCGGTCCTGCGTCACCGACACCAAGAATCCCGATCGCGGCCTGTTCACCTTCGACCCGTCGGCGGGCCCCGACGGACCCGTGGCGGCCCTCGCCGCCAGCCTGTCGAGCAACGCGGGCGACCACTGGAACACCGACCACTGCCCCTACGACGACGGCCCGATCGCCGTGAACGCCCCGCAGCACACGCATCCCCACCCCTCGTTCTCACCGGACGGCAGCCGGGTCGTGTTCACGAGCGACCGCTCCGGGGTCGCCCAGCTGTACGAGGTCGTCACCGGGGACGCGGCGGGGTGAAGGGGGGCGGCCCCGCCTCCGCGGGCCTGTCGGCCGGTGGCAGCGACGTCGCGAGCCGGGCCTTGAGAGCGGCGTGCTCGGGGCGGCCGGCCAGATTGACCCATTCGTTGGGGTCCTGCCGTTCGTCGTAGAGCTCCTCGTCGCCGTTGGCGTAGCGGATGTACCGCCAGGCGGCGGTACGGATCGCATGATTGCCCTGCTTGTGCGTGGTGACCGCCGGCGACGGCCACTCGGCACCGGGGTCGACGAGCAGCGGCCGCATCGAGACGCCCTGCACGTGACTCGGCGTGGGCAGTCCGCAGAGGTCCATCAGCGTCGGATAGATGGTCATGAAGTCGACCGGCCGGTCGCAGATGGTGCCGGGCTTCGTGAGTCCGGGCACGATCCAGATCAGCGGCGAGCGGGTCGCCTCCTCCCAGAGGGCGAACTTCCGCCAGTGGCTTTTCTCGCCGAGATGCCAGCCATGATCGCTCCACAGGCAGACGATCGTCCGGTCACGCTCCGGCGACCGGTCGAGCGCCTCGAGCAGGCGGCCCACGTTCATGTCGGTGTAGGCGATCGCGGCCCGGTATCCCTGCACCGCCTCCTTCCAGCGTCCCGTGGCCAGCATCCGGGCGTGATGCCCGTCGGGATCGGCCATCCGCCGACCAGCGTCGGGCACGTCGTCGAGGTCGCCCGCCTGATGCGGGGGCAGGTCGATGGCGTCGAGAGGCACCATGTCGTAGTACTTCCGCGGCACGAACCATGGCATGTGCGGCTTGTGCAGCCCGATGGCCAGGAAAAAGGGCTGCTCGTGCCGCCGCCCCAGTTCGGCGATCCCGTAGTCCGTGATCTTCCAGTCCTCGAGTTCATCGTCGCGGCAGTCGACCGGAGCGAAGCGAATGCTGCCGACGCCCGTGTCGGCTCCGGCCGGCGGCTGCGGATCGTTTCCGGGCGAGTCGAGGTAGTCGTCCCACTCCTCCGGCCTGCGAAACGAGTCGTGGTAGATCTTGCCGGCCCCGCAGACGCGATAGCCGCCGCGGCGAAACGCCGTGGTCAGCGGCAGATCGATGGGGATCATGCTCCGCCAGTCGGTTTCGTTCTCGTAGACGCCGCTGGTCCACGGCCGGATCCCCGACATCAGCGCCGTCCGCGACGGGTTGCACACCGGAGCGGCGCAGTAGGCCCGCGAACAGGCGGTGCCGCGGGCGGCGAGGCGGTCGATCGCGGGCGTGATGCCCAGCGGATCACGGCCGCAGAAGGTCACCCAGTCGCGGAGGTCGTCGATGGCGATGAACAGGACGTTGGGGGGCCGCCCGTCGTCCGCAGCCGCGGAGCGGCACAGCAGGCAGAGGAGCCCCAGCAGGAGGACGGCACGTCGCTGCATGATCCACTCCACGTGGTGCCTGCTTTGCGGTGGTTGATTGAGCATCACCGAAGCCATCTCGCGGGCGTCCCAGGTCCACATGCTACTGCACGTGACGGTATGATCATCTCGCTCGCAGCCGGGGCTGCGACCCATGGTGCATCGCCGCGCGGCGAGCAGGAGCATGCGGATGGCGCGGACTCGGCCGGGAATCACGTCGCGACGCCTGGCGCTCGTTGCCGCAGGCGTGGCCTTCGCCGGGTCGGGGGGGCCTGGGGGTGCCGTCGCCACGGCGGCGAGCCTCGACCTCTGGACGGCCCCTGCGGCGCTGAAGGTGTTTCGCGACGACACGCCCGCGGCCGAGTCGCACCCGGCGGTGGCCATCGAGGCCGCGGCCGGCGAGCGGGAATCGGCGCAGGTCGTGCTGCGGGCTGCGGACGCGGGCTGGGTCTTGCGTGATGCAACGCTCTCGGACTTCCGGGACGCCGACGACACGCCCTGTCCGGAACTCCGCGGCGATCTCTTCGAGGTGCGGTACGTCTACCTCCCCGAGCACGACCGGGCGTGGCCGGATCCGTTGCCGCCGTTCCGGGGTCCGCTGCCGCTCCTTCCCGGGCTCACGCAGCCGCTGTGGCTGAGCGTGACGGTGCCGCGGGGAACGCGGGCGGGCCGCTACCGGGCGACGCTCCGGCTGGCGTTCGACTCGCAGCCCGATCGCGACGTGCCCGTCAGCCTGCGGGTGCATGGATTCGAGTTGCCGCCACAGCCGGCCCTCCGCACGGCCATCGGCAACCCGATGGAGTTCGTCCTGCAGCAGCACGACGTGCAGCCGGGCACGGCCGACGCCGCCGCGTTGGCGAAGGCCTACTACGAGTTTCTGCTCGATCGCCGGCTTTCACCCTATAACCTGCCATGCGACCTCGAGTCGCCGGAGGCCGCCCGCTGGCTCGACGATCCCCGACTCACGAGTTTCGTGATTCCGTGGAACGACGACGAGGCGGTCCTGCGGCGGACCATCGCGTATCTCGCCGCGCATGACTGGCTGCGGAAGGGGTTTTTCTACGTCTGGGACGAGCCCCAGACCGAGGAAGATTTCGAGCGTCTCGCGCACCGCGCGCGGCGGATCCGCGGCATCGACCCGGCGGCGGCCGTCATGGTGCCCTTCAACGGCAACCCGGCACAGGCCAGCGGTCGATCGACGTACGAGCGGCTCGATGGCCTCGTCGATCAGTGGTGCCCCCTCTCGACGGCGATCGACGTCCCCGAGCAGGCGGCCCGGGCTGCCCGCGGCGCGGGCTCGTGGTGGTACGTGTGCTGCGTTCCCCGCCGGCCGCGGACCAACCTGATGGTCGACTGGCCGGCCGTCGCGCACCGGGTGCTTCCCTGGCAGCAGAAGCAGCGCGGCGTCGACGGATTCCTCTACTGGTCCGCGACCTCCTGGGATCGCCAGTTCACCCGCGACCCGTGGACGAACATCCGCACCTACGCCTTCAAGGGCGACTGCTACGGCGACGGGTCGCTCCTCTATCCCGGCGACCGGGCGGGCATCGCGGGGCCGGTCGGTTCGATCCGGCTGGAGGTGTTCTGCGACGGGATGGACGATTTCGACTACCTCACGCTCTACGAACGTCGCCGCGGCCGCGACGCGATGCTGGACCTGACCCGACGGGCAACGACCAGTCTCGCCAGCTACCCTTCCGACCCGCTCGTGCTCGACGTCCTCCGTCGGGAGATGGCAGAGTTTCTCGAACAGGATGCCACTGCGCCCCCGATCTCCGGACAAGGAACCCCGGAGCCCCGACGCCATTCGCCGGAGTGACCCCATGCCCCACGATCCCAGTCGCCGCCTGTTTCTTCGCTCGGCCGCAGCCACGGCCGGCCTGCTCGCGGCGGGCCGTCCGTGTCGGGCACAGGTTCTCGGTGCCAACGACCGCGTCCGCATCGCCGTGCTCGGGCTCAACGGCCGCGGCAAGGCCCACCTCAAGGGCTTCGCGGCCGCCGACAACGTGGAGATCGCCGCCGTCGTGGATCCCGACGCCCTCGTGCTGGGCCGCACCCTGGAGACCCTCCGGCAGGAGGCCGGCGCCGGTGGCGTCACCACCGCCGGCTTCGCCGACTTTCGCCGCGTGCTCGACGACCCGCGCATCGATGCCGTCTCCATCGCCGCCCCGAATCACTGGCACTCGCTGATGACGATCCTCGCGGCGCAGGCCGGCAAGCACGTGTACGTCGAGAAGCCGCTCAGCCACGACGTGGCCGAGGGGCGGGTCGCCGTCGCCGCCGCGGCCAGGCACGGCGTCGTCGTGCAGCATGGCACGCAGCGACGCAGCGACGCCGACATCGCGGGGCTGCATGCGGCGCTCAAGGACGGTCGCCTGCCGAGGCTCAGGATCGCCCACGGCATCTGCTGCAAGCCACGCGACTCGATCGGCTTCCGGGAGGCGGGCGACGCCCCCGCCACGCTCGACTGGAGCCTCTGGAAGGGGCCGGCGGTGATCGACCGCTACCATGCGAATCTCGTGCCCTACAACTGGCACTGGTTCTGGAAGACGGGCAACGGCGACCTCAACAACCAGGGCACGCATCAGCTCGACGTGGCCAGCTGGGCGATCGACGACGACCAGGTGCATCCGGTGAGGGCCGCGGCGCTCGGCGGCCGCTTTGCCTGGCGCGACCAGGGGGAGACTCCCAACACGCTGTTCGCGATGGCGGAATATGCAAACGGACAGCGGGTGCTGTTCACCGTCCGGAACGTCACCCACGAGGGCTTCACGCGGCGCATCGCCAACGAGTACCACCTCGAGGATGGCAGCGTGATCGTCGGCGAGGGGCCGTTCCGGATCAGGCGGCCCGGCACGAAGGAATTCGAGCCGCTGGAGATCGCCCCGGGGCGAGTCACGGCGGGCGGGCCGTGGCAGAGCTTCGTCACCGCCGTCCGGGCCGGTGATCCGCGGCTGGCCAACGGCGGCGTGCAGGACGCCCACCGCTCCTGCGTGCTCGGCCACCTGATGAACAACTCATACCGGCTCGGCGTCGACGAGCCCTTCAACGAGCGGGCCCTGCGGTTCGGAGATCAGCCGGAGGTCGCGGAGTGTTTCCTGACGATGCACGCCGCCATGCGGGACGGCGTCGGCATTCCCGAGGATGGGACGACCTACCGAGTCGGCCCCATGCTCACCTTCGATCCCGTGACGGAACGCCACACTGGTGACCATGCCGCGGAGGCCGATCGATTGCTCAAGGACCCGAACACCCCCGGCTTCGAGGTGCCTGCGTTGGATCGTGTCTGATTCCCCACCCCCGCACCCGATGCCGGCCATGCTCGCGACCACAGAGACCAGTCGCCCACCGCGCGTTGTCGGCGGTTCACGCGTGCGGCGATCGGTCTCCGCCCGTCCGCGGCTCGCCCGCGCCGTCCTCCTCGCCATCGTGCTGGCGTGCAAAGCCTCGGCCGCCCGTGCGGAGCCGGCACCGGCCACGCCCAAGGCCCTCCCGGCCTTCCCCGGTGCGGAGGGCTGGGGCCGGTTCGCGTCCGGCGGGCGAAACGGCGACGTGTACGCCGTCACCACGCTGGCCGACGACGGCCCGGGGTCGCTCCGAGACGCTCTCCGGAGCGGGACTGGCGGTCGCACCGTCGTCTTCCGCGTCTCCGGCACGATCCTGCTCGAGTCCGAACTGCTCCTCGAGACGTCGCGCATCACGGTCGCGGGCCAGACCGCTCCGGGCGGCGGCATCTGCCTGCGGCGGTTCCCGCTGCGGATCCGGGGCGTCAGCGACGTGATCATCCGGCACCTTCGCATCCGCGTCGGCGACGAGGCGGGACGTCCCGTCGACGGCCTCGAAATCCGTGACGCGGACCGCGTGGTCGTCGACCACTGCAGCGTCAGCTGGGCGATCGACGAGGCCCTCAACACCTGGCACGGCACGCGAAACCTGACGGTGCAGTGGTGCCTGATCGCCGAGCCGCTGCATCGCAGCGTGCATCGTGGCCCGCACGGCTATGCCGCGAGCCTGGGCGGCCGCCGTGCCTCGTATCACCACAACCTCTTCGCCCACGCCGCGGGCCGCAATCCCAGCCTCGCCGGCGGCGACCACGATCACGCGATCGAGGTGGACTATCGCAACAACGTGGTCTTCAACTGGCAGAGCCGGTCGTGCGACGGCAAGCCGATGAGCGTCAACCTCGTGAACAACTTCTACAAGCCCGGGCCCGCCACGCTGCCGCACGTCGCCCGCTGCATCGCCCGGATCGACGACACGTTGGCGGCGTACGGCACCTTCGACTCGCGCTGGCACATTGCGGGCAACGTCGTGGCCGGCGCTCCGGACCTCTCGGCCGACAACTGGCGGGGCGGCGTGCTGTTCGAGGGGGGCACGAGCCCGGAGCGGAATCGGGAGCCGGAGCCGTTTGCCTTCGAGCCCGTCACCACGCAGACGGCCGAGAAGGCCTTCGAGCTGGTGCTGGCCGATGCGGGTGCCACCAGGCCCGTGCGGGATCAGCTCGACGCCCGCGTCGTGCGGGACGTCGCCACGGGGACGGCGACCAACGGTGACCGGGGCATCATCGATCGTCCGGCAGACGTGGGCGGCTGGCCGATCCTGGATTCACAGCCGGCTCCGGCCGATGCCGATGGCGACGGGATGCCGGATGCCTGGGAGACGCGCAACGGCCTGAACCCGCAGGATCCACAGGATCGCAGCGGCCACGATCTGCACGCCGCCTACACCAATCTCGAGAGATACCTCAGCGAGCGTGCCGGTGATCCTGATCGCAGCCCGGACGCCGGGCGGGATGGCCCCGCCGCATAGACCGCTCCTCGGCGAGGACGCATGGGGATGCGGGAGAGCGCGGAGACGCGTGCCGCCCTGGAAACCGCGAGCGTTGGCCCCTGAAATCGCCTACGGATCGAGCCTGAGGGTGACGCGCTGCTCGCATCCCGGGCCTGCGGACACCCGGAGGCCCGAGTGCTCGGGATTCGTGTATCGGCCCGCGAACGGGAGCGGCCGTGTGGCGGAACCATCCGTCGGCGGCCCGGTGTCGGCCAGCAGCGTCACGCGATAGGTGCCGGCGGGCAGGCCGGGAGAGGTCCGCCCTGGAACGACCGGCGTGCATGATCCGTCGCCGGCGATCCGGCCGCCCGCGGTCACGACAGGCGTCTCATCGCGGCGGAGCATCACCGAGCAGCCGGCCGCCGGCGTGCCATCCGGCAGGATCACCGCGAGGGAGACCGGGTAGAGCCGCTCCCCGCCACAACCCGCCGCGACAGCCCCGGCCACGATCACACTGCATGCCACCAGACACGTCGCGACGCCGGAAGCCGCCGTCGCCATCACGACCGGGTCACGCAGTCGGCGGCATGACGGGCGGGGCGGCCGATTCATCGCTCACCGCTGGCGTCACCGCCGACCGAGTTCCCGTCGGAGCGATCGGCGAGATTCGCGTAGACCTGCAGATCGATCGCCGACGTGATCATCCGCACCGCACCATCGCAGGTCACGAACACGATGCCGTCCCGGTGCGGCCCGCCGAACACGCGATATTCCTCGCCCTGGGCCAGGGAGCGGTCATCCGGTCCGCCTGCCGGACGATTGGTCTGCCACACCGACGTCGGGCGGCCGGTCTTGTCGTCGACCTGCGGCCCCCAACCGGCGGCGCGCATCGACTGGTAGGCGTCGTCGCTGTTGTAGATCGACCCATCGTAGAGGCGGTCGCCGATCCGCGCCGTGGGGATGTACTTCTCGCCGACGAGCAGCGTCTTGGTCGTGCCGTCCGCGATGTCCTTGATGCGGATGTCGCCCCGCGGCGTCTGCGTGCCCGTGGCGCGGTACATGCTCGCGGTGATGAGCACGCCCTTGTACTTCACCGGGTAGTAGACCGAGCCACCCTCGGAGTGGAGCACCGGGCCGATCGTGCCCGCGTAGTCGCCCACGAGGCCCGCTGCCGTCGTGCCGCCATAGAACCGCATCGGGTCGGTGGACAGCATCGTGTTCCGCGGCCGAGACGGGCAGAGGAATGTGCTCACGACGTACTCCCGGGCCGCCTGGTTGGCCGAATGGTAGTAGTCCAGTTCCGGCTTCCAGAGCGCGTAGCCAGCCGCGCCGTCCATGAAGGGCAGGATCAACCCGAACCACGTCACGTGGCAATCCTTCCAACGGCCGGGGGGCAGATACTGGCGGGCCGACGCGTACGTCTGCACGGCCAGGCCGACCTGGCGGAGGTTGTTGCCGCACTGCGAGCGGCGGGCCGCCTCGCGGGCCGTCTGCACCGCGGGCAGCAGCAGCCCGATCAACGTGGCGATGATCGCGATCACCACCAACAGCTCCACCAAGGTAAACGCACGCATCCGTCTCCGCGCACACCGCTGCGCTGGCAGCCCACGCGACGGCTCTGACCGCGACGAC
>JBJTQP010000270.1:0-4408 GCA_046075685.1 Planctomycetaceae bacterium | reverse complement strand
TCGCGTAGTCGGCCAGGCCCCGCGCCTGGTTGGTGTCGGCCGGCAGCAGCCTGGTCTCGCCCGCGTGGGTCATCGCGTGTCCTCGTTCATGGTGCGGCCCGGTTCGTCGTGCGGCCCGGTTCGTCGTGCGGCCCGGTTCGTCGTGCGGCCCGGCTCGTGGTGCGGCCCCCGGCCGTGGCCAGTGTTGTACCCGACGGGCAGTCGGCGACGCCGCTGCCGCCGGGCGGATCGGGCGACTACACTCGGACGCATGGCACCGACGCGGCTCGGCCCGTATGAGATCGTGACGCCCCTCGGCCGCGGTGGCATGGGCGCCGTCTACGAGGCCCGTGACCCGGCGACCGGCCGCGTGGTGGCGGTGAAGACGCTGGCCGCCCATCTCGGCGACGATCCGGGGCTCCGGCGGCGGTTTCTCGGCGAGATCGAGACGCTCAAGGGCCTGCGGCATCCCTGCATCGTCGAGCTGCTCGCCTTCGGGGAGGAGGACGGCCAGCCCTACTTCGCGATGGAGCTCGTGCGCGGCCGCAGCCTCGAGCAGCTGCTCCGGTCGGGCCGTCGCTTCGCGTGGCGGGAGACCGTCGACGTGGCCCTGGCGATCACGCGGGCCCTGAAGTCGGCCCACGACCACGGCGTGGTGCACCGCGACCTCAAGCCGGCAAACCTGTTGTTTCCGGACGATCCAGCCGGAGATGCCGTGGTGAAGCTGGCGGATTTCGGCATCGCCCGGCTGTTCGGGTCGGCCGCCACCACCATGGCCGGCACCATCGTCGGCACGGCGGAATACATGGCGCCGGAGCAGGCGACCGGCAGCAGCATGGATCACCGGGTCGATCTCTACGCGCTCGGGCTCGTGATCTTCGCCATGCTCGCCGGGCGGCCGCCATTCCACGGGGGCCAGGCGACCGACATCATCCAGCGGCAGCGTCACGAGCCCGCTCCGCGGCTCGCCTCCCGCGTGGCGGGCGTGCCCCGGGCGCTCGACGAGCTCGTCGACCGGCTGCTCGCGAAGGATCCGGCCAGGCGGCCGGCCAGCACCCTCGCAGTCGGCAGACAGCTGGCCGCGATCGCCGCGGAAGCGGAACCGGCCGACGTCGCGTCCGCCGGTCGTGACGGATCGGGCATCACGCTCGGCGGTGCCGCCTCGCCCACCGACTGCGATGAAAGCCGTCGGGGCACCTCGGCGGGCATGGCACCGGCATGGGGCGGACCGGCGGGCCGGGATGTCGACCTCGTGGCGGTCACCCGCGACTTCGGGCCGGGCGACACCCGCAGGCCCGCCATCCTGATGGAGGGACAGGCAGCGGCCGCGGACGCGGCCACGAAGCCCGTGACGTCGCCGGCGTCCGGAACGCCGCCCGGCGGAACATCGCTGCCGCAGCGGATCACCGTGCCGGCCAACGCCCCGGCCGAGGCGGCTGCCCCGCGGACGACGCGGTTCACCACGGTGGAGGAGCTCGAGCGGGCCACCGCGGCCGATGCCGAGAGCCGCCGGCGACGCGAGTTCGCCATGCACGCAGTGGCCTCGGCGTGCCTCCTGGCCGCCGTCGCCGCTGCGGCGTTCATGGTGCTCCGCCCCCCCACGGCCGACGAGCTGCACGCCAGCATCAGGACGATCGCCGACGCGCCCGATGCCGACCTCCGCGACGCCCGATCGCTGATCGAGCGGTTTCTCGCCACGCACCCGGCCGATCCCCGGGCCGGCGAGATCCGGGAGCTCAAGCAGCGGATCGATCTCAATGCCCTCGAGCAACGCGGCCGTCGCCGCCGCAGGGACGACAGTGCGCTGATGCCCCTGGAGCGGGAATACCGGGCGGCGATGGATCGCGAGAACGAGAGCCCGCTGGCGTGCGTGTCGGCGCTCGACGCCATCCTCGTGCTGCACGCCTCGGATGCAGCGACACCCGCAGCCGACGGCACGCCGCTGGAGGAGCAGCCCGCACTCTGGCTGGAGCTCGTCCGCCGCCAGCTCGCCCGCCTCGAACCGTTTGCCGAGCGGGAGCGGCAGCAGGACGTCGCTCGCGCCACCGACACGCTCGAGCGTGCGGCACGGCTCGCGGCTGATGCGCGTGACGCGGGCGATGCCACGGCGCGGCAAGACCTGCTCGACCGCCGCCACGACCTCCTGAGTGGACTCGTCGAGATCTATGCTGCCCGTCCACACGCGGCCGAGGCGGTTGCGGAGGCCAGGCGTCAGCTCGAGGCGACGCCCTGAGGGCGGTTCCGTTCGTGCACTGAGTTTTCACGCGAGATCCCCGATGTCCGCTCCCCACGACCGCTCCGCCCACCATCGCCAGGCCAGCCGCCGGGCCTTCGCCCGCGCACGGACGCTGATTCCCGGCGGGGTCAACTCGCCCGCCCGAGCCTTCGGGGGCGTCGGCGGCGAGCCGATCTTCTTCGCCTCCGCCCAGGGCCAGCACCTCACCGACATCGACGGCACGACCTACCTCGACTACATCGGCTCGTGGGGCCCGATGATCCTCGGGCACCGGCATCCCCGCGTGGTGGCGGCGATCGAGCGGGCCCTGGCCACCGGCACGAGCTACGGCGCACCGACGGAGGCGGAGAGCGGGCTCGCCGAACTGATCGTGGCCGCGGTGCCGTCGATCGAGAAGGTGCGGATGGTCAGCTCCGGCACGGAGGCCGCGATGTCCGCGGTTCGGCTCGCGCGGGGCTCCACGGGCCGCGACGTGATCGTGAAGTTTGCAGGCAACTACCACGGCCACGCCGACAGCCTGCTGGTGGCGGCGGGATCCTCCGCCGCCACGCTCGGCGTGCCGAACTCCCCGGGCGTGACGGTCGGCACGGCCCAGGACACCGTGGTGCTGGAATACAACGAGCCGCAGCAGCTCGAGGACCTGTTTCGCACACGCGGCGACGCGATCGCCGCCGTGCTCTTCGAACCGGTGGTCGGCAACATGGGCCTGGTGCCGCCGGAACGCGAGTTTCTCTCGGCCCTGCGATCCCTCACGCGGCGGCACGGCGCCCTGCTGGTGTGCGACGAGGTGATGACCGGCTTCCGGCTGGCCCTGGGAGGCGCCCAGGAGCTCCTCGGCATCGAGCCCGACATCACCACCCTCGGCAAGATCGTGGGCGGCGGCCTGCCGCTGGGCGCCTACGGTGGAAGCGCAGCGGTGATGGATCACGTGCTGCCGGCCGGAAAGGTGTTTCAGGCGGGCACGCTGTCGGGCAATCCGCTCGCGGTCGCCGCGGGCACCGCCACGCTGGCGGAGCTTGCGGAGCATCCGCCCTACGCCATGCTCGACGAACTCGGCGAGCGGCTCGAAAAGGGCTTCCGTCGCGCCGCAGCCGACGCGGGCGTGACGGCCTGGGTGGCGCGGGTGGGCAGCATGATGACCATCTTTTTTCAACCCGGGGATGCCGCCTTCCCCGTGACCGGCTGGAGGACGGCGTCACGAAGCGACACCGCCCGCTATGCCGACTTCTTCTGGGGAATGATCGATCGCGGCATCTACCTGCCCTGCAGCCAGTACGAAGCCCTGTTCTTCTCGACGTGCCACACCGCGGCTGACATCGACCGGACGGTCGCCGCCGCCGTCGAGTGCCTCCGCGGCGGCTGAGCCTGCCTCCGGACGGCTCATACGGCTCACACGAGAGCCTCGCGCGTTCGTGAGGCTCGGGGCCGCCCGTGCCCGTCGCCGGACGTTCGCGTCGGGCATCCTGCCCGACGCTCACTTGGATGCCGCCATCGCTTCGCCATCGTGGCTTCACTTGGCGGCATACGCCGGCTCTCGGGCACGGGCAGCCCCGCGCTGAGATTCTCGTAGCCGCGGGCTTGCAGCCTGCGGAATCCGGACGGCCGCATCGCTGAACCGACGCGCGAGGATCAAGTGGAGTCCGTATGAGAGGTGGCTGAAGCGGCGGGATGGCCCGGCAGCCGTGCTCACGTCGGCCACGATGGCCGATTGGCAGCCCAGTCGCACCTTGGCTGCGACCGCGGCTGCCTCAAGGCTGCCGGGGCAATGGATGGCCCGGCAGCCGTGCTCACGTCGGCCACGATGGCCGACGCCCGGCCAGGCGAACCTCGGCTTCGCCCACGCCGGGCCAAGCTGAGCGAGGCCATGGATGGCTTGCTCAGCGCTCAAGCCAGCGCGTCAGCGTAACGTGCCGTCGGCCACGATGGCCGACCGGCAGCCCAGTCGCACCTTGGCTGCGACCGCGGCTGCCCCAAGGCTGCCGGGGCCATGGATGGCCCGGCAGCCGTGCCGTTACGCGTCAGCGTAACGAGCAACAAGCTCGCCGGCTTCCACGGGCGTGCCGGGGGTGACGAGCACCTCCGCGAGCCGGCCGTCGCGCTCGGCGTAGACCGTCGTCTCCATCTTCATCGCCTCGAGCGAGAGCAGCTTCTGGCCCTTCGTCACCACGTCGCCCGGCTTCACGGCGACCGTCA
>JBJTQP010000269.1:0-11842 GCA_046075685.1 Planctomycetaceae bacterium | reverse complement strand
GGTCACGCCGCTAGCCCGGGCCACCGGGCCGGTGGCGCTGCCGGCGATCGCCTCCTCCTTGGAGAGCACGCCCACCCCCTTGGTGCGGTCGACGAAGATGCGGTTGCGGGTGAGCAGCCGCTCCATGTCGTCGAGCGTCTTGGGGAACGTGCGAAGGAACGCCCGGATCTTCTCGATCACCAGCGGCGTGAAGTCGTGCGAGAGGCCGCCGACCCGCGTGTAGGAGTTGGTGAACCGTGCCCCGCAGAGCGTCTCGAAGATGTCGTAGATCACTTCCCGCTGGTAGAAGCCGTACAGGAAGAAGGTGAAGGCGCCGGTGTCGAGGCCCACCGCCCCGTTGCACAGCAGGTGATCGCTGATCCGGGCGAGCTCGGCGATGATCGTGCGGATGTAGGTGCACCGCGGGGTGAGCTCGATGCCCAAGAGCGTCTCCACCGCGTGGTGCCAGGCCACGTTGTTGGCCATCGGCGAGATGTAGTTCATCCGGTCGGTGACCGTCACGTACTGGTTGAACGTGAGGTGCTTGCCGATCTTCTCGAAGCCCGAGTGCAGGTAGCCCATCTCGGGCATGGCGTCGACCACCCGCTCGCCATCGAGCTTCAACACCAGCCGCAGTGTGGTGTGCGTGGCCGGGTGCTGCGGGCCGAAGTTGAGCGTCCAGAGGTAGTCCTCGGAGCGGGCTCCCGCCTCGGGACCGGTCGTGTCGAAGGTGGCGATCGACATGGGCTAGCTGTGGTCGCGGGTGATGACGGGAAAGTTGTGCCGCTCGCCGCGGCCCTGGACCGGGTAGTCCTTCCGCAGCGGGTGCGCGGCGAATTCCTCGGGCATCACGAGGCGGCGGAGATCCGGATGACCGGTGAAGCGGATGCCGAACATGTCCCAGACCTCGCGCTCCAGCCAGTTGGCCCCCGCCCAGAGCGGCACGACGCTCTTCACCGTCGGATCGGGGTCGTCGACGAACACGCGGATCGTGAGCCTCTGGTTGGTCGCGGTGGAGGCCAGCAGGTAGACGAGGCCATAGCGATGCTTCGCCGCACGGTCGTCGAGGTAGTCGACGCAGGTGATGTCGACGAGCAGGTCGAAACCCCGCTCCCTGAGCCACGCCAGCGCGTCGAACGACGCCGCTGCCGGCATCACGACCCGTGTCTGTCCGCGGAAGACGGTCGTCTCGAGGTGGCCAAACCGGTCGGTCAGGCCGGCGAGGACGTCATCGACGGGTGGGGATGTGAAGGGCATCGGGGGACGCGGGGGTCAGGAGCCGGAAACGATGGCTTCGGCGGCGGCGGCGAGTTCCCGCTGCAGCACCGGGTTGCGGGAGGCGTCGATCGTCACGGGGCCTGCGATCTCGACCAGCGCCCGCTTTCGCAGCTGGCGGTTCGCGGTGTCGAATTCGCGGCCCGTGATCGTGCCCTCCCGCTGGATCTTGTCCTGGAGATCGATGATCGCCTGGATCAACTGCTCGGGCCGCGGCGGGCAGCCCGGCACATACATGTCGACGGGGATGAAGCGGTCGATCCCCTGGACGACGGCGTAGGTGTCGAACACGCCGCCGGTGCTTGCGCAGGCGCCCATCGAGATGCACCACTTGGGCTCATGCATCTGCTGCCAGATCCGCTGCAGCACCGGCAGCATCTTCATCACGACGCGACCAGCGACGATCATCAGGTCGCATTGTCGCGGACTGAAGCGAAAGACCTCGGCGCCGAACCTCGCCAGGTCGTGCTTGCTGGCGCCCGTGGCCATCAGCTCGATGCCGCAGCAGGCCGTGGCGAAGGGCATCGGCCAGAGGCTGTTTTTGCGGCACCAATTGGCCAGGGCGTCGAGCCGGCTCACGACGACGTTTTCCGGCAGTTCGATTCGCCCGCCCGATCCGGAAGGCATCATCGCCATCGAAACACCCCCTTCCGCCAGTCGTAAGCGAACCCCACGATCACCATCGCGATGAACAGCATCGCCCCGCCGAAGACGAGCCCGCGGGACGAAACCAGGCCACCCTGCACGGCCGCATCGACGCCGGCCGCAGAGCGGCTCGCGACGGCCCAGGGATAAAGAAAGAGGAGCTCGACGTCGAACACCAGGAACGTGATCGCCACGAGGTGGAAGCGGACGTCGAACCGCCGCCGCGTGTCATGGATCGGGTCCATGCCGCTCTCGTAGGGCATCTCCTTCACGGCTCCGCTGCGGCGCGGCCCCACGAGGCTGGCGAACACCACCAGGCCAACCGACACGGCCGCCGCGATCGCGACGAACAACAGGACCGGCAGGATCGCGTCCATCGGGGCCTTCGGGTGGCGGGAAGCCGGGCTGGCTTCGGGGCGGGGTGACGTCTGGACAGGCGGTTTTCGGCCGCAGAAACCGACTTTGTGAAAATCGTCACGAAGTCGAGCCTGAAAAAAGCCGGGGGCTGTTCGCCCGCCGGCTCGGCCGTGACCGCCACAGTTATACAAGCCTCGTTTGCAGGCGACGAGTCGGGCTGGTTTTCGGGGGAAAGCGGCCCCGGAGGCCGGGCTCAGCCGCAGCGGGCGAGGTGGCCGGTGATCAACCCCAGGTCGAAGGGCGTTCGCCGGCGGAGATCGGCCGTCACCCGGCGGAGGTCGATGCCGTAGTGGTTCACCCGGAACAGGCCGACTTTGACGAACGGGACGCCCGCCTCCAGCAGCCGCCACCAGACCAGCTCGCTCGGGTTGTGCGGCGTGCGGCGGCTCTTGCGGATCAGCCGCCATGACCGCCTCGGGTCGGCGAGCGACAGGTGGGGGAGCACCTCGCGGAGCCTGACTGCCGCCGCCGTCGTGGCGTCGTAGAGGGCGGCGATTTGGAATCCTGCCGCCGCGGCCGACTGCGACATCCCGATCTCGAACCGCTCGACGACCTCCCGCTTCGTCGGCAGCGGCCCCACGCCCGACCAGAAGCCCTCGAACCACGACGACTCGATCAGGGGCTTCCGCATGGCGAAGAACCACGACTGCAGGTGCGGGATCCGCGGCCGGTTGCGGCCGGTGGCCTGGTCGGAGAGCACCATGCCCCAGAGGTCGGCGCTGGTGACGCGGGAATCGGCGAGCGCGGGTCCGAGGTCGAACAGCGGCCCGTACACGCTGTCGTTCGCACAGATGATCTCATCGTGGCCGCCGCGGTCGAGGGTGAAGAGCCCGGCCTGCCAGGCGGCAAAGTCGTAGCCGACGTTCGCTCGCGGCAGGTAGCCATCCACGAGGCCGGCGAGTTCCCCGGGCAGTCGACCGCCGCCGTTCGACACGATGATCACCGTCGCGGCATGCGGACGGTAGGCCCGCACCGCGTGCCTGACGTGCGGATCGAACTCGCCGTGCGGGTCGAAGTGGGCCAGCACGATGGCCCGCCGCGCCGCCGGGGTGGGAGGCCGGAGGCCGATGGCGTCGCTCTCGGGCGACGCGGCCATCACGCCGCCCGCCGCTCGCGGCCGTCGGAGCGAAGCCTGGCCCGGAGCGCCGCCAGCCGGCGGGTGGCCACCCCCTCGACGCTCCGACCGTGGAGCACGTCGAGGATGTCGGGGATGGAGCGGAGCGTGTGCGCGGCTTCGGCGGTGGCGCCGGCGGCCAGCTGACGCTCGGCCGTGCGCATCGCCGACGCGGCGTGCCAGCGGACGCTCGCCGCGAGGGTCGAGTCGCGGACCGCATCCGGCAGGGTGGCGGCGTTGATCCGCAACGCCCGGGCCATGTCGGGCCAGACGGCTCCCGATGCGAACAGCCGACTCGTCTCGTTGGCGTCGTGACGCCGGTAGATGGCCAGGGGTCGCGGCTCGTACCAGACGCGGAAGTGTGCGGCGATCCGCACCCACATCTCCCAGTCGAGCGCGTGACAGAGGTCGGTGCGATAGCCTCCGAGGGCCTCGTAGGTGGCGCGGGCCACGACGGCGGACGGCGTCTGGATCCGCTGCCGCTCGGCGATCGTCGACAGCCAGCCGTCGAGGATTCCGGCGAGCCACCGCTGCCGCGACGACGTCTTCACGCGGCGGCCGTGGTCGTCGACGATGGTGCTGCGACAGAATGCCATGCCGATGTCGGGTGCCCGGCGGAAGCCCCGGTCGAGGGCCGCGTAAAAGCCCGGCCGGACGATGTCGTCCTGATGCAGCAGGTGGACGAGTTCACCGCGGGCCAGGGCGATCGCCCGGTTCCAGTTGCCCGCGAGCCCGAGCCGCTGATCATGGGCGACGACGGCGACGCGGCCACAATGGTCGATGTCGCGGACCACCCGCGCCGGGTTGGCCGCAGTGGAGCCATCGTCGACCACGACGATCTCGAGATCGTCGGCGGGCCACCCCTGCCCGAGCACCGATGCGATCGCATCGCGAAGTTTGCCGTCCGGCTCAAAGGTCGGAATCATGACCGAGAATCTCGGCCTTGCGATCCCGTCAGGGATATGCCGCACGGGCGGCGGGTTCGCGAACTGGTGGCGGGAGCCGGGCATGGCGGGGGAATACCATGGCCGCAAAGGTGTCCGACAGGTCATCTTCCGACCGGCGTCGCATCTCCCGAGGGCCGCGAACCCCCCCAAGCCCCCATGCCTCCCTGATGCCCGGTGAGTGGCACTCCGACGGGCACCTCAAGAGGCCAGAACCCAGAAATAGCCCAGCACCCAGTCAGCAGTGTCAGCGGACGATCAGTACCGGCTGGTCAGTACCGGCTGGTAGCACCGGCTGGGAATCAGAAGCTGCCGACGTTGAAGTTCACGTAGGCGCCCCACGGGCCGACACCCACGCTCATGCCGGAACCCTTGGCATCGGAAAACGGCGGCTTGCCGCCTCCCTGTCCCTGGGAGCGATACGGGGAATACGACACGCCGCCCCCTTGGGCCCGGGCCGCCGCGTTCGAGGCGGCGGCCGTCGCCTGCCGGGCGGCCTGCGCCCGGTCCACGAGCTGCTGGCGGCCCTGATCGAAGGCGGCCTGCCGCTGCTGGAGGCCTGACTTCATCTGCTCGATCTTGGTGATCTCCTGCTGGAGCTGTGCGCTCGACATCTGCACCACGTTGGGCACGTCCTTGAGCACCTCGGCCCGCTTGCTGTCGGACATCACGGAAAGGTACTGCCCGAGCCACTGCTTGGCGTCCCGAGCCTCGGGTGTGTCGATGATCTTGAACTTGGCATCGAGGTCGTCGAGCAGATAGTCGAGTTCGTACGACGACATCGCCGCCACACGCCGATTGAAGTCGACCTTGATGTTCTGCACTTCCTGGGGCGAGTAGAGCTGCTGGGTCGAGAGCCACTCGCCGAGTTCGAAGATCGCCCGCCGCCACCGCGGGCTGTTCATGATCTCGGCCTTGCGGGCGAGGTCGCCATCGTCGTCATCCGCCGGCGCCGCGGCGGCCGGCCGCGCGGGGGCGGTCGCCGGCTGGCAGACCGCCTGCGACCGGCAGACGAGCAGCCAGGCGCCGACGACGGCGATCAGGAACGGGGTGCGAAGGCGAAGTGGCATGAGCGTGTGCATGGTGCTGGCTCTAGCGAGCCCCCTCGGTGGATGCGGTGCCCGGCTTGCGGACGAGCGTGAGATTGACCTGCGGCATGTGCTCGCCACCGACGTGCGTGGGCACCGAGCGCCAGACACATCGGTCCTTGCCGTCGTACGAATAGATGTTGAGCGAGGAGGTCTGCGAGCCGTCGGGCAGGACGGCCGTCGTGCGGGCCACCCAGGAGCCGTCGTCGCGGCTCCACGCGGCCTCGCCGTGGCCGCCGTCCGAACTGAACACCCACGAATGGATGCTCTTGGAGAGCGGATCCCAGCCGATCCGCTGGGTGACGTGGATCGCCGCCTCCGCCGCGGCTCCGGGCGGCGTGATCTTCATGTCGCGAAGCAGGAAGGTCTTCGTCGGATTCCAGCGGACGCTCCACTCGATGGCGGGCTTGCCGGTGGCCGGCTTGCCCGCGGATGCCTCGTCGACGACGGTCCAATCGCCCACCATCCAGGCGAGATCGGCCAGCGATTCAGCGGCCGATGCCTCGTCGCCCCTGGCTTCCCGCAGCGCCGCGAGCTTCCACGCGCCTTCGTGACGGACCCAGACCGCCGAGAACCGCCCGTGCAGCGCCGCAGAACTGCCCGGCGGCACGACCGTGACGACGCCATCCTCGATCGCGACGTCGGGGCTCACGAACCGCAGGTCGGTGTCCTCGATCGTGAACCGCGGCTGCGTCGCGGATGCGACATCCTTCGCCAGCGGTTCGAGCACCTCGACGGTCGCCCGGCCGGCGAGCACGTTGCCCGCCGCGTCGATGATGTCGCCATCGGGCATCCAGATCGCAGCCAGCGCCTTGCCGTCGCCTTTCTCGAGTGCCGCCTTGTAGGCGGCGCCGGCGGCACGAATGGCGTCGGCGTCCTTCGTGGTGTCGGCGGACACCATCCCCGACATCGCCGCGGCGATCACCAGCCCGGAGAGGCTGCAGTGCAGGAGACGCAGGGAGGAACGCATGGGCATGGGACACCGAAGGCGGGGTGGTTGCCGACGACGCCGCTCGACGCCGCTGCGTCGATCGATCGGCGGGTCCTTGACTCTACCAGCCTCGTTGAGCCGGGGAAAGCAGCCGCGGGGCAGGTCTGGTAGGGTGCTCGCATGCCCGGCCATGTTGCCCTGCTTGCCGACCTGGTGCGCCGCCCGAGCGTCAACCCGATGGGGAGGGACGTCTCCGGACCGGAATACCTCGAAGGCCGCGTGACCGACTTCCTGGTGCAGCGGTTCTCGGCCCTCGGGCTCCCGTGGGTGCGACAGCCCGTGGCACCCGGCCGCGACAACGTGCTCACGCGACTCGACGCCACGGTGCCCCGGGCGCCGGTGATGCTCTGGGATGCCCACCAGGACACCGTGCCGGCGGAGAACATGACGATCGAACCCTTCGTGCCGGTGGTTCGGGATGGCCGGCTGTACGGCCGCGGCGCCTGCGACGTGAAGGGTGGCATGGCGGCGATGCTTGCCGCCCTCGAGCAGCTGCGGCAGCAGCCCGCTTCCCGGACGGCGACAGTCGTCTTTTCCGCCACCGTGAACGAGGAGTTCGGCTTTTCGGGTGCGAAGGCCCTCGCCCGTCTCTGGGAACCTGCGGCCGCCGATGCTCCGGCCGGCGATGCGGCCGCCCGCAGGCTCGTCGGCCGGCGGCCAGCGGTGGCGATCGTCGCCGAACCGACAGGTCTCGACCTGGTGATGCAGCACAAGGGGGCGATCCGTTGGCGGATCCGGGTGCAGGGACGATCCTGCCACAGCGCGTTTCCGGAGCAGGGCTCCAATGCCATCTATCCGGCCGGCCGCGTGATCCTCGCCCTCGAGGCCCTGGCCTGCGATCTGCTCACTCGGCAT
This sequence comes from Planctomycetaceae bacterium, assembly GCA_046075685.1. Taxonomy (GTDB): domain Bacteria; phylum Planctomycetota; class Planctomycetia; order Pirellulales; family UBA1268; genus QWPN01. Next base: position 4,534 of record JBJTQP010000269.1, on the reverse strand, counting down.
GCCGCACACCCGTGCGGCCCGCCGACCCTGAACCTCGGCACGATCCGCGGGGGTGCGGGCGTCAACCTCGTGCCCGATCTGGTCATGCTGGAGGTCGAACGGCGGGTGCTGCCGGGTGAGTCGCCCGTCGAGGCGCGTGCCGAGGCGATCGCCCGCATCGCGGCGGCCTGTGGCGACGCCCGGATCGAGCACGACGAGCCGTTTCTCGAAAGCGGCGGGCTCGCCGATGCCACCGCCGACCCGAAGGCTTCGCCGTGGGTCGAGCGGCTGGCCACGGAGGCGCGGGCCCGCGGGGCCGCGGCCGCCCGCACCGCCGCCCGCTACGGCACCAACGCCAGCGTGTTCACCGCGGCCGGCGTGCCAAGCGTCGTGTTCGGCCCCGGATCGATCGCCCAGGCCCACACGGCCGACGAGTGGATCGATCTCGCCGAAGTCGGCACCGCCGCCGAGATCCTCGCGGCCTTGGTGGCCGGCGGCTGATTGGTACAACATCGCCACAGTCACCCCGCAGGAGTCGCGAGCATGGCAGGCACGATCAAGGTCAGGAACCCGGTCGTCGATCTCGACGGCGACGAGATGACGCGGATCATCTGGCAGTTCATCAAGGACAAGCTGATCCTGCCCTACCTCGACCTCGAGATCCGCTCCTACGACCTCTCGATCGAGAACCGCGACGCCACCGCCGACCAGGTGACGGTCGACGCCGCAAACGCGATCAAGGAATGCGGCGTGGGCGTGAAGTGCGCCACGATCACACCGGACGAGGCCCGGGTAAAGGAGTTCGGCCTCAAGAGCATGTGGAAGAGCCCCAACGGCACGATCCGCAACATCCTCGGGGGGGTGATCTTCCGCGAGCCGATCATCATCAACAACATCCCGCGGCTCGTGCCCGGCTGGACGAAGCCGATCGTGGTGGGCCGCCACGCCTTCGGCGACCAGTACCGCGCCACCGACGTGAAGATCCCGGGCAAGGGCACGCTCACGCTCACCTTCACGCCGGCCGACGGCTCGAAGCCGATGGAGATGAAGGTGTACGAGTTTCCGTCGCCGGGCGTGGCGCTGGCGATGTACAACCTCGACGACTCGATCCGCGACTTCGCCCGGGCAAGCTTCCGCTACGGTCTGGCGCGAAGCTACCCCGTCTATCTCTCCACGAAGAACACGATCCTCAAGGCCTACGACGGCCGCTTCAAGGACATCTTCCAGGAGATCTTCGACGCCGAGTTCAAGGGTGAGTTTGCCGCGAAGGGGATCACCTACGAGCACCGGCTGATCGACGACATGGTGGCCTCGGCGCTCAAGTGGGAGGGCGGCTACGTCTGGGCCTGCAAGAACTACGACGGCGACGTGCAGAGCGACATCGTGGCCCAGGGCTTCGGGTCGCTCGGCCTGATGACCAGCGTGCTCATGACCCCGGACGGCAAGACGGTGGAGGCCGAGGCGGCGCACGGCACCGTCACTCGGCACTACCGCCAGCATCAGCAGGGCAAGCCGACATCCACCAACCCGATCGCCTCGATCTTCGCCTGGACCCGGGGCCTGGCGCATCGCGGCAAGCTCGACGGCACGCCGGAGGTGACCCGCTTCGCCGAGACGCTCGAGAAGGTCTGCATCGAGACGGTGGAGGAGGGCAAGATGACGAAGGACCTCGCGATCCTCATCGGCCCGAATCAGCCGCACCTGACGACCCAGGAGTTCCTGGCGGCGATCGACGCGAATCTCGTCAAGGCGATGCGGGCCTGAGACAGATCCATCGGGTTTGATACTCGCGCATTCATGGGGGCACACCCAACGCCGTGAGGCGGGGTGCCGTCTCGCCTCAGTCGGCGGATGGCCCGCGGCGGTGCTTCCGCGGCGGTGAGCGTTTACCCACGAAGACGTTCGTAGAAATCCCGCGGTGAGAGGATGGCGACACCGCGAAAGAGCCCGAGGATGAGCAACTCCTGATCGCCCGTCACCAGGACGGCCGCAGATCCCGCGACGGCCGTGCCCAGCACGGGAAGGTCGTCCTTGTCGCGAATCGTTCCCGGCGGCACGGTAACCGGCGCCACGATCTCGCCGTGTGCCCTCAAGATGGCAACAGCCGCATCGGCTTGTCGCTTGGTCGCCTTGAACTTTCCTCGATAGTGCTTTGCAACCTCGCCCAGGATGTGCTCAGAGAGGATGACCTCATGGTCACGAAAAACGAGCGTCACGAGGGCCTGACACAAACCGTGCGTGGCGATGGCCGCCAACAGCACGTTCGTGTCGAGCACCACCCTCACGAGATAGCCTTGAAGACATCGTCATCGGTGATGAACCCTTGCGCCTCCGCGAGGGGCACGGTTGCCTTTCGGAGCGCCGCGAGTTGCTCGCTGGCGATATAGCGCCGCAAGGATTCCCGCACGAGTTCACTCGACGGCCGGTGCTGTCGTCGGCTCAACGCGTCGAGTTGCCGCTTCAGATCTTCCGAAATTCGGACGTTCAGTGTTGTTTCCATGTATTACATTGTAATGCAAATGGCCCGCAGGTCAAGGCGGGCTCGCGATCTCCCCAGCGGAGCACCCTCGGGGGGAGTGAGCTCGAGGCTGTCGCCGAACAGGGCGAAACCGGTGCGGCCAGAGCATGCGGAGGTCGGGTCCGGGGGCAGGGCGATTGCACCATAAGTCATGCGCCGAAAAGGACTTTGAAGAGGTAGGGCTCGTCCCAGCCTGCTGAGAGCCGCTTGTTCTTGATGCCGAGCTTCTTGGTTTTCTCGTTCTTGAGCATGGAGAGCGCCGTCCTGCGAAGCGTGCTGAAGTTGGTGTCGGCGTGGCCTTTCCGGATGCGGCAATGATCTTCTCGGAATGTGACATCCAGTTGCCAATGAAGCTGGTTTTCGATCGCCCAGTGGCTCGCAACCGCCGCGGCAAAACTCTTCGCCGAGAGCTTCCTGCTGAGGATGTAGTAGCGGATGTCGATGCAGTCCTTGCCGTCCCTGGTCGTATTGCTGATCACCATCCCGATGGCCTTCAGGCCGGGCCAACGTTCGCGGTCCGGAAGATCCTTCGGTGCGGTGCAGACGTACGACCATCGCGACTCCGTTCGGCCATGCGCCTTTCGCTCCGTGGAGCTGCTCTGCACCGGATGCGGCGATGGCTTCTCGTCGAGGTGACTGGCGAAGACCTGCTCGATCCCGTCACGGAGGGTCGGCTGGTTTCCCTTGACGTTGAGGATGTAGTCACCGCCACCATCGACGATCTTTCGGGCAATCTCGGCCTGGCAGCCCATGGCGTCGATGGTCACGATTGCCCCCTTGAGAACCAGCATTTCCAGCAGTTTCGGAATGGCGGTGATCTCATTTTTCTTTGCGTCCGTGACCACCTGGCCGAGGCTGATCGAGTTGGCCGTCGCCCAGGCGCTGACCATGTGGATCGCGGACTTGCTGCTGGCTGCGTCGAAGCTACCCCGCAAGGTTTTGCCGTCGATCGCGATCACCTGCCCCTGTGTCACCTCGTGCAACGCGGTGATCCAGCTCAGCAGGCAGCGCTCGAATTCTGCAGGCTTGATGGCCGCAAAAATCGCATTGAACCGGTCGTGCGACGGGATTCCCTTCGAGAGATCGAGGAACCTTGCGAACCAAGGCTTCCGCGCACGAGCGAAGTCGGCGATTCCCACGAAGTCATCCGCACCGCAGATGACGGCACAGATCGCGATTACGATGAAGTTGACGAAGGGATGCGTGACCTTTCGGCGCCGTGGGTCCGTCAAACTTGCGAAGTGCGACTGAAGCGTCGCGGTAAACGGCTTGGTAACTGGCATGATGGTGTCTTCCATGACTCAGCTGCGTTGGAATGCCGCGGTAGCTCGTCTCGACGCGGCGTTGCCCAATCATGCCAGACTACCCATCATGGCGCAATCGCCCTGCCTCCCCTCCCCCGTAGCACAGCGGCTGTGTTGGTTGTCAAGGGGTGCATGGTGCAGATCACGCTTTCGAAGAAGGCATTTCCAGGAGTGAGGAAGGTCACGGAGTGAGGGTTGCCAAGCGTGGACTCCAGGAGTCTCCGCTCCGCAGCATGGCGTTGAGGATGATGAGGAGCTTCCGCATGCAGGCCGTGAGCACGAGCTTGGGCGGCTTGCCCTTGGCCAGGAGCCTGGCCGCGAACGCACGAATGACCGGGTTGTGCTTCTTGGCGCTCAACGCCGCCATGTAGAGGGCGTTGCGGACACTTTGTCGTCCTCCCCAGATGACACGGCGACCTCGGAACTGGCCGCTGTCCCGGTTGAAGGGAGCCACACCTACGAGGGCCGCCACCTGCTGGCGATTGAGCTGCCCGAGTTCGGGCAGTTCGGCCATGAGGGTGGCGGCTGTCTGCTCTCCGACGCCGGGAACGCCCTTGAGCCGCTCGAAGCGGCCCCGCCAGTCGTCGTTGGACTCGACGAGTTGGAGGATCGCCTTCTCGATCCGCTGGATGTCCTTGGTGAGCGTCTCGATGTGCTTCAAGACGCTCTTGCGGACCAGCGGGGAGTGAGTCATTTCGTCCCTGTTTTTCTCGGACGTGCGGTGATCCAGAAG
>JBJTQP010000268.1:0-11461 GCA_046075685.1 Planctomycetaceae bacterium | reverse complement strand
CAACACGTCGTCGATCACCGTATCCAGTGGGGCCTTCTTCGCCGTCAATCGATCCGACAGCGTCTCGCAGAGCACCAGTTTCAACAAGGCCATCAGCGGGGCCGGCGGCTTTCAACAGGCCGGCACCGGCACCACCACGCTCACCCTGGCGAACACCTACCTCGGCGTGACGACCGTTCAGGGCGGCGTGCTTCGCTACGGGATCGCAAACGCCATCTCGACCGGCGATGTGACGATCACCAGCGGCGCGGCGCTCGACCTCGCCACCTTCAACGACTCCGTCGGCGCCGTCACGCTCACCAGCGGCACGATCCTCGGCTCCGGCACCCTGACGAGCACCTCCGGCTTCACGCTCACGTCGGGCTCGATCCAGGCCCCGCTGGCCGGCTCGGTCGGCCTCACGATGCAGGGCAGCGGCCGAGTGCCGCTCAGCGGAGCAAACCTCTACACGGGGGCCACCACGGTCTCCTCGGGCACCCTGCAGATGGGCAACGGCAGCACGGCCGGGAGCATCGGGAGTTCGTCATCGGTTGCCGTCTCCACGAACGCGATCTTCGCCGTCAATCGCTCGGACAACGTGACGCAGGGATCATCTTTCTTCCCTGCGATCAGCGGCGGCGGCGGATTCCAGCAGGCGGGGTCGGGCACCACGACGCTCGCGGCCATCAACACCTACACCGGCCCCACGAGCGTCTTGGGCGGAGCCCTCGCCATCACGGGCACCCTGGCGGCGACCCCGATCACGGTCTCGACCGCCGCGATTCTCGGCGGCAGCGGCACGACCGCGGGCAGCGTGACCTTCGGGGCCGGCTCGAAGTTTCTCTTCAACTTCGCCGCCGCGTTGCCCCTGAATGTGGGCGGCAACGTCACCTTCTCCGATCCCTCCACGTTCGGCGTGGACGACATCATCGGCCTCGACAGCAGCGTGGCCGAAGGCACCTACACGCTCATCGCCGGCAACGTGAACGTGACGGGTCTGGCCAACCTCGGCTCGAGCAACGCCTACAACCTGGGGAGCGGCAAGTCGGCCTACTTTCAGCAGGGCAGCCTGCAGATCGTCGTCGTCCCCGAGCCGACGCTGGCCTCGGTCGGGGCGATCACGGCCGCCGGCATGATCCTGCTCGCCCGCCGGAAATCACGGCGTGACGGGTAGGCATGCCTCTGGCTCGGCCCTTGGCGATATCCTCAGGGGCGTGGCGTCTTCACCTCCAGGCCTGCTCGATGCCGGTGCCTCCCCTCCGCCTGCGGCAGGAAGGAGGCACCGCGCATGCGGATCGACGATGCTGCGGACGCCACGCTGGATCGCACCGCCGAGGTTGATCCCGAGGATTCTGGCCATCGCCACGGCGGCGGCCTGGCTGCCTCCGGCGCACGCCGCCAAACCTGCCGGCGCAGTCCCACCGCCGGCCGCCGTCGCCGCCCGGGCGGAGGTGGTGACGACGACCGATGAGCCGGCACGGCAGGTGCGCACGGCAGACGGCCGGCTGTTCATCGACTTCGGCCGGGCCACGTTCGGCTGGCTCGAACTGACGTTGCCGAAGGGTCATTCCCGCCTCGACGTGACCGTGCACCTGGGCGAGAAGGCCACGGCGACCGATGCGGTCGACACCGTGCCCGGCGGGTCGATCGCCGCCCAGACCGTCGCGGTGCCGGTCGCCGCCGACGCCCGCGTGGCGAAGGTGGTGCCGGAGTGGCGGCCCAAGTATGCGCACTGGATTCCCAACGCCGCCGGGGCGGAACAGGTGATGCCCTTCCGCTACGCGGAGATCCGCGGCCTGCCGGCCGACATCGTGCCACAGGTGGTGCGGGTCTCGCGGCACGTGCCCTTCGACGAGTCGGCGGCCACGTTCGCCTGCTCCGATCCCGCGCTCGTCGAGGTCTGGGACCTCTGCAAGCACAGCATCAAGGCCACGAGTTTTCTCGGGCTCTATGTCGACGGCAACCGCGAGCGGATCGCCTACGAGGCCGACGCCTACATCAACCAGCTCTGCCACTACGGCGTCGACGCCCACTACGAGACCGGCCGGCTCACGCTCGAGCATCTCCTCAGGTTTCCCACGTGGCCGACCGAGTGGCGGCAGCATGTGCCGCTGATGGCCTGGGCCGACTGGCTCTACAGCGGCGACGACGCGGCCCTGCATCGCAACTACGACGCGATCCGTGCGACCCTGATGCTCGACCGCCGCCGTCCCGACGGCCTGTTCCTCGGGCAGTCCGAAGGCGTGCCCCGGGACATCGTCGACTGGCCCGCCTGCGAGCGCGACGGCTACGACATGGACCGTCGTGTCAAGACGGTGACGAGCGCCTTCCACGCCCGGTCGCTCGAGGCGATGGCGGCGATCGCCCGGGCCACCGGGCGGCAGGCCGAGGCCGATGAGTTCAACGCCCTGCGTCAGGCGACGGCCCGCGCCCTGCACGAGAAGCTCTTCGACACCGCCGCGGGCCGTTACGTGGATGGTCTCGATCCTGACACGGAGAGCCCCAGCGGGCACGCGTCGCTCCACGCCACCATGCTGCCGCTGGCGTTCGGCCTGGTGCCGGGGCCCGACGTCGCCCGCGCGGCCGCGTTCGTGGCCGGCCGCGGGATGGCCTGCTCCGTCTATGGGGCCCAGTACCTGCTCGACGGCCTCTTCGATGCCGGACGCGACCGCGACGCGGTCGCCCTGCTGACGGCCACCGGCGACCGCAGCTGGCTGCACATGCGCCGCAACGTGGGCTCCACGATCACGCTGGAAGCCTGGGATGCGGCCTACAAGCCGAACCTCGACTGGAATCACGCCTGGGGAGCCGTGCCGGCCAACGTGATCCCACGGAAGCTGATGGGCATCGAGCCGCTGGAGCCGGGCTTCAGGCGGATTCGCGTGCGGCCCCGCCTGGGCGGGCTGGAGTGGGCGACGATCCGCCATCCGTCACCGCGGGGCCCCATCGATCTGGCGGTCACGACCACGACCACCTCGTGGGAGGCGATGCTGAACCTGCCGGAGGGCGTCGTGGCGGAGGTGCACGTGCCCACCTCCCGGCTCGATGCGGTGTCGCTCCAGACGGCGGGCGAGGAGGGCTCGCCGGAACTGCTCCGCCGATCGGGCGACGAATGCGTGATCGCCGTCACCCGCGGCCCGGCCTGCGTGCGGGTCGTCCGCCCGGACGGCGACCGGCGTGTGAAGTGATCCGACGACGCCTCGTGGGCCGACCGGCCGCTACGGCCCCGTGGTGCGCACCGTCATCCTGCCGATCGTGCCGGTGAACTCGAACGGCCGGCGGTCGTGCCAGATGGGCGACACGGTCGATCCCAGGTCCGCTCCCACGTCGAGCGATTCGCTCGCGGTGAAGGCCGCAGGCACGGTCCGCGCGAGCGTCACCTGGAAAGACTCCACATCGTCCACCGCCACCGTCACGGTGCCGGCCGCGCCCGGCCGGGCGATCGCCGTCGTCACCGTGATCACGTGCCTGCCGGCGGCCAGCGGCTCGGCCGCGCGGCCCTCGTACTGCTCCACGATCAGCATGTTGTAGACGTAGGCGAGACGGCCCTCGTCCATGAACAGCGCCAGGCCCCCTCCGGAACCGCCCAGTGCGTAGAGCACGCCGCTGGCGTCGGCCGGCACGTCGACCTCGATCCGCACCACGTTGCCCTGACGACCAAGGCCCGGCGCCGCGAACTCCGGCATCCGTCGCGTGTGCCGCGTGAAGGTCCAGGCGTCATACGGCGTCTTGACGCGGTCCTCGGGATGGAGCCGCAGCCAGTTGCCCGCACCGATCGGGAAATCCTGGTTGTCGGCGGCCAGTTTCAGGAACTCCGCCTTCAGGGCCGTGAGCTTCTCGGGATGCTCCCCCGCGAGGTCGTCGGCCTGCGAGAAGTCGGTGTCGAGGCGGTAGAGTTCCCAGCGGTCGTTCGCGGAATCCCACGACGCCAGCCGCGGCAGCGACGCCGGCGTGTTCCAGGGAATGAAGGGTCCGAACGTGCAGGCGAACCAGCCGTCCCGGTAGATGCCGCGGCTGCCGTTGTTGTCGAAGAACTGCACCTGCTTGCGGCCGGGGGCGGACGCGTCGGCGAAGGTCGAGGCGAAACTCGTGCCATCGAAGGGCAGCTGCGTGTGACCATGAACCACCTCCGGCGGCGTGATCCCGAGCACCTCGTAGATCGTGGGGGCCACGTCGACCACGTGGTGAAACTGCCGCCGCACCGCGGTGTCGGGCCCGATCCTCCTCGGCCACGACACCACCATCGGGTTGCGGGTGCCGCCGAAATGGGCCGCCACCAGCTTCGTGCTGCGGAAGGGCGTGCTTCCCGCCCAGGCCCAGCCGGCGTGATACATGGTGTCGGTCGCGGGTCCACCGAGGGCGGCGAGCCCGCCGAGACGGTCGAGCGAGGCGAGTTGCTGCTCCACCGTGGCGGGAATGTTGTTCTGGGCGAGCAGTTCGCTGATCGAGCCCTGCTGCCCCTCCGCGCTGGAGCCGTTGTCACCCCAGATGCAGATCACGAGCGTGTTGTCGCGGACGCCCCGGGCCTCGAGGCCGTCGAGCAGCCGGCCGATCTGCGCGTCGGTGTGGGTCACGAAGCCGGCGAAGAGCTCCATGCCCCGGGCCTGAAACGCCCGCTGAGCCTCCGGCACGTCGGCCCACGCCTGGAGCGTCTCGTCTCGGGGCGTGAGCTTCGTGCCTGGTGGGATCACGCCCAGCGCCAGCTGCCGCGCATGCACCCGCTCACGATACGCGTCCCAGCCGTCGTCGAACCTGCCCCGATACTCGTCGGCCCACGCGGCCGCCACATGGTGCGGCCCGTGCACCGCGCCCGGCGCCCAGTACATGAAGAACGGCTTGTCAGGAGCGTAGGCGGCCCGATTGTCGAGCCAGGCCAGCGCCCGGTCGACGAGGTCTTCGGTGAGGTGGTAACCCTCGCGCTGCGGTGGCTCGATGATCGTCTCGTCCTCCACGAGCCGGGGCTCCCACTGCGAGGTCTCACCGGCCAGAAAGCCGTAGAAGTGATCGAAGCCGTAGCCCGTGGGCCAGCGGTCCTTGGGGCCGATCGCGGTGGTCTCGGTGGCCGGCGTGTTGTGCCACTTGCCAAAGGCCGAGGTCAGGTAGCCGTAGTGACGGAGCACCTCGGCGATCGTGGCCGCCGTCTTGGGAATCACGCCGGTGTAGCCGTCGAAGGCGACGGCCCGCTCCGCGATCGTGCCGGAGCCCACGCGGGTGTGGTTGCGGCCGGTGAGCAGGGCGGCGCGGGTGGGCGAGCAGATGCTCGTGGTGTGGAAGCAGGTGTACCGGATGCCCTGCTCCGCGAGCCGCGACAACGCGGGCGTGTGCACCTCGCCGCCGAAGGTGTCGGCCACGCCGAAACCCACGTCGTCGAGCAGCACGATCAGCACGTTGGGCGCGTCGGCGGGCAGCCGCCGCGGGGTCGCCGGCCACACCGGCCTGGAGTCTTGGAGCCGCGGCCGCGCCACGCTCTCGAGCGGCGGCTCGGGGAACGGCAGCACCCGCTGGGCTGCCGCCCGCCCGTCACCGCACGCCGCAGCCAGCGTCACCAGCCACGCCATGCCCCTGCCGCATCTCATCGGAAGCCTCCTGTGCCACGCCGTGTCGCCCGCGATTCCGCGCCTCGCGGTGGTCAGCGATCGCCGGGAGCCGTGGCGGCGAACCGCAGGCACTGCCACGGGCCGGCGGTCGTCGCCGTCGGCTCCACGCCGAGCCTCGCAGCATACGCCACGGCAAGCCTCGGCACCTCGTCGGCCAGCAGCCCGCCGAGCACGACCGCTCCCGCGAGCCGGCCGGCGGCATCCCGTCGCACGGCCGCACACAGCGGATCCGCCTCGGCCATCAGCACCGGCGCGACGATGCTCGCCACGACGAGGTCGTAGCGGCCGGCCGGCGGCAGCGTCGCCGCCACGCAGACCCGCGCCGCCACGCCGTTGCGGGCGGCGTTGGCGCGAATGGCGTCATGCACCCGGGCGTCGATCTCGACGGCGTCCACGTGAGCGGCGTCGAGCACCGCTGCAGCGATGCCGAGGATGCCGGAGCCGCTCCCGAAGTCGAGCACCCGGTCGATGCGGCCGCCCGAGTCGCGCCAGCCCGCGATCGCCGCAAGGCACAGCTGCGTGGTCTCATGCCGGCCGGTGCCGAAGCCGGCCCCGGGGTCGATGAAGATCGTCGTGCGGCCGCCGGCCGTTCCCGCTCCGCCCGCTTCCCAGGCGGGCCGCACCACGCCGAAGCCGGGCACGTCGACCGCCACGAAGGCGTCGCGCCACGTCGCATCGCCGACCGTCGTCTGCTCGTGGCGGATCCCGCCGACGTTGCAGCCCGCGACTACGCGGATCGCAGCGGCCGCGTGCCGCGCCGCCGCCTCGTCGACGAACCAGCAGGTGAGAACTCCGCGCGGCAGGCCCGCCACCCAGTCGCGGTCGGGCGGAGCCTCCGCCGCATCGAGCACCAGTGCCGACTCGACGAGCCCGGCCGCCACGGCCTCCTCGACGCCCGCCGCCCCCTCGCCGATGCCGGCCAGGCCGGCGTCGCCGAGTGTCGCCCAGAGCCACTCCACGAAGGTGTCGCGATCCAGTGGGCCGCTGTCCGGATGGTGGAGTCCGGCGCCGAGGGCCACGTCGAACGCCCAGACGTCGTCACCGCCGGTTCCGCCATCGGTCGCGTCGTTCATGCCAGTATCCATCGCCAGACCCCACGGCCAGACTCCACGCCGCCCATCATCGGCGGCGGACGGCGCAGCCCCAAGCCCGCCGCGGCGGGCCAGCCGCCTGATGGCCCGGCCACCGACACGCGGAGTATCCTTCACGGGTCGGGCGGCAGCGACCAGCGGAGGTGACCCATGCGTCGGCAGGTGACGGCCATGTGTTCAAAGACCGCGATCTGGGGCCTCGTTCTGGCGATGCTCGCCCTCGTGGCCGGTGCGGTGCCTGCGGCCGAGCCCGCCCGCGTGGCCGCGATGACGTCGTACGAACTCGACTACCTGCTCGACGGCCTCGACGAGAAACGTGCGATCCTGGAGAGCCCCCGCGCCGCCGAGGCGCGGGACTGGTTGGGCCGCTACCTCTCCGTGATGGCCGACGATCGCCGGGCCGCCTTGCTGACCAACGTGCCCAACGTGCTCGACCTGAGCCCCGCGGAGATCGCCGAGAAGCTTGCCGAGATGGAGGCGGCGCGGGCGAAGGTCGAGAAGGAGGCCCGCGATTCCCGCCGCTCGCGCCGCGAGTTCGCCACATTCGTCGACGAGGCTCGGCAGGCGACGGCGGACGACCGGGCCCGGATCGCGAAAATCCGCCGCGGCGACGTGGCCTTTTTGCCCTACCGCAGCCAGCCCGTCGGCACGCCCCCCTATCCCGATTCGTTCGACAGCCCGACCGTGGTGAGCGTGGGGCCGTGGGGCAGCTTCGTCGACGTCTGCCTGCCGGCGTTCTGACACGCTGCCCGCATCAGGGCGCCGGCCGAAACGTGGCCACGATCGGCCGATGGTCGCTCGTCCGGTTGTCGTCCGGGAAGTCGCCGGAGCGCACGATCACGTCCGACTCGCCGTGCCACTCCTTCGCGGCGTTGGCCACGAACACGAAGTCGAGGATCGAGCCGGGATAGCTGTCGACGCCGGGGCCGAGCCGCTTGCGGTCCTCCGACCAGTTCGAGTCGACGAGCGGATCGGGCTTCACCCACGTCCACGTGCCGCCCTCGAGCATGGCGTCGAAGGCGGGATTGCCCTTCGCGGTCTGGAACTCGTAGTCGAAGTTGAAGTCGCCGGCCGCGATCACCGGCTCCCTGCGGTCGGCCGCCCAGCGGCGGAGGGCGCGGGCCTGGTCCGTCCGCAGGTCGTTCTCGCCGCGGGCGAGATGGTTGACGATCACCCACACGTCGCGGCCGTCGACGAGGTCGTGAAGGCGGGCGATCAGCGGCGAGCGGCCGCGCACGCTGCCGTGCTCCGACGAGCTTTCGTCGTTGACGGGGAAGTTGGCGCGGATGCCGGCGTAGCGGTGCAGTTCGATCACCTCGTCGATGCGAAACCGCCGGGCGTCCACGACGAGCATCAGCGAGTCGGCGTCGGCGTAGCCGCCGCTGGCGGAGGTCACGAAGTCGACGTCGCCCCCGAGGCCGTCGGCCACCGCCTGCCGGTAGGTCCAGACCGTCTTGGGCTCGACCTCCGAGAGGGCCACGATCTCCGCCCTGGTCGCCGGCGCCCGCACCAAGTCGGACAGCTGATCAGCGATCACGCGGGCGTCGCTCACCGGTGGCTGGCCGGGCCGGTTGCTCTCCACGTTCCAGGCCAGGAGGCGAAACGCCTCCGCCCTCGCCAACGCGGGCCCGGCAAGCAGGAACGTCACCGCCAGCATCGGTCCCGCCAGCATCGGTCCTGAGCGCATCGTCGCCGTCCGCCGCATCATCGCCTCCTTCGGCACCATGTGCCTGCACCACATCCCTGCACCGCCGGACCCGAACACCCGCCGCACCATTCAGGCCAACGACTGAGGCCGACGACGCCGCCCTATCATGCCACAGATCGGGCATGAGCCCGCAAGCCTTGGCTCACCGCGAATACCGCTCGAGACCAAAGGCCGGCTTTTCGGGAGCGGCGTCGGCAGTGGGCACGGCCGAGGCCGACCCATCTCCCATCACGCTCACGGCGAGCCGCCCCCGACACTCGGCCTTGGGGCAGCGGTCGCCATCCTTCCAGGCCACCCCGTCCTTGACGAGCCCGGTGGTCCGCCACGAGCAGGCGCTGCAGTTCGCCAGCCACCGCGCGACCTGCTCCGTTTTTGCAACGGAACAGCCGCACGCCATCAGCACCATCGCGACGATGATCGCCCTGCGGGCCATGTCACACCCCCTGCCCGCATGCATCGGGCACCTGCGAGCCTCGCGTAGCCTATCCGCCCGTCTGCCCGCCGCACAGGGGCGTCCGTCGCCGCGTGCACGCCACACCGCCACTCGGGGGGGCGTGCCGCGCCGCCCGATGGCGTCTCCGCTTCGCGCATCCGTCGGCTTCCACGACTCATACGGACTCCACTTGATCCTCGCGCGTTCGTGAGGCTCGGGGCTGCCCATGCCCGTCGCCGGACGTTCGCGTCGGGCATCCTGCCCGACCCTCACTCGGATGCCGCCATTGCTTCGCCATTGTGGCGGCGCCGACCAATCCGCCGATGGCGGATCGGTGCCCGGGCATACGCCGGCTCTCGAGCATGGGCAGCCCCTCGCTGAGATTCCCGTAGCCGCGGGCTTGCAGCCTGCGGAATCCGGACGGCAGCGGCGCTGAACCGACGCGCGAGGATAAAGTGGAGTCCGTATCACACGACCGCGCGGCCGATCGTCGCGAGTTCATCAGCGGTGAGAGCGAGGTCGGCTGCAGCGGCGAGGTCGGCGAACTGGCCGGGCCGCCTGGCCCCGACGATCGCGGCCGTGACGGCCGGATGCGCAAGCACCCACGCCAGGGCCACGGCCCCAGGCGTCGTGCCGTGGGCCGACGCGATGCCGCGGAGCGTCTCGACGACCGCCAGACCCTGCGAAAACCTGGGCTCCTGGAAGAGCGGGTTCTTCGCCTTCCGCCAGTCGTCGTCGGGCAGTGCGGCGTGGCGGGCGTGCGTCCAGCCGCCGGTGAGCAGGCCCGATGCCATCGGCGAATAGGCGAGCACCCCCACGCCGTGGGCCGCGCACCAGGGCAGGATCCCGGCTTCGATGTCGCGCCGGAGCATCGAGTAGGGAGGCTGCAGCGACGTCACGGCCGCGATGCTCCGGGCCCGCTCGAGCTGCGGCACGCTGAAGTTGGAGACGCCGATCCAGCGGACCTTGCCCTCTTCCTGGAGTCGCGCGCACTCCGTCCAGCCCTCCTCCAGGTCTTCGTCGGGCTCGGGCCAGTGGATCTGCAACAGGTCGATCCGCTCCACCTGCAGCCGCCGCAGGCTGGCCTCGCACTCGGCACGCACGCTCAAGGCCTTGAGCCGCTTGCCGATCTCCCGCCGGTCGTCCCAGATGCGGCCGCACTTGGTGAACACGAAGGGCCGCCGCGGCACGCCGGCGAGGGCCTTGGCCACCACCTCCTCGGAGCGGCCGAGCCCGTACACCGGCGCGGTGTCGATCCAGTTGACGCCCAGGTCGAGGGCCTCGCGGATCGCCGTGATGCTGTCGGCGTCGTCCTGCGGCCCCCAGCCGAAGGCCCAGTCGCCACCGCCGATCGCCCAGGCCCCGAAGCCGAGGCGCGTGATCTCGAGATCCGAGTTTCCGAGCCGCCGGGTCTGCATGGAAGCCGCCCTCGTGAAGCCGGCACGATGAAGCCGCAATCACACCGCGAATCCGCGGCGGTCGGCAGTGTAGCGGCCGGGCGGGAAGCCGCGACCGCAAGGTTGCGGCCGACGCGAGATGCGGAAAAACCTCGACGTGAGCCCGTTTTTGACGCCGCCGGAGCCCGAAACTAGTCCCGACTTCGTCGTTCACGCACCCACCTGTCGCACCGAGGAGTCCGCCGTGCGCCGTCATCCCCGTTCCCTGCCCGCGCTCGCTGCCGTCGCGGCCGCCATCTGCTCGACTCCGGCGGCGCCCGCCGCTCCGCTCCCTCCGCCTCCAGCCCCTCAGGCGGAGTTTCTGACGCACCGCCGTGCCGCCGACATGCTCGCCACGTCCGACAGCCTCGGTGACGAACTGGCCCGGCGGCTGGCGAACACCTTGGGCGAGCGGACGCCGTCGCGGCTCGACGACGCCGTCGACATTATGGCAGCCCCCTCGGAGTGGCGTTGGTATTCGCGGGATCACGGCATCCTCCTCGCGATCCCCGTCCGCGAGCGGCTTCCCATCGGCACCAAGCGGGCCAGCGAGGATGCCATCGCCGACAGCCTGCGGCGGCTGGCCAACGAACAGGGCTATCGCAACCCGCCGGTGCAGGTCGTGCTGATCGAGCCGGAGATTCCCTGCCCAAGCCCGCGCTTCCGCGCGGTGGTCGGCCAAGGCTGGAACAGCGGCTCGGGCGAATCGGGTGGCGGTGCCGGCGCGGGGTTCGGCGGCGGCGACGCTGCAGGTGGCGCTGCGACCTGCGGCTGCAACTGACGGCCACGTTCCATCACGTCAGCGGCGGCGGGCCCGGGCCCGCAGCGGACGCCCCCCGCGCCTCCACCGCGGAGAGTTATATGGACTCCACCTGATCCTCGAGCATCGGTGCAGCGCCGCGGCCGGCCGGATTCCGCAGGCTGCAAGCCCGCGGCTACGAGAATCTCAGCGCGGGGCTGCCCATGCCCGAGAGCCGGCGTATGCCGCCAAGCGCAGCCACGATGGCGAAGCGATGGCGGCATCCGAGTGAGCGTTGGGCAGGATGCCCGACGCGAACGTCCGGCGACGGGCATGGGCAGCCCCGAGCCTCACGAACGCGCGAGGCTCTCGTGTGAGCCGTATGACACCCAGCGCGAGCGTTGGCACCCCGGGCAGGAAGTCGTCGATGTGCCCCAACGGCGTGGCATCGGCACGACTCCCCTCGATGTGCTTCCAC
>JBJTQP010000267.1:0-7065 GCA_046075685.1 Planctomycetaceae bacterium | reverse complement strand
GATGCCCCTGTCTATCAATGGCCGGCCCCGCCCGACCGTGCTGGCAACGCAACGCGGAGATTGGCTACATTCCGGCAATGTCTGAACTGCCCAAGCACTACGACCACACTTCCGCCCAGGCCCGCTGCCGGGCACTCTGGGACGCTGACCGCCTGTGGCACTCCGAACCGGCGCCGCCGGGCGACCCGCGGCCTGTGTTTTCGATCGTGATCCCGCCGCCGAACGTGACCGGCGCGCTCCATCTGGGCCATGCCCTCAACAACACGCTCCAGGACGTGCTCGTCCGCACCCGGCGGATGCAGGGCTTCGTCGCGCTCTGGATGCCGGGCACCGACCATGCCGGCATCGCCACGCAGGCGGTCGTCGAGCGGCGGCTGCTCGAGGAGGAGAAGCTCTCGCGGCACGACCTCGGCCGCGAACGGCTCGTGGACCGCATCTGGGCATGGAAGGAGCAGTACGAGAAGCGGATCCTCGGCCAGCTCCGCGACCTCGGCGCCAGCTGCGACTGGGATCGCACCCGGTTCACGCTCGACGAGCAGTGCGCGGCCGCGGTTCGCGAGGCCTTCTTCCGGCTGTTTCAGAAGGGCGTCGTGCGGCGGGGCAAGCGGCTGGTCAACTGGGACACGTTTCTGCAGACGGCCGTCAGCGACGACGAGGTGTTCCACGAGGAGGTGAAGGGCCACTTCTGGCACATCCGCTACGACGTCCTCGACCCCAAGCCCGGCGAGCCGGCGAGCGTGACCGTGGCCACCACGCGGCCCGAGACGCTCCTCGGCGACACCGCCGTGGCCGTGCATCCTTCCCCGGCAGCCGCCCTCACCGCCGCCGAGGCCGCCCTCCGCGAGAAGCGGGCCGCCGCGGCCGCGAAGGACCATCCGGAGATCGACGCGGCGCTCGACGAGCTTGCCACCCGACGTCGCGACCTGCTGCCGCACCTCGAGACGCTCGCCGCGATGGCGAAGGCAGGCCGGCAGGTACGGCTGCCGCTGCTTGGCCGGCCGATTCCCCTCGTCGCCGACGAATGGGCCAAGCCCGAGATGGGCTCGGGCTGCGTGAAGATCACGCCCGCCCACGATCCCAACGACTACGACGTGGGTCGCCGCCGCTCGCTGCCGATGGTCAACATCCTCAATCCCGACGGCACGCTCAACGCCGAGGCCGGCCCCTACCGGGGGCTGACGATCAGAAAGGCCCGCGAGCGGGTGGTGGCCGATCTGGAGGCGGCCGGCCAACTCGTGCAGGTCGAGGACCGGGTGATCGACCTGGCCCACTCCGACCGCTCGAAGACGCCGATCGAGCCCTACCTCGCCGACCAGTGGTTCATCCGGATGGACGAACTCGCCCAGCCGGCGCTCGACGCCGTGACCGACGGGCGGATTCGGATCGTGCCCGAGCGGTATGCGAAGAGCTACCTCGACTGGCTCTCCGAGAAGCGCGACTGGCCGGTGAGCAGGCAGCTCTGGTGGGGCCATCGGATCCCGATCTGGCACGTGGCCGGGGTGGCCGAGGCCGATCTGCAGCAGGTCTTCGGCGGCCGCGCCGCCGTGGCCTGGCGGAGTGACGAGGCGGGAGGCTGGTTCATCTGCTCGGCCGAGGAATCGCTCGGCGTGGACACGGTGGCGGGCCGGCCGCTGGTGCGGGATCCCGACGTGCTCGACACCTGGTTCTCGTCGGCGCTCTGGCCGCACTCCACGCTCGGCTGGCCGGCGCAGACCGCGGAGCTGGCGGCCTTCTATCCCACCAGTGCGTTGGTCACCAGCCGCGACATCCTCACGCTCTGGGTGGCGCGGATGGTGATCCTGGGCGTGTTCGACACCGGCGAGATCCCGTTCCACGAGGTCTACATCCACCCCAAGATCCTCGACCGCTACGGCGAGACGATGAGCAAGAGCAAGGGGAACGGCGTCGATCCGGTCGACGTGATCGACGCCCTCGGCGCCGACGCGCTCCGCTTCGCGCTGGCCGGCATGGCGACGGAGACGCAGGACGTGCGGATGCCGGTCGACTTCCAGTGCCCGGCCTGCGGGCACCTCGTCGAGCAGACGGTGCAGAACCGCGTCAAGCCGCGGATCGAGTGTCCGAAGTGCCAGAAGCCGTTCCGCACGCAATGGGCGAACGCGGAGGCCGACATCGATCTCGTCCGCGGTCCGGCGGTGAGCGAGAAGTTCGAGGCGGGCCGCAACTTCTCCAACAAGCTCTGGAACGCGACGCGGTTCGTGCTCATGAACCTCGAGGGGCACGCGGCGGGGCCCTGCGGTGCGCTGGCGACCGCCGCCGACGTCGCGGCCCTGCCGCTCGAGGACCGCTGGCTGCTCTCCCGGCTGGCGAGCGTGACCCGGGACGCGACCCGGCTGATCGACGAGTACAAGTTCGCGGAACTGGCCCGGCTGCTCTACGCGTTCGCCTGGGACGAGTACTGCAGCGCGTACCTGGAGCTCTGCAAGGCGCGGCTGGCCGATCCCGGTCGCCGCGACCAGGCCCGCGGCATGCTCCTGCTGGGCCTCGACACCCTGCTGCGGCTGCTGCATCCGATCATGCCCTTCGTGACCGAGGAAATCTGGCAGCACCTCGCCGCGGCCGCCGGCGGCCGGCGGATGCCATGGGATGCGGCCGCCGTGCCGCTCCCCACGTCGGTGATGGTGGCCGCGTGGCCGCGGCCTCCCGAGGCGTGGATCGACCCGCATACCGAGACGCAGTTCGGCACGTTCCTCGCGGTCGTGGCGGCAATCCGCGAGATCCGCGCCCGCCAGAACGTGCCGCCGAAGACGCGGGTGACGGCGGCGGTGCGGGCGCCGGAAGGACGTGCCGCGCTTCTCGAGCCGATGCGGTCCTCGATCGAATCGATGGCGGCGGCGGATCTGACGGCGCTGGGGCCGGAGGCGGCGGCATCACCGTCGGCTGCGACGGCGGCGGCGGCCGGCTGCGAGGTGTTCGTCGACCTCGCGGGCCTCGTGGATGTGGCCGCGGAGATCGCCCGGCTCACGAAGGAGAACGAGAAGACCGAGGGCTTCCTGGCCGCCAAGCGGGCCAAGCTTGCCAACGAGTCGTTCACGGCGCGGGCGCCCGAGGCGGTGATCGCCAAGGAGCGTGCGCAGCTGGCCGAGCTCGAGGATCGGCTGGCGAAGGGGCGGGCGGCGCTCGAGGATCTACGCCGACGCGGCTGAGCCGCCTGCGTTGGCCCGGCGCCGCAGGCTGCAAGCCCGCGGCTACGAGAGCGCGTGACCCTGTCCCGTGGGTGCGGGCTTGTAGCCTGCACCGGTGTGGGACCGCATTCCGCAGGCTGCACGCCTGCGGCCCCGGACCGCGTCGCTTCGAAAACGGGCGCAACTACCGGAAATACACGGTGACCCGCGTTGGGATCGCATGCAGGGCCGTGTTACGCTCCGAAAGCGTGCCGCGGTCGGCAACCGCGTTCGGGAAACGTGCCATGCAGCTGCGGATCCGCGACGGTGTCGTGTCGCTGTTCGTCGCCTCAGGCGTCGGCATGGCGGCCGCTGCGGCCGCGTCGGAGGCGGAAGACCTCTTCGAGACCGTCGTCCGGCCGCTGGTCGCGGACCGCTGCGTGGGATGCCACGGGGCCACGACGCAGTGGGCGTCGCTGCGGCTCGACTCCGCCGCCGCCGCGCTCGCCGGAGGGGACAGCGGCCCCGCCGTCGTCCCCGGCGAGCCGGAGGCCAGCCACCTGCTGACTCGGGTCGCGAGCGGCGATCCCGAGGTGCGGATGCCGCCGCCCGAGGAGGGGCCCGGGCTCACGGCGGAACAGGTCGCGGCGCTCCGCCACTGGATCGCCGCGGGCGCCCCGTGGCCGGCCGACGCAGCCGCGGCCCCGCCGTCTCCGGAGGAGGTGGCCCGCTCGCACTGGGCGTTTCAGCCGGTGCGGCGGCCCGAGCCGCCGGCCGTGGCGGACGCCTCGTGGACGCAGAGCCCGATCGACCGCTTCGTGCTGGCCCGCCTCGAGGCGGCGGGCCTCGAGCCCTCCCCCGAGGCCGATCGGGCCACGCTCATCCGCCGCGCCACCTACGACCTCACGGGACTGCCGCCGACGGCGGCCGAGATTTCGTCCTTCGTCGAGGATCCCTCGCCCGACGCCTATGCGTCGCTCATCGAGCGGCTGCTGGCGTCGCCCCGCTACGGCGAGCAGTGGGCGCGGCACTGGCTCGACGTCGCCCGCTACTCCGACACGAAGGGGTACGTGGACGTGGGTGAGGGCAACCGCTTCGTGCATTCGGCGCCGTATCGCGACTGGGTGATCCGAGCGTTCCAGGAGGACATGCCCTACGACCGGTTCGTGCGGCTCCAGCTGGCCGCGGACCAGCTGGCCGGCGACGACCGCCGCGATCTCGCCGCCATGGGGTTGCTCACGCTTGGTCGCCGCTTCCTCGGCAACACGCCCGACATCGTCGACGATCGCATCGACGTCACCTGCCGCGGCCTGCTCGGCCTCACGGTGGGCTGCGCGCGGTGCCACGACCACAAGTACGACCCGATCAGCACCCGGGAGTACTACGGGCTCTACGGCGTGTTTCAGAACTGCGTGGAGCGGCTGGAACCGCTGCCTCCGGCTCCCGCGTCGCCTGCTCCTCCTCCCGAGTTCACCTCCGAGCGGGAGCGTCGGCAGCGGGCGCTCGACGAACTCACCGCGAAGCACCGGGTCCTGGGCAACGCCCGGCTGCGACGGCGGCTGGCCGACTACCTGCTCGCCCAGCGGTCGCTCGAGAAGTACCCCGAGCAGTCGTTCGTGCAGCTCTCAACGCCCGACGACCTGCTCCCGGGGCTCGTGCGTCGCTGGGAGGTGCTCCTCACGCGGGCCGCGCTGCTGGGCGATCCCGTGTTCGCCGCGTGGACGGCCTATGCCGCGCTGCCCGACGCGGAGTTCGCCGCCCGGGCGGCCGAGATCGCCCCGCGGCTGGCGGCCGGACCGCCCGCGTGGAACCCGCGGGTCGCCGCCGCGTTTCGCGCGCCCCCGGCCTCGATCGCGGATGTCGCCGCCCGCTATGCCGACCTGCTGGCGGTGGTCGAGGTTCGCTGGGAGGCCGCCTGTGCGGAGGCCCGGTGCGGTGGAGGTCCCGAGCCCACGGCCCTGCCCGATCCGGACGACGAGCAGCTGCGGCAGGCGTTCTTCGGCCCGTCGTCTCCGTGCGTGATTCCCGACGAGCCGCTGCCCCAGACCGACTACCTGTGGGACTATCCCGCCAGGCAGGCGCTCTGGAAGGCTCATCAGGAGGTGGAGGCGTGCCTGGTGTCGGTGACCCAGGCGGCACCCTGCGCGGTGGTGCTCGTGGATCGGCCCACGATCGTGGAGCCGCAGGTCTTTCGCCGCGGGAACCCGGCCGACAAGGGCGAGGTCGTGCCGCGGCAGTGGCTCCGGCTGCTCGCAGGCGACGAGGGACGGCGATTCGCTCAGGGCAGCGGCCGCCGCGAACTGGCCGAGGCGATCACAAATCCCGGCAATCCGCTCACGCCCCGGGTCTGGGCCAACCGCGTCTGGCTGCACCACTTCGGCGTCGGGCTGGTCGATTCGCCCAGCGACTTCGGTCTCCGTTCGCCCGCACCCAGCCATCCGGAGGTGCTCGACTGGCTGGCGGCGTTCCTTGTGGACGGCGGCTGGAGCACCAAGGCCGTCCACCGGGCGATCATGCGCTCGGCGACCTACCGGCAGGCGTCCTCGGGCCCTTCGGGCACGGCGTTGGTCCGGGCCCTCGACGTCGATCCAGGAAATCGGCTCCTCTGGCGGATGCATCCCCGGCGGCTGTCATTCGAGCAGTTCCGCGACGCGCTGCTCGCCGTATCGGGCGACCTCGACGAAGCCCGCGGCGGTCCCGGGACCGACCTCTTCGGTCGCCGTCGCTCGATCTACGTGACGATCGACCGGCAATACCTGCCGGCCGTCATGACCGCCTTCGACGTCGCCAATCCGAACCTCCATGCTCCGCAGCGTGTGGAGACGACGACCGCCATCCAGGCGTTGTTCGGGCTCAACCATCCGTTCGTCGCCGGGCGGGCGGCCCGCGTTGCGGAGCAGGTTTCGACGGCCGATGCCCCAGCCCGCGTCGTCGACCTGTATCGCCGCGTGTTGGGGCGGAGTCCGTCGCCTGACGAGCACATGCGGGCCGACCAGTTCCTCGCCGATGCTGCGGGAGAGGCCGGCTCCGGGCAGTTCGCGCCCCTGGCGCAGGTCGCCCAGGTGCTGCTCCTCTCGAATGAGTTCATGTTCGTCGATTAGCGCGTCGAGGGTCCGCCGGTCCGAGGATCACCCATGGCCCACCACCTCCCCACCGCCGCCGCGCTCAGCCGCCGCGACCTGCTCGTGTCGGCCGGGGCGGGGCTTGGCCTGGTGGGGCTCGCCTCGGCGCTCGCCGATGCCGGGGAACTCGCCGCGTCGCCGGTCGGCTCGGATGCCGCCGCGCGGCTCGCCGATCCGCTCGCGGCCCGCGTGCCGCACCACGCCCCGCGGGCGAAAAGGGTGATCCAGTTCTTCCTGAACGGCGGGCCCTCGCACATCGACACCTTCGACCCGAAGCCGCTGCTCGAACGGTATGCCGGCCAGCCGCTCCCCTTCTCGCTGACCACGGAGCGGAAGACCGGGGGTGCGCTGCCGAGTCCGTTCCGGTTCCGCAAGTACGGGCAGAGCGGCCTCGAGGTCAGCGAGCTCTTCTCGCACACCGCCGCCCACGCCGACTCGCTCGCCGTGATCCGCTCGATGCAGGCCCAGCTGCCGAACCACGAGCCCTCGCTGCTGCTGATGAACTGCGGCGAGTCGGTGCAGCCGCGGCCGAGCGTGGGCTCGTGGATCCTCTACGGGCTGGGATCGGAGAACCGCAACCTCCCGGGCTTCATCGCGATGTGCCCCGGGGGATACCCGGTCGCCGACAAGGCGAACTGGCAGTCGGGATTCCTCCCGGGCGTCTACCAGGGCACGTTCGTCGACCCGCAGCACACTGCGGTCGAACGGCTCATCGAGAACATCCGCAGCCGCCATGCCTCGGCGGCGATCCAGCGGTCGCAGCTCGACCTCCTGGCGGCCCTCGACGCGGAGCACCGGGCGCGGCGACTCGACGACCGACT
>JBJTQP010000266.1:0-5493 GCA_046075685.1 Planctomycetaceae bacterium | reverse complement strand
CCACGGCCGAGGCCGCCGCCACCCTGCGGGCCATTCCCGATCTGCTCGACGTGCTCGAAGGCCGAAACGTGCAGGGCGTCGCCACCCGCCGACTGGCATCGCTGCGGGCCCGGGTGCGTACGGATGCCGGCTCCAGACGGGCGGCGTGATGACGTGCCAGCCGCTTGGCATCGGGTCGGCTGCGGAGTCGGCACGATCGAGCCCGCACCGCGCGATCGTGCTGGCGCACTTCGATCCCGAGGGACGCTTCGACCGCTACGTGATCGATGCCGCCCGCGCCTACCGTCGCCTGGCGGAGCGGCTGGTGCTCGTGTCGAACGGCGGCGGCCACCTGCCACCCGAACTTGCCGGCCTGGTCGACGACTACCTGCCGCGGTCGAACGTGGGCTACGACTTCGGCGCGTGGCGTGATGGGCTGGCGAGACTCGATCGACACCGGTACGACGAGATCATCTGCGCGAACGACAGTGTCTACGGGCCGCTCTTCGATCTGGCACCGGCCTTCGACGATCGCCGCACCGCGGCCGCCGACCTCTGGGGCATGGTGCTCTCCGATCAGGCCACCGGCCGTGATCGCCCGCGCGTGCCGCATCTGCAATCGTGGTTCGTGGGCATGCGCCGGTCGCTGATCGAGTCGGACTGGTTCGACACCTTCTGGTCGACGGTCGCACCGGCTCCCTCGAAGCGCGACGTCGTCGAGCGGTACGAGATCGGGATGTCGCGGTCGGCCGCCGAGGCGGGCTTTCGCATCGCGGCCCTCTACGACGCCACCACGGCACCGCGGGTCGGTCTTCGCGAGGTCCTGCCGCACGTGTCGCTCGCCGCGCCACGACGCTCATGGCGACTCCTTCGCAAGAGCCGGCGGGCGACCTACAACCCCAGCGAACTGGTCTGGTGGAGGCTGCTCGAGGCCGGGGTGCCCTTCATCAAGGTGGGGCTCTTCCGGGTGAACCACTATGGCATCGACCTGAACCGGGTGCTCCTCGACCTCGGCCGCCGGACCCCCTTCGACCAGGACATGATCCACCGGCATCTGGCTCGCTGCGGGTGATCCGGGAGCGGATTCCGGCCCCCGTCGCCCCGGGGAAACCGACTCGACTCGTCGCCCGGAATCGAGGTCGGTATAACTTGGGCGGTTATGGCCGAGCCGGCGGGCGGATCGCCCCCGGCTTTTTTGGGGCCCGACTTCGTGACGATTTTCACGAAGTCGGTTTCCGCGGCCGAAAACCGCGAGTCGTGCCTCCCTGTCCGCCCGCCCCGAGTCTCCCCATGGACGCGATCCTGCCGGTCCTGCTGTTCGTCGCGATCGCGGCGGCCGTGTCGGTCGGGCTCCTGGTGGGTGCCAGCCTCGTCGGCCCCCGGCGGAGTGGCGCCGTGAAGGAGATGCCCTACGAGAGCGGCATGGACCCGATCCACGACACACGGCGCCGCTTCGACGTCCGCTTCCATCTCGTGGCGATCACGTTCCTGGTGTTCGACGTCGAACTCCTGTTCCTCTATCCCTGGGCCGTGGCCAGCCGGTCGGCGGCCGGTATCGACGCGGCCGTGCAGGGCGGCCTGGTCTCGTCCCGCGGACTCGTCTTCGTCGGGGCGATGCTGTTCATCGCGATGGTGATCGTGGGATTCGCCTACGACTGGCGGAAGGGGGTGTTTCGATGGCGGTGATGCCCTCCGGCTCCGGTGGCCGGATCGAACTTCCGGAAAACGTCGTGGTTAGCCGGCTCGACGCCCTGGCCAACTGGTGCCGCAAGAACAGCCTCTGGCCGATGCCCTTCGCCACGGCCTGCTGCGGCATCGAGCTGATGGCCACCGGGGCGGCCAAGCACGATCTGGCCCGCTTCGGGGCCGAGGTCTTCCGGTTCAGCCCGCGGCAGTGCGACCTGATGATCGTGGCCGGCCGCGTGGTGATGAAGATGCTGCCGGTGCTGCAGCGGATCTGGCAGCAGATGCACGAGCCCAAGTGGTGCATCTCGATGGGCGCCTGCGCGAGCACCGGCGGCGTGTTCGACACCTACGCAGTGGTCCAGGGAATCGACCGCTTCATCCCCGTCGACATGTACGTGCCGGGCTGCCCGCCGCGGCCCGAGCAGCTGATCCAGGCGATCATCGATCTCCAGGACAAGATCCAGCGGGAGGGCACGATCACCGGTCGTGAGTTCGACACCGTCGGCCGCCAGCTCCGCAAGCGGGCGCTGGTGGAGATCGCCGGCCCGGCGGCGATCGACGCCTCCCGCAACCCGGTGCTGCAGCGGCAGCTCGCCGCCACCGCCGAAGCCATCACGTCCGGCTCCTGACCTTCCGCCCGCCACCTCAATGCCCTTCACGCCTCCACCCGTCGACGACGTGCTTGCCGGCCTGACCGACAGGTTCGGGGCCTGTGACACGAGCGTCTTCCGCGGCCAGACGAGGGTGGTCGTGCCGGCCGAGGCGTCGTTCGAGGCGCTGGCGTGGCTCAAGCATTGTGGCTTCGATCTGCTCGTCGACGTCACCTGCGTCGATTATCTCGACGATCCCGCCGCGAAGCACCGCTACGGCCTCGTCTACCTGCTGGCCTCCACCACGACCAACCAACGGCTCACGATCCGCGTGTTCGTCGATGATCCCGACCCCATGGTGCAGAGCGCGGTTTCCCTCTGGGCGGGTGCCACCTGGCTGGAACGGGAGGTCTGGGACATGTTCGGCATCCGCTTCACCGGCCATCCGGATCTCCGCCGCCTCGTGATGCCCGAGGAGTTCGCCGCGCACCCGCTGCGGAAGGACTATCCGCTCCAGGGCCGCGGCGAGCGGCACAACTTCCCCGTCATCACCCGCGACCACAGTTAGCCCATGTCGCTCGCCACCTTCGACACGACCGGTCCCGAAGCGGGAGCCCGCTCCGAAGACTACCTCTGGACGCTCAATTTCGGTCCCCAGCACCCGGCCACGCACACCACGCTGCGGCTGGTGCTGAAGCTCGACGGCGAGCGGGTGGTCGACGCCATGCCGGAGATGGGCTACCTGCATTCGGGCTTCGAGAAGATCGGCGAGCACCTCACGTTCAACCAGTACGTCACCGTGACGGACCGGATGAACTACATCTCGCCGATGGCCAACAACGTGGCCTGGCACCACGCGGTGGAGACGCTCTTGGGCATCGAGCTCACGCCGCGGTGCACCTACATCCGCACGATCATCGCGGAGCTCGCCCGGATCAGCGATCACCTGCTGTGCAACGGGGCCGTGGGCCTCGACACCGGCGCCTTCACCTTCTTCCTGTACGGCTTCTACCAGCGGGAAGTGATCTACGACATCTTCGAGACGCTCTGCGGGGCGCGGTTCACCAACTCCTACACGCGGGTCGGCGGCCTCTCGCAGGACTTCACGCCGCTGGTGATCGAGAAGATCCGGGCGTTCCTTCGCACGTTCCCCAAGACGCTCGACGACATGGAGCGGCTGCTCACCCGCAATCGCATCTTCGTCGACCGCACCAAGGGAGTGGGCGTGCTCTCGAAGGCCGAGGCGATCGCCGGCAGCGCCACCGGCCCCGTGGCCCGGGCCAGCGGCGTGACCCGCGACCTCCGCAAGGACGAGCCCTATCTGGCCTACGCCGACCTCGACTTCAACGTCTGTTGCGCGACGGCCGGCGACTGCTACGCCCGGTACCTGGTGCGGATGCAGGAGATGCGGGAGAGTCTCAAGCTCGTGACGCAGGCGCTCGAGAGCCTCCCGGCGGGCGACGTCAACGTCAGCATCGACCAGCGGATTGCCCGGCCCACGAAGCAGCAGGTCTATTCGTCGATCGAGGGCACGATCTCCCACTTCGAGCTCTCGATGGCCAACCGCGGCTTCGAGGTGCCGCACGAGGAGTCGTATGCCGCAATCGAGGCCCCCAACGGGGAACTCGGCTTCTACGTCGCCGGCGACGGCAGCGAGACGGCCTACCGGGCCCGCTGCCGGCCGCCCTCGGTGCTCCACTTCGCGCTCTTCCCGCAGCTGATCCGCGGCCACACGCTCTCCGACGTCGTGGCCGTGCTCGGCAGCCTCAACATCATCGCCGCGGAGTTGGATCGATGATGACCACTTCGATCACCGGGCCGGCGCCGGGAAGGATGGGGCTGCCGGTGCCCTCGAGCGAGCTCTGGAAGCGAGCGGAGGCATGGATGCCGGAGCGAAGCGGACAGGCAGCGAGCCGAGGCCGTGATGGCCGAGGCGAGCGTCCAGCGAGGGGGCAGCGGCAGCCGCGTCCGGCACCGCTATTTCCGGCGTGGTGCAGGGAGCTCGACCGATGATCGCCCCCGGCCGCACGTACCTCACCGACGACATGGTGACGAAGATCGAGGCGCT
Organism: Planctomycetaceae bacterium; assembly: GCA_046075685.1. Classification (GTDB taxonomy): domain Bacteria; phylum Planctomycetota; class Planctomycetia; order Pirellulales; family UBA1268; genus QWPN01. The sequence goes on along the minus strand of JBJTQP010000266.1, from coordinate 1,170 downwards.
CGCGCCGCGGTACCCCAACCGCCGCGCCCTCACGCTGCCCGCGCTCCACATCGTCAACGCGGAGCTCCGCCACGTGCCCCTCGGGGCCGTCGCCGAGATTGCCGCGGTGCTCGGCCTGGCGCCGGCGGAGGTGCAGGACACCCTCACCTTCTATCAGTTCTTCCACCAGGAGAAGCCGCACGGCACGGTGCGGGCCTTCGTCTGCCGGTCGGTGTCATGCGCCCTGCGGGGCGGCGACCACCTCCTCGAGCACCTCTGCAAGGCGAACCTCGTCGAGCCCTACGGCACGACCGCCGACGGATCGCTCACGATCGAGCCGGCCGAGTGCCTGGGGGCCTGCGACTTCGCGCCCTGCATCCTGGCCAATGACGACCTCCTCAAGAACATGACCCCCGAGGCCGCCGAGGCCGAGCTCAAGAAGCCGCGGGCGAGGGCCACCTGATCATGCAGCCATTCAAGCCCGTGTTGCTCGAGGCCGTGGGCGTGCCCGACGGCCACACGATCGCCAGCTACAGGAGCCGCGGCGGCTATGCGCCGCTCGAGGCAACGCTCGCCGGCAAGCAGCCCGCCGACGTGATCGAGATGGTGAAGTCGTCGGGGCTCCGGGGCCGCGGCGGCGCCGGCTTCCCCACCGGTCTCAAGTGGACGTTTCTCCCCAAGGATCATCCCGGCCCGATCTACCTCTGCATCAACGCCGACGAGAGCGAGCCGGGCACGTTCAACAACCGGATCCTGATGGAGGACGACCCGCACCAGGTGATCGAGGGCATCATCCTCTCGTCGTTCGCCACGCGGGCCTCCACCGCCTACCTCTACCTCCGCTACGAATACCCGAAGAGCTGGCACCGCCTGCAGGCCGCGATCGACGAGGCCTATGCCGCCGGCTACCTCGGGAAGAACATCCGCGGCTCGGGCTTCTCGCTCGACGTCTACCTCCACCGGGGCGCGGCGGCCTACATCTGCGGCGAGGAGACCGGGCTCATCGAGAGCCTCGAGGGAAAGCGGGCCTGGCCGCGGATCAAGCCGCCGTTTCCGGCGATCGAGGGCCTGTTCCGCAAGCCCACGGTGGTCAACAACATCGAGACGATGGCCTGCGTGGCCCAGATCGCCCGCCGCGGCGTCGACTGGTTCAAGTCGATCGGCGTGCCGGCCGATCCCGCCAATCCCCGC
>JBJTQP010000265.1:0-16592 GCA_046075685.1 Planctomycetaceae bacterium | reverse complement strand
TCCAGCGTCGGCACCGCGTGTATGGCCGCGAGGGTGAGCGGTGCTCCGGCTGCGGTGGAGCGATCGTGCGGATCGTGCAGGCCCAGCGGGCGACGTTCTTCTGCCCGTCATGCCAGCAACGGGCGTGAGGCGCTGACGAGCCGCTGATCACAGGGCCGTTCGGCCGGCTCGGGGTTGCCCGTGCCCCGTCGCCGGACGTTCACCTCGGCCATCGTGGCCTCGGCTCACTCGGATGCCGCCTTCGCTTCGCCATCGTGGCTCCGCTCGGCGGCACATGCCGGCTCGCGGGGCATGGACAGCCCCTCGCTCAGTTCCGGCTCTGCAGCGATCCAGTCAGGAAGGTCGAGCAGCCGGTCGGGGGCACGCGCAGGAGCCGGGGAGATTTGTGCCTCGCGGTGCCCGCTCGGTACCGTTGGGGCTGAGACATCACAAATCCCCCCGGCGACGAGCATGTCACCGCCGGCTGCGGCGCGTCCACGTCAGGCATACAAGGAGACGATCCCGTGATTGCAAGGTGCGTGCTTTCGCTGGTGTTCGGGTTCATGGCCACGGTCGCGACGGCGGCCCAATCGGAGGTAGCCCCCGCCGGCTGGACGGCGCTGTTCAACGGCCGGGATCTCGCCGGCTGGCGGGGGCGGCCCCACTTCGATCCCGCGAAGGAGGCCGAGGGCACGCCGGAGGAGCGGGCCAAGCGGCAGGCCGAGTGGAACGCCGACATGGCGACGCACTGGAGCGTGCAGGACGGCGTGATCGTGAGCGACGGCCATGGCGTGTTTCTCACCACCGATCGCGACTACGAGGACTTTGAACTCGCTCTGGAGTGGATGCTGCCGGCCTCGTGCGCCGACAGCGGAATCTACCTCCGCGGCAATCCGCAGGTGCAGATCTGGGATCCGGCCTGCGAACGGGATTTCAAGCATGGCTGCCAGAAGGGATCCGGCGGCCTCTGGAACAATCCCGCGGATGCGGCCGGCAAGTGGCCGCTCGTGAAGGCCGACAAACCGATCGGCGAGTGGAACACGACCCGGATCACGATGAAGGGCGACCGCGTGACCGTGGTGCTCAACGATCAGCTGGTCGTCAGCGACGCCCCGCTTGCCAACTACTTCGCGAAGGGGCAGCCGCTGCCGGCCCGCGGGCCGATCCAGATCCAGACGCACGGCGCGCCGATGCACGTCCGCAACGTGTACGTCCGGGACCTCGGGACGTTCGATCTCTCGTCGCAGGGCTGGCGGGATCTTGGCGAGGCCGACTTCACGAACGTGAACACGAACGCCGACACGTGGACGTGGACGGCCGACGGCGTGAGGTGCACCGGCCAGCCCGTGGGCGTGATCCGCACGAAGGAACCCGTCACCGACGTCGAGATGTCGCTGGAGTGGCGTCACCTGTCGGCTGGCGGCAACTCGGGCGTGTTTCTCTGGGCGCCGCGGGAGGCGCTTGAGGCCGTGAAGCCGGGCCAACTGCCGCAAGGGGGCATCGAGGTGCAGGTGCTGGATCACGGCTACACGGCGACGTACGAGGCGTCGACCGGGAAGAAGGCCAGCTGGTTCACGACCGACGGCGACGTGTTTCCGGTCGGGACGTCGAGGATGAAGCCGTTTCCGCCGGTCTCGCCGAACGGGGAGCGGAGCTTTCCCAAGGAGCGGCACTCCCGGGGCACGCCCGAGTGGAACCACTACTTCATCCGGGCGGTGAAGGGCGAGGTGCGGCTCTGGGTGAACGGCCACGAGGTGTCGGGGGGCTCGGACTGCACGCCGGCCAGCGGGTATCTTTGCCTCGAGTCCGAGGGGGCCCCGGTGGAGTTTCGTCGCATGAAAATCAGGGAAGGTGCCATCGTCAGCGCGACCGCGTCCGCCCCGGTGGCCGCCTGCCCGGTCGTCGAAGACGGCTTCGTCGCGCTGTTCGACGGGAAGACGCTCGACGGCTGGCAGGGTGCGGTCGCGGGCCACCACGTCGTGGACGGCGAGCTTCGCTCCAAGCCCGGCGTCGGCGGCAACCTGCTCACAAGCGGCGAATACGGCGACTTCGAACTTCGCTTCGAGTTCCGGCTCACCCCGGGAGCGAACAACGGCCTCGGCATCCGGGCGCCGCTCACGGGGGATGCCGCGTTCGACGGCATCGAACTCCAGATCCTCGACGACGGCCACGAGAAATACTCCGGCCTCAAGCCCTGGCAGGCGCACGGCTCGATCTACGGCGTCGTGGCCGCCACGCGGGGGTGTCTCAAGCCGGCGGGTGAGTGGAATCAGGAAACGGTCGTGGTCCGGGGCACCCGCGTGCAGGTGGTCGTCAACGGCACGACGATCGTCGACGCCGACACGGCGCCCTTTCGCGACGGCCAGCCCACGCCCGACGGGCGGCCGCATCCGGGGCTGGCCCGGACGAGAGGCCACGTGGGCTTCCTGGGGCACGGCGACGAGGTCCACTTCCGAAACATCCGGATCCGCGAACTGACGAACTGACTCGCTTTCCACCCGGCATCCCTGTTCCCCACGAAGGAGGTCACGCATGAACCGCTCCGCGTCCAGCGCCGCACCGGCACCCACGTTTCGCCTCTGGCTGATGATGGTGCTCGAGTTCGCGATCTGGGGGGCATGGCTGCCCCTGATCTGGGGCTACATGGGGGCGAAGGTCGCCGACGGCGGCCTGGGATTCAGCGGTTCCCAGATCGCCTGGGTGGGCAGCGCGTTTGCGATCGCCTCGATCGTGGGGATCTTCTTCTCCAGCCAGTTCGCCGACCGCACCTTCGCTGCCGAGAAGTTCATGGCGTTCAGCCACTTCGTGGGCGGACTGGCGATGCTGGGCATGTACTGGGCCAAGGATTTCCCGATGTTCTTCGGCCTGATGCTCCTGCACGCGCTGCTCTACGTGCCCACGATATCCGTGAGCAACTCCATCGCGTTCACGCACATGAAGGACGCCCAGAAGGAGTTCGGGCTCGTCCGCATGGGGGGCACGATCGGGTGGATCCTCGTCGCCTGGCCGCTGTACTTCATCCTCGAGGGGAAGACGGGAGCCGAGGCCGTGTCGGCGAGCCGGACCATCTTCCTGATCGCCGGCGGGCTCTCGCTCGCGCTCGCGGTCTACAGCCTGCTGCTGCCGCACACGCCGCCGAAGCCGGTCGCGTCGGGGGAAGGCGGCTTTGCATGGATGAAGGCGGCCAGGTTCCTGGCCAAGCCGTACCTGGCCGTGCTGTTCCTCGTGACGTTCATCGACGCCATGATCCACAACGGCTACTTCGTGATGGCGGGCGACTTCCTCGGCAGCAAGACCGTCGGGCTGGAGCCGAAATGGATCATGCCGGTGATGAGCATCGGCCAGGTGGCCGAGATCGCCACGATGGCCGTGCTCGGCGCCGTCTTGGCGAGGCTCGGGTGGAAGACCACGATGATCCTCGGCATCCTCGGCCACGCCGCCCGGTTCGCGGTGTTCGCGCTGCTGCCGCAGAATCAGGCGGTGATCATCGCCGTGCAGGTGCTCCATGGCATCTGCTACGCCTTCTTCTTCGCCACCCTCTACATCTTCATCGACGCCGCGTTCCCCAAGGACGTGCGGTCGAGCGCCCAGAGCCTCTTCAACCTGCTCGTGCTGGGCCTGGGCGACCTGGCGGCGAAATGGTTTTTCATCCCCTTGCAGGACAAGCTGCGGGGCCCCGACGGGATCGATTACCGCCAGCTCTTCCTCTGGCCGACCTTCATGGCGTTGGCCGCGGCCATCGTTCTGGCGGTCGCCTTCTGGCCGCCGAAGTCGCTGGCCACGGCCGCCGAGACCGAGGACGACCTCGAGACCGAGCCCCAGGCGATCACCTGACGGTCGCGGAGTCGTGCCTCGTGCGGCCCGGTGCACGCCTCGCGGTTCAGACGGCCCGGGCGCACGAGGCGTGGAGCCGGTGCAGGGCGGTGTTGATCCGGCTCTTCACCGTACCCACGGGAATGCCCAGCCGGCTGGCCACCTCCCGCTGCTTGAGGCCCTGGCGGTAGACCAGGTCGAGCGTGCTGCGGAGCGGTTCCGGCAGGGCCGCCACCGCCTTCAGCACCCAGGCGACGGTCTCGGCATGCTGCATCAGTTCCGCCGACGTGCGGCCCCTCGCCACGATCGTCTCGGCGAGCGACCCTGCTTCGGGGCTGGCATCGGGCCGGCGGTCGAGGCTTGTCATGCGGTGCCGGTGGTTTCGCCGGCGGGCGTCGATCGCCTGGTTGGTGGCGACGGCGTACAGCCACGGTCGGAAACGGTTTCCTTCCACGAAGTGGTCGCTCTTCTGATGGATGCGGAGAAACGTGGCCTGGAACACGTCCTCGGCGAGGTCGGCGTCGCCGAGATACCGGCGGAGATAGCCGTAGAGTTCGTGCTCGTACCGGTGGACGAGCGTCTCGAAGGCCTGGTCGTCGTCGTGGGCGCTGATCCGGCGGATCAGCTCTTCGTCGGTTCGGGTGTCGGCGGCGTGGGCTGGGCGTGCCATCTCGAGGCCCTCCAGCGGGCTGGGGTGGGAAGCCGACGATGCCGAAGGGTGGCGTTCGCCGGCGACGCTACCGATTGCACGACGCGTGCCAAAGTGTCTGGCGAGCCCCCAAAATCGAAAAACAACCCTCAAACGGCCGTGAAACCGGATCTGGGGTCCGTGGGGCGGGATGTGCCGGATTGGCAGCGGGCGTTGCAGGCTGCAACATCGGCGTTGCAGTTTGCAACGTTTGCACGCCGCCGGGCTACGAGAGGATGCCCCGCACGACCGTCCCGTGGACGTCCGTGAGGCGGTAGCGGCGGCCCTGAAACCTGTACGTCAGCCGCTCATGGTCGATGCCGAGCAGGTGGAGAAGCGTGGCGTGGAAGTCGTGCACGTGCACGCCGTCGAGGACGATGTTGTATCCAAACTCGCACGTCTCGCCGTAGGTCAGACCGGGTGTCACGCCGCCGCCGGACATCCAGATCGTGAAGCACCGCGGATGATGGTCGCGGCCGAAATCCCGCCCCGGCGTGTACAGGCCCTGGCAGTAGTTGGTGCGGCCAAACTCGCCCCCCCAGATGACGAGCGTGTCGTCGAGCATGCCGCGGATGGCGAGATCCTTCACCAGCGCGGCGGACGGCTGGTCGGTCTGCCGGCACTCGCGGGCGATGCCGGCCTTGAGCCCCCCGTGGTGGTCCCAGTCCTGGTGGTAGAGCTGGATGAACCGCACGCCCCGCTCGGCCAGCCGGCGGGCGAGCAGGCAGTTGGCGGCGAACGTGCCCGGCGTGGCGGCATCCGGGCCATACATGGCCAGAACGTGCGCCGGTTCGTCGGCGACGTTGGTGACGTCCGGCACGCTCGACTGCATGCGGAACGCCATCTCGTAGTTCGCGATCCGCGCCCGGATCTCCGCGTCGGGCGTGGCGGCGAACTCGTGCTCGTGCAGGTCGCGGAGGCCGTCGAGGATCCGGCGGCGGCTTGCGGCCGTGACGCCCGGCGGGTTGCCCACGTAGAGCACCGGATCATCCCCGGAGCGGAACCGGACAGCCTGATGCCGGGTCGGCAGGAAGCCCGCTCCCCAGAGGTGGCTCATCAACGGCTGTCCGCCCTTGTCCTTGGTGATCAGCACCACGAAGGAGGGCAGGTCGTCCTGCACGCTGCCGAGGCCGTAGTCGAGCCAGGCGCCGATGCTCGGCCGGCCCGGGATCTGCGACCCGCTCTGCATGAAGGTCACGCCGGGGCCGTGGTTGATGCTCTCGGTGAACATCGTGCGGACGATGCACAGGCGGTCGGCGATCGCGGCGGTGTGCGGGAGCAGTTCGCTCACCCAGGCTCCGCTCTCCCCGTGGCGGGCGAAGGCGAAGGGCGACGCCGCCAGCGGGATCGAACTCTGGTTTCCCGACATCCCGGTAAGCCGCTGGCCTCCACGGACGTCGTCGGGAAGCTGCTCGCCGTCCCGCTCCGCGAGCAGCGGCTTGTGGTCGAAGAGGTCGAGCTGCGAGGGGCCGCCGGACTGGAAGAGGTAGATCACCCGCTTCACCCGGGGCGGCACGTGGAAGCCGTCGAGCACGCCGCCGCGGGAGCCGGCCGGCGGCGTCGCGGCGGCAGCCGGGCCGGCGGCAGATTCGCGGGCCAGCAGGTCGGTCAGCGCGAGGCCTCCGCACCCGAGGCCGAAGGCCCGGAGCCAGTCGCGGCGGGTCGAGGGCAGGCCCGTCATCGTTTCACCACGCAGCCATCGTAGTTCATCAGGGCGTTGACCACTCCGGCCGTCGCGGCCACGTCGGCCGGGGCCAGGCCGCCCTGCGGCGGCGTCGTGCCGATCGCGACGAGCCGGGCGGCGTCGTCGGGATGCCCGCGGTACCAGTCGGCCTGCTCGGCGTGCATCCGGGCGAGGATCGCCCGCTCGGCCGCGTCGGGCGGGCGGCAGGTGAGCCGTTCGAAGGCGGCGGCGAGGGCGGTGTCGGCGTGGCCGCCGTGCTCGATGAGCAGCCGCTCCGCGAGCACCCGGGCCGCCTCCACGAACTCCGGGCCGTTGAGCAGCACGAGCGCGTGCAGCGGCGTGTTGGTGACGTCGCGACGCGCCACGCAGACCACCCGCTTCGGCACGTCGAAGGTTTCCAGCACGGGCGCCGGGCCGGTTCGCCGCCAGAAGGTGTAGAGGCTGCGGCGATGAAGGGCGTCGCCCTCGTCCGGCTTCGCCGGCTTGAACGACTCCGGCATGTCGTAGGTCTTGACCGGCGGTCCCCCCAGCCGCTCGACGAGCATCCCGCTTGCCGCGAGGATCCCGTCGCGGATCATCTCCGCGGGGAGGCGGTGCCGCGGGCCGCGGGCGAGCCAGTGGTTCAGGGGGTCGTCGGCCATCGTCGCGGCGTCGGCCAGGCTCCGCTGCCGGTAGACGCGCGACACCATGATCTCCTTGACGAGCCGCTTCATGTCCCAGCCGAAGCCCCCGTCTGCCACCGGGTGCGCGAATCGCCACGCGAGGTGGTCGAGCACCTCCGGGTAGTCGGGCTGCGCGGCCTGGCTGCCCAGATCCTCGGCCGTGGGCACCAGACCGATGCCGAACAGCGACTGCCAGAGGCGGTTGACCGTCACCCGCGCGAGCAGCGGGTGGTCCGGAGCCACGAGCCAGCGGGCGAGTCCGAGGCGGTTGCGGGGCTGGTCCGCGGGAAACGGGGGCAGGGCGGATGGCGTGCCGGGCTCGACGGCGTCCCGCCGCTTGTCGTAGTCGCCGCGGTCGAGCACATAGGCCGTCTTCGGCTGCGGCAGATCCCGCATCACCATCACCTCGGCCGGCTGCTCGGCGACGTCGTCGCGGTGGCGGCGGGCATCCTCCAGGCGGGTGCGTGCGGCGGCTGCGGCCGGCTCGACGGCGGCCGCGAACCAGTCGCCGAGCGTCTCGGCGTCGCGTGGCGGCTCGAGGCTGCGGGCGATGACACCCGGGTCGACGAGTTCGCGGATCTCAAGCGGTGCAAGCCTGCGGTTGAAGACGCGGAACTCGTCCACCGTGCCGCCCTTGAAGCCGTGGTCGCGAAACCGCTCGCCGATCGTGATCGTGTCGCCGCCGCCGCCGGTGATCTCCCGGGTGAGCGAGTCCTTCAGCACCTCGACCGCGGCGGGCCGGCCGTCGATGAAGAGCCCCAGTCCGCCCGCCCTGCCGGAGCCGTCGCTCGTCACGGCGACGTGCACCCAGCGGTCGAGCGGGAGCGGTTCGACCGACCGCACGCTCGTCGCATCACCGGGCCAGAAGTGGATGAGCGACCAGCGGAGATGCCCACGATCGATGAGCAGCTCGTAGCCGCGGCTGGCGGCATCGGTCCACGCCCGCGACCGATGGAACACGACCGCCCGCTCCGCCGCGGAGGGAGCCTTGATCCAGGCGGCCACGGTGAAGGGCTGGCTGCGGCGGAAGTCCCCCACCGGCGTGGAGACCGCGTGATCGCCCGTGAGCCGGATGCCGCGTCCGATCCGTCCCTCGACGAGCACGTTTTCCGGCGGCGACGTGGCCCGCAGATCCGGCCGCGGGGGCGGAGGCTCGCTGTTCGCGGCCTGCGTGTCGGGCGTCTCCGGCGTCGCGTCGGCCGCGTCGCGTGCGGTGGTGGCGGCCGGTGCCTCGTCTGCCGCCACCGCCGAGGCATCCTCGGGCGGCGGCTCGTCGGCCGGGGCCACCGCATTGGCAAAGCCGCCGTCGGCATCGCGGTCGTCGAAGCCGTAGCGGGCGACTTCGCCCGGCAGCGGGTTCGCCGCGTCGCCGGCCCTCGCCACCAGATCGGCCGCTGGCCCGCCCGCCACCCATGCGGCGATCTGGCTGCGGGCCGCAGCTTCGAGCCGCGCGAGGTCGGCGGCCGCCTCCCCGCACGCCTCCTCGGCCAGGGCGAGCCGATCGCGGGCCGCATCGTCGAGCAGTCGGAGCTTCGGCGTGGGCGTGGCCGGCGTGAAGAAGGAATAGAGCCCCGCTTCGTCCACGTCGTCGAAGAAGGCGAACAACTGGTAGTACTCCCGCTGCGAGAGCGGATCGAACTTGTGGTCGTGGCATCGGGCGCACTCCAGCGTGAGCCCGAGGAAGGCCGTGCCGAACGTGGTCGTGCGGTCGTTCACGTAGGCCACGCGATACTCCTCCTCCACGGAGCCGCCCTCGCTCTCCTGCTGGTGGAGTCGATTGAAGGCCGTGGCGAGCACCTGCTCGTCGGTCGCGTGCGGCAGCAGGTCGCCCGCCAGCTGCCAGGTGACGAATCGGTCCCACGGCAGATTGCGGTTGAAGGCGTCGACGACCCAGTCGCGCCACCACCACATCGGCCGCTCTCGATCGACCTGGAAGCCGTAGCTGTCGGCATAGCGTGCCACGTCGAGCCAGTCGGCCGCCATCCGCTCGCCGTACCGTGGGCTGGCCAGCAGGCGGTCGAGAACGCGCTCGTAGGCGTCGGCTGCCGGATCGGCCATGAAGGCCGCCACCTCGGCGGGCGTGGGCGGCAGGCCGGTGATGTCGAAGGAGGCGCGGCGGATGAGCGTGCCGCGGTCGGCCTCCTGCTGCATGCTGAGCCCGCGGGATGCGAGCCGCTCCGCGACGAGCCGGTCGAGGGGCCCGCCGCCGGCGGTCGTCGAGAGATCGGCCGGCCGGGTGGGCGGAACGAGGGCCCAGTGCGGCTCGTAGGCGGCGCCGGCGGCGATCCAGCGCTTCAGCACGGCGACCTGCTCGGCCGACAACGTCCCGAGTTTCGCCTCCGGCGGCGGCATCACGAGGTCCGCGTCGGCCGCCTCGATGCGGGCCACGAGTTCGCTGGCGGCCACGTCGCCAGGGACGATCGCCCGCGCACCGCTTTCCAACTCGGCCACCGCCTGTTCGCGAACGTCGAGCCGCATGCCGGCCTGCCGGGCGGCCGCATCCGGGCCGTGGCAACCGAAGCAGGCGTCGGACAGGATGCCGCGGACGTCGCGGTTGAACGAGACAGCCGACTCGGCGGCCACCGTCCGTCCGCCGACCATGGTGGCGGCGATGGCCACCAGCAGCGTGGCTGCGGCGTGCGGCCGCGGACGGACGGAATGGTTCGGCCGAAACGACATCATCGCGTGCCGGGACATGCGTGGAAACACCCCCAGAATACCACCCCGGAGTCGCGGTCGGTGCGGTGGCGGTCGATTGCGGCGATGTGCGCAGCCGATGTACCATGAGCGTGCCGGGAGTTCAGGGGATTCACACCATGCGGATGCTTGTCGTGGCGGCTGCGGTCGTCCTCACGACAGCCCTCACGGCGGCTGCGGATGATTCCCTGCCCGTGCTCCAGTCGATCGACGAGCGGTTTGCCGGTGCGGCCGGCGGGGAGTCGCCCGACTTCCGCCGGCACGTGGTTCCGCTGCTGGGCAGGCTCGGCTGCAACGGTCGCGCCTGCCATGGCTCGTTTCAGGGGCAGGGCGGCTTGCAGCTCTCGCTGTTCGGCTACGACTTCAAGGCCGACCACACCAACCTCGTGAGCGACGATGCCCCGCGGGCGAACGTCGCCGACCCGCCTGCCAGCCTGATGCTCAGGAAGCCGCTCGAGGAGGAGCCGCACGAAGGCGGCCGCCGGGTCGAGCGGGGATCGTGGCAGCACCGCGTGCTCCTGGAGTGGATCGCCACCGGCGCCGTGCCGGCGGCCGTCGACGGGCCGAGGTTCGAGCGGCTCGTGGTCGAGCCGCACGAGTTCGTCGCCGTGAAGCCGGGCGATCGCCGTCGGCTGCGGGCGGTTGCCGAATGGAGCGACGGCTCGCGGGAGGACGTCACGCCGCTGTGCCGCTTTCAGTCGAACGACGACGAGGTGGCCGTGGTCGACGAGCGGGGCCTGGTGACGATCGCCGGCCGTGGCGACACGCACGTGGTGGTGTTCTACGACGATGGCGTCGTGCCGGTGCCCGTCATGCTGCCGGTGTCGACCCTCGTCGGCAGCCGCTACCCGACGGTTCCCACGCCCACCCGGATCGACGAGCTCGTGGTGGCGAAGCTGCGGCCGCTGGGCATCGTGCCGACGGAGCCCTGCGGCGACGCCGAGTTCCTCCGGCGGGTCTCGCTCGACGTCGCCGGCACGCTTCCGACTCCGGCGGAGGTCGAGCTCTTCATGGCCGATGGCCGGGCCGACAAGCGGGAGCGGAAGGTCGACGAGCTGCTCGCCGCGCCCGCCCATGCGCGGTGGTGGGCGACGCGATTCTGCGACTGGACCGGCAACAACGAGCGGCAAAACCAGAACAGCGGCCCCGACAACCGTCCGGTGGCCACGGCGGCGTGGTACGAGTGGCTCCGCGTACGGCTGGCGCGGAACATGCCCTATGACGAGATCGTCGAGGGCATCGTCATGGCCCGGAGCCGGCTGGACGGCGAATCGTACGACGACTATTGCACGCGGATGAGCGGCTATCAGCACCGCGCCCCTGACGGGTCGTTTGCCGAGCAGCCCTTCCTGCCCTACTTCTGGAGCCGCGGCAACTTCCAGACCGCCGAGCAGCGGGCCCTCGGCTTCGCCTACACCTTCCTGGGCGTGCGGATCCAGTGCGCCCAGTGCCACAAGCACCCGTTCGACGAGTGGACCAAGGACGACTTCGCCCGCTTCCAGAACTTCTTCGTCCGCGTCCGCCACGGCGAGGCGCCCGGCACGAAGGACGACGCGGCCGGCATGCTCGAGGATCTCGGCGTCGATCCCACGGCGCGAAACAACGACCTCCGCAAGGAGCTTGCGGCACTGCTCCGCCAGGATCGCACGGTGCCCTACCGCGAGACCTACGTGGTGGCCCCGGACAGGCAGCGGCCGGAGAAGAATCGCGACCGCGGTGATCGCCGAGGCCGCCGCGTGGTGGGTCGCACCGCCACGGTGCTCGGCGGCGACGACGTCGCGATCGACGAGTTTCCCGACCCCCGGCAGGCGCTGATGGACTGGATGCGGGACGAGGAGAATCCCTATTTCGCCAGGGCGATCGTCAACCGGATCTGGTCCGCCTACTTCAACGTGGGCATCGTGGAGCCGCCCGACGACCTGAGTCTGGCCAACCCGCCGAGCAACGCTCCGCTCCTCGACCATCTGGCAACGGAGTGTCGGCGTCGCGGGTACGATCTCCGATGGCTGCACCGCGAAATCGCCACCAGCCGCACCTACCAGGCGGGCTGGAGGCCCAACGACACCAACCGGCTCGACGAGCGAAACTTCTCGCGGGCGGTGCCGCGGCGAATCCCCGCCGAGGTGGTGCTCGACGCGATCCGGACGGCCACTGCGAGCGACGAGGAGGCGGCGACGCCGGCCGCGTCGTCGGCCGGCACCGCGGGAGGCGAGCCCGCGGCGGCGGGCTGGGGAAAGTCCGGCCAGTACGCGCTCGCCGTGTTCGGCCGGTCGGTGCGGGAGAGCAACTGCGACTGCGACCGCTCGATGGAGCCGAGCCTGCTGCAGACGGTGTTCCTGCGAAACGACCGCGACATGCTCGCCCAGATCGACCGGCGGGACGGCTGGGTGGACACGGTCGCCGCGCGGCACCGGACCGGCACAGGACGCGACACCGCCGCCGCCGATCTCGACGGCGAGACCGTGGCGGCGATCGTCCGCGCCGCCTATCTGCGGACGCTCTCCCGGCCGCCGCTCGAGGCCGAGGCCGAGCGGGCGGCGGCCCACTTCGCCGAGCCCGGCACCGTTCGTGAGGCGACGCGTGACCTGCTCTGGGCGTTGCTCAACACCAAGGAGTTTCTCGTCAACCACTGACGAAGGAGGCCGCGATCATGGCGACCCATCGGACCTGCGACGGTATGCGGCGGCGCGACATGCTCCGGATCGGTGCCCTGGGCGGCTCGGCGCTCTCGCTGGCCAACCACCTCCGCTGGGCGGCGGCGGGGAACGCCGTCGCCGGGCCTGCTCAGGCGGCGATCTTCGTCAACCTCGGGGGCGGCCCGTCGCACCTCGACACGTTCGACATGAAGCCCGACGCCGCCGCCGAGGTTCGCGGAGAGTTTCGGCCGGTCGCCACGAGCGTGCCGGGCATGGAGATCTGCGAGCACCTGCCGAAGCTCGCCGCCTGTGCCGACCGCTACGCCATCCTCCGCGGGGTGTCGCACACCCTCGCCGCCCACGAGCTCGGCAGCAGCTACGTCCACACCGGCAACCGGCCGATCGCCTCGCTCCAGTTCCCCAGCCACGCGGCGGTGGTTTCCAAGGAGCTCGGCGGCGCGGACGACCTGCCGTCGTCGGTGGCGATCCCCACCAGCCGGCACGGCGCCGGCTACCTCGGAGTGCGGTATGCAGCCTTCGGCACCGGCAGCGCACCGAAGGCGGGCAAGCCCTTCGGCGTCCGCGGCGTGTCGCTCGACGGCAGCCTGACGATCGCCCAGGTGGACCGTCGGCACGCCCTGCTCGAGGACCTCGACGGGATGTTTCGTGACGTCGAGGACGACAGCCAACTCGTGGAGGGGCTCGACAGCTTCTCGCGGCAGGCCCACACGATCATCACGTCGCCGCGGGCGCGGCGGGCATTCGACGTCTCTCGGGAGGAGCCGGCCTTCGCCGCCCCCTTCGGCAGCCACGACTTCGGCCAGAGCTGCCTGCTGGCGACGCGGCTGGTGGAGTCGGGTGTGCGGTTCGTGACGGTGCAACTCGGCGGCTGGGACACCCACGCCGACAACTGGAGGAAGCTGAAATCGACGCTCCTCCCCACGCTCGACGAAGGACTGGCGGCCCTGTTCGTCGGCCTCGAGCAGAAGGGCCTGCTGGCCTCGACCTGCGTGCTGGTGACGGGTGAGTTCGGCCGGACGCCCAGGATCAACCAGCGGGCGGGCCGCGACCACTACCCGCGGGCGATGTTCATGCTGATGGCCGGCGGCGGCGTGCGGGGCGGGCAGGTGATCGGGGCAAGCGACGCGAAGGCCGCCGGGCCTGCGGGCGACCCCATCCGGCCCGACGACGTGGCCGCCACGCTCTATCGCTGCCTGGGCATCGATCCGAGAAAGGAGTACCACACGGCCACCGGCAGACCGGTGATGATCGTCCGCGACGGCACGCCGATCACCGGACTCCTCGGCTGACAGGTCCGCTGCGAGCGTCGCTCCCGGGATGGCGGATCACGGCGAAGAATGCATCACGGCCAGGGATCCACGTCGCTCGGGCCACGCCCTCCCGCATTTCCGTCACTCGACGGGCTGTCACTCGGCGGGTCGTCATTTGCCGGTTGCGGTCGGAAAGCCCGCCCGGGCGAGATCCGGATAGCCGGGCTTCAGGGGGCGGACGTCGTAGCCCATCCCGCGAAGAAACCGGGCCGCGGCGACGCTCCGCCCGCCGACCATGCAGTAGGTGTAGACGATCGCGCCCTTGGGGACGGAGCGGGCGACCTCGTCGGCGGTGGCACCCCGCTCGAGGGTGCTCAGCGGCACGAGTCGGGCGCCCACCACGTGTCCTTTCTGCCATTCGTCGGGCTCGCGAACGTCGACGAGCACCGCCTTCTGCTCGGCCATGGCGGTCTTCACGACGTCGAGGGAGTCCTGCGTGTGCTGCGCAGCCGCTGTGCCGGCGGCGGCCGCGAGCAGGCCCGCGAGCAGCAGCCGGCTGCAGCAGCTGGTGCCGGAGGAGCGTGTCTGGTTCCAGGGCATGCGGGCCAGGAGCAGCGCCATCCCGCAGGTGTCGGTGACGCCCGCAAACATGAGCCCGCACCCCACGAAGCCCGCAAGGCCCGCGCCAATGCTCCTCCAGTCCACGGGGGCGTCGGGCCCGAAGGCGGCCAGCGCCGCACCGACCGCCACGAGCGATCCCGCCGCGATCCGCACCTGCCGTTCGAGCGACATGGCCTTGCGGCCGCGGATGACGGACATGCCGGCCGCCTCACAGGCCGCGGTGCCGCCCTCCACGCTCACCACCCGCTCCACGCCGGCGGCACGCATCTGCTCGCAGGCCTTCTGGCTGCGGGTGCCCGACTTGCAGACGAAATACACCGGCCCGTCGCCCGCCAGACCGGCGATCTCCCGGGCGCTGAGCCGATCGAGCGGCACGTTGCGTGCGAAGTCGACGTGCGCGTCTCCGTATTCCGCCGGCGTGCGGACGTCGATCAGCATGACCCTGTCACCACGGCGGTGGAGTTCGGCAAGCTGTGCGGGAGGGATCGAGGCGACCATGAACGGGGCTCCGGAAGGGCGTCGACGGGGACCCACACCCCGACGCCCGAACTTAGATCGGAGTGGCGCGGGAAGGCAAGCAGGAATCCCGCCTGGCTCCGGGAGCGTCCGGATGCGAAGCGCCCGGTGGGGGACGGCGTAGAATGGGGGCGGTGAGGACGGCCGCGACCCCGATTTCCACCGTTTCAGAGGAGGCCGGCGGATGGCGAAGACTCTCGACGACCTGGAGCGGCTGCTGACCGGCCGCGGATATCCCTGCCGGCGGGTCAACGACAGCTGCGTCGTCACGCAGCTGCCCACCAGGGCCTATACCAACCGTGCGGGGGCCAAGGCGATCGACGTGCAGCTGGCCTTCGATCGTCAGAACGGCTGCCTCACGATGGACACCCCGTGGGCGTTCGACTCGAAGCAGGCCACCCACAAGGAGGCGATGCTGGCCTGCCTGCTGGCCGCGTCAGGCCGGTCGCCCCTCGTCAAGACGCAGCTCGATCCCAAGGACGGCGAGGTGCGGCTCCGGGTTGATTGCCGGCTGGGTGCGGACGGCGTGAAGAGCGACGACGTGCTGACGATGCTGTCACTGATCCCCGCGTTCGCCGACCGCTGGTATCCGCACATCAAGAATGCGATGGACAAGGGGCTGTTCGACGCCGATGGCCCGCCGCGGAGCGAGAGCGACGAGAGGCTCGAGTCGATCGCGCGGCGGTGCGGCGGCATCAATCGTCTCGAGTCACTGCTGCGGATGCGGCGCGAGGGTCGATCCGGGCCGCGTGGCACCGATCCGTCCGCCAACTGACGTCGCCTCCCGCACGCGAGTGACCACCCCCACACCGGAGATCGCCCCCATGCCGACCAGCCTCGCCCAGATCCAGGAGTTTCTCGACGAGTACGACCTCAACTACCGGGTCGACGAGGAGCGGGACGCGATCCTGATCGGCTTCGGGCTCGATCCGCAGAAGACCTCGTTCCGCGATCCCGGCGGCGAACCGGGAATCCAGTTCGTGATCCGGATCCAGGAAGACGGCGAGTTCGTCTCGATCTTCACCCCGCGGGCCTGGAACGTCGCATCCTGCCCGCACAAGGCTGCGGTGTTCGAGGCAATCGCCTCGATCCAGTCCCGGTACAAGATGCTGCGGTTCGACTACGACCCGTCGGACGGGGAGATCCGGCCCAATGTCGAACTGCCGCTCGAGGATGCCGACCTGACATCCCAGCAGTTTCATCGGATGATGCACGCCATGCTCCACGGCGTGCCCCGATTCGACGCCGTCATCCGGCAGGCGATGGACGCGGGCCGGGTGTCGTTCGAGTGCCTTACCGACGACGAGCCGGAGGGAGATGCCCCGGGCCTGGCCCGTCTCTACGAGTTCGCCGAGGAGGCGGGGGGAGTCGAGGCCCTCGAGCGGCTGGCCTGCGGTGACCCCGTCGAGGGTGAGGAGGCTGAGCCGGCGGTGGCATCGTGCGAGGTGGCGGGCCGCGAATCGCGGCGACCGACAGTCCTGCGCAGGATATGGGGGTGGCTCTGCGGCCGACGCTCCTCGCAGCAGGGAGATGACGCGGTGAGCGGCGGCCCGCCGAGAGAAACCACGCGCGGCACTGGTTCGCCGGGAGCGGGGCGAAAAGCCGGCTGAGCGGCTGCCCCGGCGGGTGAAAACCGGCGAAATCACGCAAAAAGCGGGTTTGTGGATTCGGGCCGCCCGCCACTAGCATCCCGCCCGCGTCATTTCCCGCCGCGGTTGTTCCTGGTCGTGGTTCATTTTCGGCCGCGCGGGTTCCGCGGTTCGGCCACTTCCTTGTGAGATTGCCATGTCCCGTTCACGGTGGTCTTCGTCCGTTCGCACGCTCGCGTCGCTCATCTGTTTCGCCTCGCTGGCGATGCTGGCGGGGCCTGCGGCCGGCCAGATGGGCGGCTTCGGCTTTCGCGGGGCCGTGGGCGGGATCTCCGTCGACGCCGACGGGATCGTCCGCACGCTCGAGCCGCGGGCGCTGGAATCGCTCGCCGCGGAGCGGACGCAGGCGCTCGCCGCCGGCGGCTGGTCGGGCACG
>JBJTQP010000264.1:0-43560 GCA_046075685.1 Planctomycetaceae bacterium | reverse complement strand
CCTCCTCATCACCCAGCAGCAAACGTCGCGCCATCGCCTGCACCGTGGTGATGTGCACGCGGGTGTCGTCGTCCACGACGCGATCGCCCAGCTCCTTGATGTCGTAGATCGCCGCAAAGGTTTGCAGGCTCTCCATCCGCGTTTCCTTGAAGGCATCCCCTGCCTGGATGCCCAGCTCCTCCCGATCCACCAAAAACAGCACCCGCCGGAAACGGCCGCTTTTCAGCAGGCGGTAGATCAGGGCCACGCAGGTTTTGGTCTTGCCCGTGCCCGTGGCCTTGGCCAGCAAAATCTCCCGCTGCCCCGCCCGGATCGCCGCCTCCACCGCTTCGATCGCCCGGCGCTGATAGGGGCGCAGGGGAAAGCCAAACGCGAAAGTTTCGCGGCTCAGCTTCGCCTCGGCGCGCTCGATATCCAGCCGAGCCAGCTGGCGCAGCCCCTCCGGCCCATACCAGCCCTCCAGGGCCACGGCCCGGTTGGCGGCACGGCGCCGATCGCGAAACCAGATGCCGCTGGCCGCATGGAGCTACCGCAGAAACGGCCGGCCATTGGTGGCAAACGCGAAGGGCAGGCCGCCTGCTCCCTCCGGCAACAGCACATCGCGGCAATAGCGCTCTGCCTGGGGCAGCACCCCCACCACATCCTTGTGGGCCCGCTTGGCCTCCACCACCGCCAGGGGCGTGAGCCCGGCAAAGAGCACATAATCCGCCGGGCCACTGCTTGTGGGCCACTCGGCGATGGCCAAGTTGCGATGCTTTTCGGGGCGGCCCCCCCGGCTGTGGCGCAAGCGCTGGCTATCGGCCTCCCAGCCCGCCTGGCGCAGCTGCTCATCAATCAGCTCTGGCCTGGTGGCGACCGGGGGCGAAGCGGGCCTGCCGGCGGCACCGGCCTGACCGATCGCCTCCTCGATCACCTTCCGCGCCGCCTGCTCGTCGCCCACGCCGGCACGCTCCGGTGCGGGCAGATCCTCGGCGGCGAACGCCGAGACGCACGTCAGCAGGCAGGCGGCCACGAGCGTCCTTGCCGTGGCGAGGACCGATCCTCGGCGACCGGGCGCGTGGTGCGGGCGGGCTGGGCGGGGCATGCGCGGATTCCTTGTCCTGGAAACGATCCGTGGGGCGGGACAAGTACCCGGCACGCGGCGGACGGGTCAAGGCCGAGTCCGAGCGCTGCAGGTGCCCGGAAAACCGGGAAATCCAGGGGCAGCGGGCTAGGCGGGGGTGGCCGGGTCGGTGCCGGCGATCGATGGTGCCCGGCGGCGGAGAATCGCCTTCTCGACCGTGTCGAGGAGCTGGTCGACGCGAAACGGCTTGAACAGGACCAGGTCGATGCCCGCCTGCCGGGCCTTCACGATCGAGTGGCCGGGGTCGTAGCCGAAGCCGGTCATGAGGATCAGGGGCACCGGATCGAGGAGTTCCTGGAGCCGCAGGAGAAGCTGGTAGCCGCTCATGTCGGGCAGACGGATGTCGGCGATGATGGCGTCGTAGCACTCGCCGCGGCAGGCCCGCACCATCGAGGCGGCCTCGGCGCCGTCCCGCGCGGTCTCGACCGTGCAGCCCGATCGTTCGAGCAGGGCGTGGGCTGCTTGCCGCACCTGCTCGTCGGAATCCACGACGAGGATCCGCGTGCCGATCAATGGCCGGCGGCGATCGCCGTGCCGCCGCTGGGAGTGGGCGACCGATGGGGCCATCCGCTCGCCCACCTTCTGGATCACCTGCTTGATGTCGCGGGCGTTTCGCAGGATGCGCTGCAGCCGCTCCACGACGTCAGCGTCGTGGCCGATGTACTTCTCCATCACGCACACGGCGTCGTTGAGAATGTCGTCCACGGGCAGCGCGACGGCCCCGTGGATCGCCTCGATGCTCTCGGCGGCGGTCGTGGCCTTCTCCGCGACGAGGAGCTCGAGGGTGTTGAGGGCGGCAGCCACGTCGCGCGGGAAGATCTCGAGGAACTGCAGGTCGGTGGTGTCGAACCCGCCCGGCTCGGGGCTCTCCACGTTGAAGGTGCCGATCACCTGGTCGTGCAGCATGAGCGGCACCGTGATCGAGCTCTTCGCTCCCTTGCAGCCCTCGAGGTAGAGCGGATCCTTGGTGGTGTCGTCGCAGCGGTAGCTCCGGCCCGTCGCGGCAACGTAGCCGGTGACGCCGTTGTTCTCGGGCCGGGCATGGAGGATCCGCGCCTCGGCCTCCGGCTGCATGCCTTCCGCGAGGAGCGGCTCCAGCCGGCCCGTCTGCCGGTCGAGCAGCCTGATCTCGAGCACGTCGAACTGCAGCAGGTCGCGCGAGTAGTGGATGATGTTGCTCTTGAGCAACTCGATCCGCTCCCCGACCGTCATGTCGGCGAGTTCGGCAGGGGAGAGGTCGGCGAGCTTCTGGCCGGCTGCGTGGATCGCGGCCCGCTTCTGCTGCTCGAGGATCGTCTGGGTCACGTCACGGACCGTGACGACGGCGCGCGGCCCGCGGGACAGGTCGGCCGGCGTGAAGGCGGCGGACGCGTGGACCGCGAAGAACCGATTGGCCGCGGTCTTGAGGATCGCCGCGGCCGGCCGGCCGGCGAGCACGGCCTCGTGAAACGTCGACACCTCGACGGGACGATGCTCGGGAGCCCAGCCCGCCAGCGCGAAGAGAAAGTCACGGCCGCGGAGGTCGCCGGCGGTGCACCACGCGGTCAGCCGTTCGTTCGCCCACTCGACGCTTCCGGCCGCGTCGATCACCGCCACGCCGTCGGGCAGGTGCGAGACGACCTCGTGTTCCCGGTGCGGAGTTTCGGCCCCCAGCGCCGAATGGTCGTCGAACTCCGTCACCAGCCACCCTCCGTAGCCGCGCGAGCCATGGGGACTCCCGCGTCGATTTCGAGTATAAAAACGTTCGGCTGGCCCGCCAAATCAGCGTGCGGCGTTGTCGCCCTGCCCGCCCCTCCTATACTCCCCCGGGACGGTCGCGGCGGCGATTCGACCGGAGTCGAACCGTCGAGGCGACACCACCACGCAGGTCACGCTGCCGTCCCGAAAGGCCAACCGTGAGCGAGTCTCGTCCGTCCTTCCTGGAACGCCATCAGTTCCTGATCTATCGGCTGTTTTCGCTCGCCGGGCTGATTCCCGTGGGAGCGTTTCTCGCCGTCCATCTCCTCACCAACTCGTCGATCCTGGCCGGAGACGACGGCCGGACGTTTCAGTCACGGGTCGACATGATCCACTCGCTCGGCCCGTTGCTGGTGCCGGTCGAAGTTGCGTTCATCTTTCTGCCGATGCTGTTCCACGCGGCCGTGGGCTTCGTGATCATCGCCAACGGCCTGCCCAACGTGGGCTCCTATCCGTACGTGGGCAACGTCCGGTACACGCTCCAGAGGGCGACCGGCATGATCGCGTTCGCCTTCATCGTCTGGCACATCGCCCAGCTGCATTGGCTGGGCAGGCCGCTCGGCGGAGGCCGGTTCGATCCGCACCACGCGGCGAGCACCGCCGCGGAGGCGCTCCAGCCCACGCTCGTATCGATCCTCTACGCCATCGGCGTGCTGTCGACGGTGTTTCACTTCGCGAATGGGCTCTGGACGCTGGGCATCACGTGGGGCCTGTGGACGAGCCCCGCTGCGATGAGGCGGGCAAACGCGGTCAGCGTGATCGTCGGACTCGTGCTCGCGGCGGCTGGTCTCGGGGCGGTCGGCGGTTTCCGCGGGCTGGACGTGTCCAAGGCTCGGGACGCCGAGGTCTGGGCCGAGAAGCAGAAGCGGGCTCTCGCCGTGCCGGGGGCTGCGGTGGTCCCCACGCCAATCCCGGCACACTCCCCCTGATTCGTCCCTCACGAAGGAAGTCGCATCCCATGGCTCAGCAGAGGGTTCTCGTCGTCGGTGGCGGCCTGGCCGGACTCGCCGCCACCATGCGGCTGGCGGAACTGGGCATCGACGTCGATCTGGTGAGCCTCGTGCCGGTGAAGCGGTCTCACAGCGTCTGTGCCCAGGGCGGGATCAACAGCGTCAACGCCCTCACGCGGCAGCAGGGCGACAGCGAGTGGAAGCACTTCGACGACACCGTCTACGGGGGCGACTTCCTGCAGCACCAGCCTCCCGTCAAGGAGATGGCCGACTGGGGGCCGCGGATCATCGACCTGATGGACAGGCTGGGGGTGCCCTTCAATCGCACGTCAGAGGGCTTTCGTGACCAGCGGAGATTCGGGGGAACGCTCTACAAGCGAACCGCCTTCGCCGGTGCGACCACGGGACAGCAGCTTCTCTACGCCCTCGACGAGCAGGTGCGCCGATGGGAGGTCGAGGGCAGGGTCAGGAAGTGGGAGTTCTGGGATTTTCTCGCCCCCGTGCTCGATGATTCCGGCCGCTGCCGCGGGGCCGTGTGCCAGGATCTCGTGACGATGCAGTTCAGGTCGTTTCCGGCCGCGGCTGTGGTGCTCGCAACGGGTGGCAACGGACTGATCTACGGCCGATCAACGATGTCGATGGTGTGCACCGGCAGTGCGGTGAGCCGGGCCTACCAGGCGGGGGCGTGGTACGGGAATGGCGAGTTCATCCAGGTGCACCCGACGGCGATTCCCGGTGCCGACAAGCTCCGGCTGATGAGCGAGAGCGCCCGCGGGGAAGGGGGACGGGTCTGGGTGCCGCGAAAGCCCCAGGATTCGCGAGACCCGCGAAATATTCCCGATGCGGAGCGAAGTTACTTTCTCGAAGAGCGGTACCCGAAATACGGCAATCTCGTGCCCCGCGACATCGCGACCCGAGAGATCTTCGACATCTGCACCACCGAAGGGCTGTCGGTCGAGAAGGACCGGCTGTGCGTCTACCTCGATCTCACGCACATTCCGCGGGAGACCCTGGACCGGAAGCTCGGCGGCATTCTCGAGATCTACGAGAAGTTCCAGGGGGTCGACCCGCGGGTGACCCCGATGAAGATCTTCCCGGCCGTGCACTATTCGATGGGCGGCCTGTGGGTCGACTACGAGAAGAGCGCCACGGGCGGCATGGTGGAGGGGTCGGCTCGCAATCAACAGACGAGCATCCCCGGCCTCTATGCCATCGGCGAGTGCGACTATCAGTATCACGGCGCCAACCGGCTCGGGGCGAACTCTCTGCTCTCCTGCATCTTCAGCGGGCTTTTCGTGGCTCCCACACTCGTCGCGGCCCGTGACGCCGCTGCGTCGGCCGCCGATGCATCACGGCTGTTCGATGCCGAGGTTCGTCGCCAGGAGGAGCGGCATCGCAGCCTGCTCGCCCGCACGGCTGGAGACGAGAATCCCTATGCGTTGCATCAGGAACTGGGGAACCTCATGACCCGCGTGGCCACCGTGGTCCGGCGGAATGACCAGCTGGCCCCGGCCTACGACGACGTGTGCCGGATGGCCGAGCGCTGGCAGCGGTGTGCGGTGTCGGATACGGGGAACTGGACAAACCAGAACGTCGTGTTCACGAAGGCTCTCGGCGACATGTTTCCGATCGCCAAACTGATCCTGAAGGGAGCCCTGCTGCGGGACGAGTGCCGGGGAGCCCACTTCAAGCCGGCCTTTTCCATGCCCGGCCTGACGGCGACGGATCCCGAGGGCCGGAAGCACGAGGCCGAGCAATGGTGCGACCGTTTCGAGGCGAACGCACAGAAGTGGCTCAAGTCGACCATCGCCGCCTGTGGACCGAACGGTGATCCGGAGATCACGTATCAGGACGTCGACACCTCGCTCATTCCACCCCGGCCGAGGCTCTACGGCCTGGTTGGCGCCGAGGCGATCGAGGAGGCCTGGCGGGAGCGGGGTGCGCGGTTGACTGCTGGAGCACGGCCGGTCGGTTCTGGGGCATGAGATGCGGGAGCACGAGGAGGCAGCGACATGATCAAGGCGACTGACGAAGCGGCGGAACTCGTGCACGGTCCAACGAGTGGCCGGGCGGCCGTCCGCGTGCGGGTGCTGCGGCAGGACGTCGCCGGTGGCGAGAGCTACTGGGAACGGTTCGAGGTGCCCTACGAACCCAACATGAACGTCATCAGCGTCCTGCAGAAGATCGCGTCTCAGGCGCACTCGCAGGATGGACGTCGGGTGGCCCCGGTGGCCTGGGACTGCAACTGCCTCGAAGAGGTCTGCGGCTCCTGCACCATGCTCATCAACGGCCGCACCCGCATGGCCTGCTCGGCCCTGGTCGACCGGTTGCTGGCCGAGGATGGCGACGAGATCGAGTTGCGGCCGATGTCGAAGTTTTCCGTGGTTCGCGATCTCGTGGTGGATCGTCGACGGGTGTTTCGCGGGCTGGAGAAGGTGAAGGCGTGGGTGCCCGTGGAGGGCTCCTATGACCTCGGTCCCGGGCCGCGGATCGCGCCCGAGGATCAGGAGGACGCCTATCCACTCTCGACGTGCATGAGTTGCGGTTGCTGCCTCGAGGCCTGTCCCCAGTACTCCCGGATCGAGGTCGTGCGGCGCGACGATGAGTCGGAGGCGGATTTTGAGCGCCGCCGGAAGGCCGCCTTCGACGCCGGGTTCGTCGGGCCCCATGCGGTGAGTCAGGCGATGCTGTTCAACGCCCATCCGACCGGCCGCATGATCGCGGACGAGCGGATGGAGGCGTTGACCCGGCAGGGTGGCATTCAGATGTGCGGCAACGCACAGAACTGTGTGGCCGTCTGCCCAAAGGGCATCCCGCTGACGCGGTCGATCGCCCGGGCCGGACGTGCGGCCACCGTGTGGGCGCTGAAGAAGTTGTTCGACCGCTGACGACCGCGCTGCCCGGCCCTTGCTTCCCTCCGGCGGCGAGGAATGGTAAACTGCGGGGCTCGGTCTCGCCCGCAGGCTCGCAAAACGGCTTATTTCCCGGGGTCCGGGGGGCTGCTGTTTGCCGGCGTGATGGGGGCGTGGTACCGTTCCGACACAGATGTGGCGGCTCGCTCAAACGCCGCCTACCGCCGTACCCGCCATCGCCTCGACGGCCATGGTGCCGTTCCGATGTGGGCAGCAGGACGCCCCGCGGATGCAGGCGGACGACGTTTCGAGAACTCAACGAGGCCACGAGTGTTCATGGATCATGGGGCCGGATGTCCGACGGAGTCGGGGGCGGCTGGTGACGGTGCGGCCGGCGGCACGCCGGTCGGAGCAGGGTTTCGCCCGCTGGGCCTTTCCGCGGCGACGCTGGCCGCAGTCGATCGTGCCGGGTACACGACTCCGACACCCGTGCAGGCGGGACTGATTCCGCGGGCACTGGCGGGGGTCGATGTCCTGGGGCAGGCCCGCACCGGCACCGGCAAGACGGCCTCGTTCGTGCTGCCGATTCTGGAACGGATGCTGCAACCCGGCCGCAGCGGTGGGCCCCGGGCGCTGGTGCTGGTGCCGACCCGCGAACTCGCGGTGCAGGTCAAGGACGAGTTTGAGAAACTCGCCCATGGGTCCAGGATTCACTGCGTCGCCGTGTATGGCGGCAAGCCGATCAAGGGCCAGATCGACAAACTCGCCCGGCATCCCGCAGTCGTCGTCGGGACGCCCGGCCGCGTTCTCGACCACCTGAGCCGTGGCACGCTCGGGCTTTCCGCGCTCGACATCGTCACGCTCGACGAGGCCGATCGGATGCTCGACATCGGTTTTCGACCCGACATCGAGAAGATCCTCCGCCGCTGCCCGGAAAGTCGCCAGACGCTTCTCCTGTCCGCGACCGTGCCGCCGCCGGTTCAGAAACTCGCCACGCGGTACATGCGCGATCCCGAGATCCTCGACTTCTCGACCAACGAGCTTGCCGTGGAGACGATCGAGCAACGGTACTTCACGGTCGACCCCACGCGAAAGTTCGAGCTGCTGGAGCGGCTTCTGACCCGGGAAGACCCCCGCCAGGTGATCGTCTTCTGTCGCACGAAACGCGGCACCGACAAGATCCACGAGAAGCTCTCCCGCCGTCGCTCACGACAGTTTGGCGAGGTGGCGTGCATCCACGGCGACCTCGCGCAGAGCGTGCGGGATCGCGTCATGAAGAGTTTTCGTGACGGCAGCACGCGGGTGCTGGTCGCCACCGACGTCGTGGGCCGCGGCATCGACGTGTCGAGCGTCTCGCACATCATCAACTACGACATTCCAGAGTTCTGCGACGACTATGTGCATCGTGTGGGCCGCACGGGCCGCATGGGCAGGGAGGGCATCGCGTTCACCTTCGTGTCGCCCGAGGAAGGGCCGCAACTCACCAGGATCGAGATGCGGATCGAGCGGCTGCTGAAGCGGGATGAGATCGAGGGCTTCGATGCGTTTGATCGCCGGCCGAAGCCGGCTCCGGTCGAGCAGTTGCCGACGGGCGGCTTCCGGGAGGCCGCAGCCGCCACGGCAACGGCCGCCGAGTCGGAGGCGGCGACCGAGGCTCCCCGGCGTCCACCGGCGGCCGCCATCCTCGGCAAGGGACGGGGGCCCAAGCGGCATCGCAGGGCCTTATGAGCGCCCGGGCGCTGCGGCAGCGTCTGGAGAGTCTGGCGGCGGCCGGTGTCACGCACGTGCCGGTCGCTGATGTTCATCGGCCGGCGGCCGCGGTGATCGGAAGACCGCAGTCCGTGCCGTCCATTCCGCCGGCGTGCGATCGGGCCGATGAACTGCACGTGCTCTCCGAGCAGGTTGCGACGTGCACCAGATGTGGTGAGCTGGCGGCCACACGCATGCGGACCGTGTTCGGCGCCGGACGGCCCGACGCCCGGCTCTGCTTTCTGGGCGAGGCGCCGGGTGCCGACGAGGATGCGACGGGACTGCCGTTCGTGGGTCGTGCCGGCGAGCTGCTCACCAGGATCATCGAGGCGTGTCGGCTGCGTCGCGAGGACGTGTATATCCTCAACGTCCTCAAGTGCCGCCCGCCGGGGAACCGCACGCCTCTGCCCGACGAGGTGGCGAACTGCCGATCGTTCTTCGAGCGGCAGTTCGAGCTCATCTCGCCGGAGTACATCTGTTGCCTGGGGGCGACCGCGGCCCACGCCCTCCTGCAGACGACCGAGTCGATCGGTACGTTGCGGAAGCGTTGGTTTCAGTACCGGTCTGCCAAGGTCATCTGCACCTACCATCCCTCGTATCTGCTGCGAACTCCCGCGGCCAAGCGGGACGTCTGGGACGACATGAAGATCCTGATGGCCGACATGGGTGTGGACCTCTGAGCGTCCGGATTTGCTGAAGATTCCGGTCGTGACGGGCCGATGACCACGTGGGGTGTCGGGGATGGGGAACAGCCGCTGGCCGTGGGCCGGGCCGAACGGGATCGCCCGTGCGGCCCGCCCGCGGAAGCGAAGGGGTGGCGATGGAACGGACAGGCTGCAGCGGCGTGATGTGCGGCCGTGCCCTCGCGCTGGCGCATGCGGTGCTCCTCGCGGGCTGCACGATGTGTCCCTCGCCCTATGACTATTCCGGCCCGGTGCCCAACGGCTCGGCGCCGCAAAACGACTTTCGGGCCCGCAGCAACGGCACGCGACCGCTCGGCTCGGCTCCGAGGCCGTGGCCCCCGATCGTCAAGGCGGACCCACGCATCCGAGGGTCCGGCACGCCGACACTCGCCGATCCGGATGCCGTGCTGGTGGCCGATGCTCCCGACGACAGCGTTGCCGAGCCGGTGAGCATCCTGGTGCCGGCCACGGCGATCGATTCTGCCGACGGGACGGCCACGGCCGACGTGACGGCCACTGCCGCGACGCTCGTCACTCCGGCCGAAGCCCCTGCATCGGAGGCTCCGCGGACGGCGAGCGATCCCGGGGATGCCGAGGCCGGGGCTCTGCAGATCGCACCTCCGGAACCGCTCGCAATCGAGATGCCGAGTCTGGCGGAGACGCCCGGCTGGCGGCCACGCCAGCAGCCCTGACGTCAGGCAGGCTGCACGAACGCCGGCTCCGGCACCCAGCCGTCGGGCACGATGGCGTCCTTCGGAATCACCACGACGCCATCGCGGACGGTGAATCGCTCGTCGTCGGCCGTGTCGACCCAGCCGTGCTCGTTGACGATCCGCGCCCGCCGGCCGATGCGGACATTCTTGTCCACGATCGCGTGTGCGATGATCGTGTCGTCGCCGATCCCCAGCGGCGGAAGGCCACGGGCCACGTCGTCGGCGCGGCCGTCCTCGGTCTCGTAGTAGTCATTGCCCAGGATCACCGAGTCGCGGATCACCACATTGCTGCCGATGCGGCAGCGCAGCCCGATCACGCTGTTTTCGATCACCGCTCCCGCGCCGATCACGCAGCCGTCGGAGACGAGGCTGTTGCGGATGCTGGCGCTCCCGAGCCGTGACGGCGGCAGAAATCGGCCCCGGGAGTAGATCGGCGCCTCTGCATTCACGAGGTCGAACGGCGGTGCGGTGCCTGCAAGCTCGCGGTTGCACTGGAAGTAGGATCGGATCGTACCGATGTCCTCCCAGTAGCCGTCGAAAGGGTGCAGCTGCACCCGCTTGGCGCGGATGGCGGCGGGAAACACTTCCTTGCCAAAATCCCGGTAGTCGGTCTTGGTGAGCAGGTCGAGCAGGCAGTCGCGGTCGAAGAGATAGATGCCCATGCTGGCCATCAGCGACCTTCCGTGGGCGGGGATGCCCTGCGACTCGATCCAGCCCGGATCGGTCCGCATCATCTCGAGTTCCTTCGCCGTCTGTGGCTTCTCCAGGAATCCCTCCACGCGGCCCTCGCCTTCGAGCCGCATGATGCCCAGCGCGGAGGCGGCGTCGTCCCGGACCGGAATTCCGGCGATGGTGACGTGGGCCTTGTGGCTCATGTGGGTCGCGAGCATGTCGGCGTAGTTCATCCGATAGAGCTGATCGCCGGACAGGATCAGCACGTGGCGGATGTCGGGCTGCTGCAGGTAGCGGATGTTCTGTCGCACCGCGTCAGCCGTGCCCTGGTACCAGCCTGAGTTGTCGAGCGTCTGCTGGGCGGCGAGAATCTCGACGAATCCGCCGCTGAACGGATCGAACGTGTACGTGCGGCGGATGTGGCGGTGGAGGCTCACGGAGTTGAACTGGGTGAGCACGTAGATGCGTTGCACGCCGCTGTTGATGCAGTTTGACAGCGGAACGTCGATGATGCGGTACTTGCCGGCCAGCGGCACGGCGGGCTTGGACCGATCGCGCGTCAGCGGATAGAGACGCGTGCCGCGTCCACCGCCGAGAACCAGTGCCAGGACACGCTTCACCGACATGCATCACTCCTCGGAGAGTTGGCCGCCTTGCCGCGGTCGTCATGCTACGGCACGCGGACGGATCGGCGAAAGACGGCTCCCACGGGGTGCGTGGACGCCGGCGCCGAGCGGCGGCCCCACGATCACCCCGTGATTCCCGCGTGATCACCCCTTGATCACGAAGTTCACCAACCTGCCTGGAACCGCCACCACCTTGACGATCTCGCGGCCGGCCAGGAGTTCGGCGATCCGCGGATCAGCGGCGGCCGCCGCCTTCATCGCGTCCTCGTCGGCGTCGGCCGGGACCACCACGCGACCGCGCAGCTTCCCCTGCACCTGCACCGGAATCTCCACGGTCTCGTCGCGGAGCCACCGGTCGTCGACGGTTGGCCAGTTGGCCAGCGATACCGGTGCCGGTCGCCCGAGCACCTCCCAGAGTTCCTCGGCCAGATGCGGGGCAAAGGGGGCGAGGATCGTGACGAACGGTTCGAGGATGGCCCGTGGCCGCCGCTCGAGGGGGGTGCAGAAGTTCACGAACTCCATCATCCGGGCGATGGCGGTATTGAACGACAAGCCCTGGATGTCACGGGTGACCTTGTCGACCGTGCGGTGGAGTTCACGGAGCTGCTCGGGGGCGGGGTGATCGTCGCAGACCTGCGGAGCGGCCACGAGCTCATCTGCCCGCTCGTCCACGATGAGCCGCCAGCAGCGGTCGAGGAAGCCCCGCACGCCGCTCACCCCGGACGTGCTCCAGGGCTTCGTGGCCTCCAGCGGTCCCATGAACATCTCGTAGAGCCGCAGCGAGTCGGCACCGAAGTCGCGGACGACCTGGTCGGGGTTGACCACGTTGCCCCGGCTCTTCGACATCTTGTAGGCGCGGCTTTCGACACGGATGCGTGGTGCGTCACGGAGCACGAAGTGCTCGCCCTGCTTCTCGACCTGGTCGGCCGGAACCTTCGCCGGCACGTCTCCTTCGCTCCGCTGCTCGGCCGAGACCCAGCCCCCCTTCACGCTGCGGTAGCCGGTGAACTCCATCTCCCCGAGGATCATCCCCTGGTTGACGAGCCTGCCGAACGGTTCGGCGTGCGAGACATGGCCGCGGTCATAGAGCACCTTGTGCCAGAACCGCGAGTAGAGGAGGTGCAGGACAGCGTGCTCGGCTCCGCCGATGTAGAGGTCGACGGGCATCCACGCCCGCTCCACGTCGGCGTCGACGAACCGGCTGGTGTTGGCCGGATCGAGAAACCGCAGGTAATACCAGCATGAGCCCGCCCATTGCGGCATCGTGTTGGTCTCGCGGCGATAGCGTCGGCCGTCCCGCTCGACAAGGAGCCAGTCCGTTGGGCTTCGGGAGAGCGGCGGGTCGGGCGTGTCCCCGGGCTTGAAGTCGGTCAGTTCAGGCAGGTTGACCGGAAGTTCCTCCTCGTCCACCGCCCTGAGGACCCCGGTCGGCCGCCCGTCGGCGTCGAGTTCATGGAGGATCGGGAAGGGCTCGCCCCAGAACCGCTGCCGGCTGAACAGCCAGTCGCGGAGCTTGTAGTTCACTGCCGGACGGCCGAGGCCGGCGGCCTCGAGATCCGCGGCGACCCTGACGATGAAATCCTGCGTGCCGAGCCCGCTGTACGAGCCGGAGTTGACCGCCCGTCCGTGACCGGTGAAGAGCTCGCCCGGCCGGCTGGGCCGATCGGAGGGCTCCACGACCGTGATCACGTCGAGCCCGAACGCCGTGGCAAACTCGAAGTCGCGTTCGTCGTGGGCGGGCACGGCCATGATCGCGCCGGTCCCGTAGGTGGCCAGCACGTAGTCGGCCACCCAGACGGGGATCGGCCTGGCCGTCAATGGATGGATCACGTGCGTGCCCGTGAACACGCCGGTCTTGTCCCGGGCGAGATCGGTACGGTCGAGGTCGCTCTTGCGGGCGGCGGCCTCCCGGTAGGCGTCGACTGCCGCGCGTTGCTCGGGCACGGTCAGCAGGTCGAGCAAGGGGTGCTCCGGAGCGACGACCATGTAGGTCACGCCATGGAGCGTGTCCGGCCGCGTGGTGTACACGCGGAGCACGTCCTGACCGGGCTTCTCCGGAAAGCCCGTTGCGGCCCGTGCCTGCTGCCAGCGCGAACACGCGTCGGCCGCCGCGTTCGCGGGGGGAATCAGGAAATCCACCTCGGCGCCGGTGCTCCGTCCGATCCAGTCGCACTGCAGCTTCTTGATGCTCGCAGGCCAGTCGAGACCGTCGAGCTCCCGCTCCAGCCTGTCGGCGTAGGCCGTGATCCGCAGCATCCATTGCCGCAGGGGAATCCGGACCACGGGATGACCGCCGCGCTCGCTGACGCCGCCCACCACCTCCTCATTGGCGAGCACCGTGCCCAGGGCCGGGCACCAGTTCACCGGCGCCTCCGACTGATAGGCGAGGCGATGGGCGTCTTGGAAGGCGGCGATCGCGCCGGCGCCGTCCGCTGCCACATCCGGGGGAATCGGCAGCTCGGCGATCGGGCGGCCCTTCTGCGCCGCCGCGTCGAACCAGGTGTCGAAAAGCACCAGGAAAATCCACTGCGTCCAGCGGACGTAGCCCGGGTCGGTGGTGGCCAGCGCCCGGTTCCAGTCGTAACTGAACCCGAGCATCTTCAACTGCCGCGTGAAGGTGGCGATGTTCCGCTCGGTGCTCTCCCGCGGCGGCGTGCCGGTGCGGATGGCGTACTCCTCCGCCGGCAGGCCGAACGCGTCGAAGCCCATGGGGTGCATCACGGCGGTGCCCCGCATCCGCTCGAAGCGGGCCACGATGTCGGTCGCGGTATACCCCTCCGGGTGGCCCACGTGCAGGCCGTCGCCGCTCGGATAGGGGAACATGTCGAGGAGGTAGGCCTTGCGGCCGGCCGGCAGTCTCGGCGTGGCGAACGTCCCGCGTGCCTCCCACCATTGCTGCCACTTCGGCTCGATTCGCGACGGCTGGTAGCGGGGCATGGCGGGTTCGTGATTTCGAGAGGCGGTGGCCGTGGCGAGGCCGACGCAGGAGGAGGACGCGGGTCGGAAACGGCTCGTTTCTCGCTGGTCTCCCCGGCGTGCCGCGATTCTAATGGTGCGCGTCTCGTCGGCAACGAACCCCTCCGATTCCGGCCCCCAAGCCACCGCAGGCCACCGTGCCAGGATCCTCCCCGCCCGTCGCCGATCTCGTGCTCCCGCGGAGGATGCTCCGCGCCCTGCGGAGTGCCGGCGGCCGCATGAAGGTCGCCGACTCGCTGGGCACGCGGCTCAGCGGCCGTGACCTGCTGCTCGCCATCCTGGTGGTGAAACGGGTGCTTGATCGCACACTTGCGGCGGACGAGAAGCGGGTGGGCGTGCTGCTGCCGCCGACGGCCGGAGCGGCCATCGTCAATGCGGCGCTGGCCCTCGGAGGGCGGGTGGCGGTGAACCTGAACTACACCGCCAGCCAGTCGATCCTCGACATCTGCATTGAACGCGCCGGGCTGAGGCACGTGATTTCGAGCCCGGCATTCCTCGGACGGGTGAAACTCGAAGCCGGCAGCCGCCTGCTCGATGCAGGATCGCTCCGCAAGCAGGCCACGGCCCTGGACAAGGCGGTGGCCTTCGCACAGGCGCGGATGCTGCCGCTGGGCATGCTTGATTCGACGCTGGGTCTCGACCGCATCCGGCCCGACGATCCGTTGACGATCATCTTCACCTCGGGGTCGACGGGTGATCCGAAGGGCGTGGTGCTCACCCAGGAAAACGTCGGCTCGAATATCCGGGCGATCGATGCGCTTCTGCATCTCGCACCCGGCGACGTCGCCCTCGGCATCCTGCCCTTCTTCCACTCCTACGGATACACGACCACGCTCTGGACCCCGCTGACGCTGGAGCCGGCGGTCGCGTATCACACCGACCCCCGGGATGCGCTGGTCGTCGGCCGGCTCGCCCGCGAGCATCATGCCACGCTGCTCATGGCCACTCCGACCTTTCTCCGCATCTATGCGCGGCGGACGCCGGCCGAGGACTTCTCCTCCCTGGAGTGCGTGTTCGGTGCCGCGGAGAAACTGCCCGGCGACGTCTGCGACGCTTTCGAGAAGAAGTTCGGGGTCCGGCCGAGCGAGGCCTACGGCGCGACCGAACTCTCGCCGCTCGTGGCTGCGAACGTGCCGGCGTCGCGGCACGTTCCCGGCCGGCCTACAGACGCCCGGGAAGGCACCGTGGGCAGGCCGATCCTCGGCTGCCGAGCGCGGATCACCGACCGCGAGGGCGAGCGGGAACTGCCCGTGGGCGAGTCAGGGCTGCTCTGGATCGCGGGGCCGAACGTGATGCAGGGGTATCTCGACCGGCCGGATCTCACGGCCAGGGTGGTCAAGGAGGGGTGGTACTGCACCGGCGACATCGCCCGGCTCGACGCGGAGGGTTTCATCACGATCACCGGTCGCGAGAGTCGGTTCTCGAAGATCGGCGGCGAGATGGTGCCGCATATTTCCGTGGAAGAGGCGATCAACGCGGAACTTGGCGCCCAGGACGGGGAACTGCTGGCGGTCGTCACGGCCGTGCCTGACCGGGCGAAGGGGGAGCGATTGATCGTCCTGCACCTGCCGGTGTCGCACGCCCCTCAGGACGTGGTCCGCGGCCTGCA
The DNA here is from genome assembly GCA_046075685.1 of Planctomycetaceae bacterium. Taxonomy (GTDB): domain Bacteria; phylum Planctomycetota; class Planctomycetia; order Pirellulales; family UBA1268; genus QWPN01. Next base: position 27,870 of record JBJTQP010000264.1, on the reverse strand, counting down.
GAAGCGGGGCCTGCCGCCGCTCTGGATTCCGGGAGCGGACGCCTTCGCAGAAATCACCGAATTGCCCATGCTCGGCTCGGGAAAGCTCGATCTTCGGCATCTGGTCGAGATGGCGCGGGAGCGCTTCGTCGAGAAGGATGGCGCGTGAGCGGTCCGCCGGATATCGCGGTCAGGCTCGGTCGTTGCGACGAGATGCGGGCGGAGGTCCACCTCCGTGCATGCGAAACGATGCCGGACGGCTCGCGGCTCTCGGGAGTCGTCGTCGGGCCGCACCGGGGTCGCGATGTGACGCTTCCGATCACGGCCAGACTGCTTTCGTTGTCTTCCGCTCAAGGCGGCGGGCAGCCGGCGGCCCGGGTGGTGGTGACAGAGCCGGCATTCTGGACGCCCGACCTGCCGAACCTCTACCGGCTGCATGCACGACTGGAATGCCCTGGTATCGAGCCGCAGGAGATCGATACCACGTTCGGCCTGCGGCGGTTTGGCGTTCGCGGCCGGTCGTTCTGGCTCGACGGGCGCCGGTGGGTGCTGCGGGGCGTCTCCGGGAGCGGCGATGCCGCCGCAGCCAAGCAGGCCGGAGTCGGGCTTGTGACCGCCGATCCGGCAGATCCCCTGCTCAGTGAGGCGGACAGGATCGGTGTCGCGGTCGTCGCGCTCCTCGGGTGGTCCGACATGACCGCCACCCGGATCGCCGCGCTGGCCCGCCATCCTTCGGTGCTCATGGCGATGGTGGTCGATCGTGAGCGTCCGGAGCAGCCCGGAGTCGCGGAAGCCGAGGTGCGGCGTGCGAAAGACACGCTGCAGATCGGCCTGGCCACGACCGTCGGGCCCCCGGACACGACCCGCGCCGGGGCGTTTGATTTCCTCGCCGTGATCGTGCCGGCTGGCACGTCGCCGGACGAGGCCTGGCGAAACCCGCTGCTGCCGCCACTCGTCGCCTGGCAGGCACGAAGTGCCGTCGGGATGCCTGTCGCCAGAGCGGCGTGCTCGGACCTGCAGCGGGATCTCGCGGCCTGGGGTCTGGAGGGTGTCACGGAGCGGGCTGCATGGGACTGGGCCGGCTATGTCGTCGGTCCGGCGGAGTGACCGAGCGGCCCCGCGACGACGGGCGATCGCCCCCGTGGCGTCTCGGTACACTGCGGGGATGACCGCTTTCGACGCCGAGCGTTACTCCCGTCAGACGCGATTCCCGCCCCTGGGTGACGATGGGCAGGCGAAGCTGGCGGCGGCGCGCGTCGCGGTGGTCGGGTGCGGAGCGCTCGGCGGCGTCGTCGCCATGGCCCTCGCGAGGGCGGGGGTCGGCTTTCTGCGACTGATCGATCGGGATCTGCCGGAAGTGTCGAATCTGCCCCGGCAGGTGCTCTTTGACGAGGCCGACGTGGCCGTCGGTCTGCCCAAGGCCGTGGTCGCCGCGCATGCGCTCGCGCGGGTCAACGCGGCCATGGAAATCGAACCGCTCGTCACCGACCTTACGGCAGCCAATGCCATGCGGCTGCTGGCCGGCATGGATGTCGTGGTCGACGGCACTGACAACTTCGAGACGAGGTTTCTGATCAACGAGGTGGCCTGCCAGGCAGGGCGGCCCTGGGTTCATGGCGGCGCGATCGGGGCCGAGGGGCGCGTGCTGGCGATCATTCCCCGCCGCACCGCCTGCCTGAGGTGCCTGATTCCGGAGCCTCCCGCCGCCGGCGCCCTGCCGACGTGTGACACGGCCGGCATCATCGGGCCGGCGGCGCTCGTGGTGGGGGCCGTCGAGGCGGCCGAGACCATCAAGCTGATCGTCGGACACGACGCTCATGCCGGTCGCCTGCTCGTCTGCGATCTCTGGGAGAGCAGGTGGCGGACCGTCGACCTGACGCCGCTTGCCGTCGCGGGCTGCCCGACGTGCCGGAGCGGAGACTACCCGTGGCTCGCCGGGGCGCTGGGCGGCCGGCCGACCCCGCTCTGCGGCCGCGATGCCGTGCAGGTGACTCCGGCGTCCGCCGGGGTCGATCTGGCGATCGTGGCAGAGCGGCTGGCGGCGGTGGGCCCGGTCACGGCCAACCGCTGGATCGTCAGGGCCGATGTGGAGGAAGGAATCCAGCTTTCCGTGTTTTCCGACGGCCGGGCGATCGTCGCGGGTACCCGCGACGAGGCGCGGGCCCGCACGATCGTCGCCCGCTACCTGGGCGCGTAGCAGGCCGTCGCGGCCGCCATGATCGTCTGTTCCGTCGCCTCGTCACGGCTGAAGGCCCCCGTCACCCGGCCCTCGGCGAGCACCAGGATCCGGTCGGCAAGGGCCAGCAGTTCGGGCAGCTCGCTTGACGTCAGGATCACGGCGAGGCCGTCTCGGCAGAGCCGGTCGATCAGCTGGTAGAGTTCCGCCTTCGCGCCCACGTCGATGCCCCGGGTAGGATCGTCGAGCAGCAGCACCCGTGGCTTCACCAGCAGCCACCGCCCGAGGATGCATTTCTGCTGGTTGCCCCCGGAAAGTCCGGTGATCGCGGCGTGCGGCCCCGGGGTCTTCACATCGAGGTCGGTGAGGGGGCCGCGGACCAGGGCCTCCTCGCGGCTCCGGGACAGCACCCCGTGGCGCGCGGCGGCGTGGAGTCGGCACAGGCTCACGTTGGCAGCCACGTCCAGTTCCGGAAACAGCCCGAGCCGCTTGCGATCCTCGGTCACCAGCGCGATGCCGGCCGCCCGGGCCTCGGCGGGATGCGAGAAGCGGACGGGGTGGCCGTCGAGCAGGATCTCGCCGGTCCAGGTCTGCTCACCCGCACCGAAGATGGTTTCGAGGAGTTCCGTGCGTCCGGCACCCATCAGGCCCGCGATGCCGAGCACCTCCCCGGCATGCAGGTCGAGCGAGACGTTGGCGAGCCGGTGGCCGCGGGGATGCCCGGGCCACGGCAGCGTGAGTCCGCGGATCTCCAGCAGCTTCGGAGACCCGCTCCGGGACTCGCCAACACGGTTTCGGCGTCCGTCGACGTGGTGTCCGGCGATGTCCCGGCCGACCATCCAGCCGGTGATCTCGCGGGGCGAGGTGGCGGCGCGGGCGACCGTGGTCACCACGCGGCCATCCCTGAGCACGGTGATCCGGTCGGCGAGGCGGAAGACCTCGTCCATTTTGTGGGAGATGAACAGGATCGTGACCCCGGAGCGGCGCAGACGGGCGATCACGCGGTCGAGTCGCGCGACCTCCGCCTCCGTGAGTGCGCTGGTCGGCTCGTCCATGATCAGCACGTCGCTCTGCAACGAGACGGCCTTGGCGATCTCCAGAAGCTGTTGGTCGCCGACCCGGAGCGCGCCGGCCGGCGTGCTCGGGGCGATCGGGCATTCCAGCTCCGCGAGGATGCCCGCCGCCTCGCGATCCATCGAGGCGTCGTCGATGAGCCCGCGGGGCGTCCGCCGCTCCCGGCCGAGGAAGATGTTCGCGGCCGCGGAGAGTTGCTCCACCAGGTTCAGCTCCTGGTGGATGATCGCGATCCCCGCGGCCTCGGCGTCGCGGGTGCCACGAAAGGCGGCCGGCCGGCCACGCACCAGGATCTCGCCCTCGTGGTCGGTGATCACGCCTGAAAGCAGCTTCATCAGCGTGCTCTTGCCGGCGCCGTTCTCACCACAGAGTGCATGGCATTCGCCGGGCAGCAGGTCGAAGGAGACGTCGGCGAGCGCCACCACGCCCGGGAACCGCTTGCCGACCCCACGGAAGGAGATGATCGGCGTCATGTCCTGCGGCGGCTCTCGAGGTACCTGACGGCCGTGAGGGCGCTGAGCACTGCGAGGCCGGAGGCGGCGCCGAACGCGATCGTGCGGCCGGCGAGGAGGTCGACGTTGGCGGCGGCCATCGTGGCGAGCAGGCCGGCAAAGAGGGCGATCGTCGGGATCGCCGCCAGCCCCCGCGCGCCGGGAAACAGCCCCCTGCCTCCCTGGGAGATCCGTCCGACCTGGGTGAAGGTGACGGCGAGGGCGACGATGATCCCCACGATCATCCCCTCGTAGACGTCGGCACTCGCCTTGATCAGCTTGGAAACCGCGTCGATCACCAGTCGCAGGAACAGGCTTCCGAGGATGGTGCCGGGCACGGTGCCGGCACCACCCTGCAGGCTGCACCCACCGACGACCGCCGCCGCGATGGCGTTGAGCTCATAGCCGCGGGCGAGATTTCCCGGCTGGGCGACGCTGCTGTCGGCCATCAGGAAGATGCCGGCGAGGGCGGCCGTCAGGCTGCCGAAGCAGTAGGCGAACCACTTGACGTTCTCGGTGCGGATGCCGCTCAGCCGGGCCGCCTGCTCGTTGCCGCCGAGGGCGTAGATGTGCCGTCCGAGGACGGTCCGCGACAGGAGCAGCCAGGTGACCGCGGCGAGGGCGAGAAAGGTGCCCGTCATGATCCAGACGTTGTGTTCCTTGAGCCACACGAAGAACGGGGTGTTGACGTTGATCTGCTGCGATTCGCTTCCCCAGCGGACCCTGGTGACGAACAGGCACATCGCCCGGGCGAAACTCCTCAGGCCCACCAGCGTGGCCAGGGTGGCGACGAACGGCGGCAGCCTGATCGCGGTGATCAGCCAGGTGTGCAGGGTGCCCACGAGGAGTCCCGAGAGCAGGGCGGCACCGACGGCCGCGACGATCCCCCAGGTTCCGACCGTCACCAGCCGGCGGTCGTCGGGTGCCGAGCAGAGCGTGAGCACCAGCGCACAGGTCGTGGCGCTGAACGCCACCATCGAGCCTGCCGAGAGGTCGATGCCACCGGCGATGATCACCACCGCCGAGCCCAGGGCGATGATTCCCAGGAGCGCGGTGTTCCTGAGGATGATGTCGCGGCTTTCCGTCCAGTTCGTGACGTAGGTGTGGTTGGGGTCGACCCAGGCCGTGATGACGAACACCGCGACCGTGGCGGCCAGGAGAGCGAGTTCATGGCGGGGCGGAAGCCAGCCACGACCGGGGAAGCGCGAGGCGTCCATGGTCAGGAACTGGTCAGGTTGTATCGGGCCAGCCAGGCCCGGAAGTCGGGCAGGACCATGAACTCGACCACCGCCGGGTCGAAGAGGTCGGCCGTCACCGGGGACGATCGATCGGGCACCACCACCCGCAGGCCCGTGGTGTAGATGTCGCCATCAGGCTGGCCCGACCGCGGGAACATCTCGGCCGTCACCCCCTCGTCCTTCTCCACCATGGCCTTCAGCAGCCGGACGGTCTGCACGCCCATCTCGAACGGGTTCTGGACGACCATCACGTCGATGCGGCCTTTCTCCATGTGGCCGATCGCCAGATCCTGGGCGTCGAACGTGGCCACGACATACTGCTCGCGCGTGCCATTCTCGGTCACCACGTCGGCGATCGCCGGGGCGTTGTAGGCCCAGATGCCCACCAGCGCGACGAGATCCTTGTGGTTCTGCGTGGCGTTGCGGACATTGTCGCGGGCCCGGGGCAGGTCCATTTCGTCCGCCATCCGGTCGCGTTCGACGTAGGCCGGCCCCACCGCCTCTCGGACGCCGTTCATGCGGCTGCGGGCGTTGTCGTTGTCGGTGAAGCCCGCGAACTGCACGTAGCCTCCCGCCGCGGCGCCCTTTGCCTGGAGCAGGGCGCGGGTGGCCGTGCCGAGGGTGCGGCCGCCGACCACGTTGTCGGTGCCGATGTAGAACGCCCGGGCGTCGCGAAACGTGTCGCGATTCACGTCGCCGTCGACCGTGATCACCTGCACGCCCTTGGCCCGGAGTTTCCGCAACTCCTCGACGATCGACTGGTTGTCGGCCTGGATGACGCTGATGGCGATGCCGGCGACGTCGTCCTGGGTGGCGTACTGACGAAGTCGCTCGATCTGCCCCTCGGCGGTGCCGTTGTTGACGTCGCGGGACACGACGAGGCCCGCCTGCGGGCATGCAAACCGGGTCTCACCCTCCTTCAGGCCGCTGAGGAGGGCATCCCAGAACGGGTCGTCGCCGTTGGTGACGAAGATCAGCCGGCGGGGCTTCGCGGCCATGGCCGCCGACGTCGGCTCTGGTCCGCGGGCGGCCGATGGGGCGGGCCCGCGGTCGGTCGAGCAGCCTGCGGCCGCAAGGGCCGTGAATGCCAGCGCAGCGAGAGCCGTTCGCGCCCGGATGAAGCGGGAAAAAACCATGTCGCGACTCCTGAGGACAACGGCGTCAGTATCGCATGCCGTTCTTGCGGATGTGAATCACCGGTTCCGCACCGGTGCCACCGCCGGCCAGCACCTCCGCCAGCACCACGACGTGATCCCCATGGCTGACGCGGGCCGTGGGGCGGCATTCCATCCAGGCGGCGGCATCGGCGACTGCGGCCGCTCCGGAGGCTGTCCTCACCACGTCGAGACCGACGAAGGCGTCGGCGCCGGGCTTGGCGAAGCGTGCCACGAGACCGCGCTGCGACTCTGCGAGCACGCTGATCGCGACAGCCAGCCCATGGTCAAGTGCGGGCAGGAGTTCCCGCGACGACGCCACCGCGAGTGCGACCTGGGGAGGTGAGAATCCGGCCTGCATGACCCAACTGGCCAGCATGCAGCGATCCTGCCCGCCGTCCCGCCAGGCGATGACGAACAGCCCGCTCGGGATCTTGCCGAGGGCGGCGGCGATCGCGGCGGCATTCGCGGGCGTGTCAGACTGGGCGGCTGGTTGCATACGAGTGACAGGGGCGATGTGGGGCGGTGTGGAAGGCTGGGAACTCCGCGGATTGCCTCGCTTGCCCTGGTTGCCGCATCGCTGGCAACCTCGTCATGCGCGGCATGCATGCGGTGCGGAAACGGATGCTGTGTGCCGATCAGTCTGTGGGTGCCATGGCCGCGAACCCTAAAGTGCGGGATCGAGAGTCCGGGATCGAGAGTCCGGGATCGGGAGTGCGGGATCTAGAGTGTCGCCGTGGTCAGGCGGGTGTGCAAGCCACGCGTCCGCTCCGCTCATGCCGGTGTCGTCGCCCGCTGCCCGCGTCATCATGACCATGCCACATCCTGCCCATCTCCGAGCATGCGGGCCGCTCTTCCGCTGGCGGACCGCGGCCCGTTCGGCGGCCGACCACCAATCATCGGTCACCCGCCCAGGCTGGTCGGCCTTGGTCGCGGCCGTGTTGGTCGGGTGCCTGGCGGGAACCGGCATCGCGCGGGGTGATGGCACCCCCGCAACGCATCCCGAGACCCTGCCGCCGCTCACGCTTCCCGACGACGGCTTTTATTCAGGCGGCGACGTGCAGTGCCTGCCCCCGACCCGCCCCGGCGGGCCGGTGGTGCTCGACGGCGGGTGCGAGCCCGGCGATTCCTGCCTCGGTGGCTGCCCGACGGCCGACGGGTATCCAGGATGTTTCGACGACCTCTGGGCTTCGCGTCCGTGGGGCTGGCACCTGCTGCCCAACAATCTCATCTACACGAGCTATCTGGCCGGTCCGAAGGAACCGCGGATCGGGTCGGTCTGGTACGACGATACGGCTGCCGACCCGCTCAACCCCTCGATCCAAAACGGCTGGCTCTGGGACACCACGCTCGGCGGCCGGGCGTCGATCCTCCGCTATGGCTCCGATCCGGTCCTGCATCCGCAGGGATTCGAGGTGCAGATCGAGGGGGCCGCATTCGTGCGGCTCGATCCCCAGGACGACAGGGATCTGCGGTCGGCCGACTACCGCTTCGGGGTGCCGCTCGTCTACGGCATCGGCCGCTGGCAGACGAAACTCGCCTACTACCACAACAGCGCGCACCTCGGCGACGAGGCGATGCTCAAGCACCCGTCCTTTCCGCGGGTGAACTACGTCCGCGACTGCATCGTGTGGGGCAACTCGTGGTACGTGTTCGACTGGATGCGGCTCTACGGGGAGGTGGGCTACGCCTTCTTCAACTCCGGCGGCTCGCAGCCGTGGGAGTTCCAGTACGGCACCGAGCTCATCCAGGCGCGGCCGACGGGAATCCGCGGCACGCCGTTTTTCGCGATCAACGGCATGTCGCGGCAGGAGCGTGACTGGGGCGGCAACGTCTGCCTGCAGACCGGCTGGGCGTGGCGCGGCTGCCGGAGCGAGAAACTCTTTCGCGTCGGCTTCGAGTATCTGCAGGGGTCCGATCCGCAGTACGAGTTCGTCTCATACAACCAGAATCGGTGCGGCATCGGGATGTGGTACGACTACTGACGAGGCCGGGGCCCACGTGCCCGGCCGGCGTTCCGCCCCGCCTCTCGCGCCATGCCACTGCTCACCATCGAGACCACCTGCGACGAGACGGCGGCAGCGGTGATCACGCGGTCGCGGGAGGTGCTCTCCAGCGTGGTGGCCTCGCAGGAGCGGCTGCATGCCCGGTGGCGGGGCGTGGTTCCGGAGGTGGCCTCCAGGGCGCACGTTGAGCGGATCATCCCCGTGATCGACGACGCCGTCTCGCGGGCGGGCATCTCGAGGCAGGCTATCGAGGCGGTCGGCATCGCGGTGCGTCCCGGGCTCGTGGGATCCTTGCTGGTGGGGCTGTCGGCCGGCAAGGCGATCGCCGCCGCTCTCGGGGTGCCCGTCGTGGGCTACGATCACATCCTCGCCCACCTCTACGCCTGTCGTCTGGCCCACGGCGGGAGGTTTGGCTATCCGTGCGTCGGCCTCGTCGCCAGCGGCGGGCACACTGCGTTGTTCCACCTCCACGGGCCGCTCGATGCCGAGCGTCTCGGCGGCACGATCGACGACGCAGCCGGCGAGGCGTTCGACAAGGCTGCGGCGCTGCTGGGCCTGGAGTATCCGGGCGGCCCCGCGATCGAGAAGGCCGCGGCGGGAGGAGACCCGAAGGCGCATCGCCTGCCGCGGCCGCTGGCCGCCGACCGGGACCGGCTCGACATGAGTTTCAGCGGCCTCAAGACCGCTCTTCGCTACCTGGTGCGTCCGCCTGGGGCCGCCGTCGAGACTCCCGTGCCCACGGGCCGGCCGCTGGCCGATCTTGCGGCGTCATTCCAGCAGGCCGTGGTCGACTCGATCATGGCCAAGGTCGATCTGGCGCTCGAGCGAACGGGCTGCCGAAGCGTGGCCCTGGGGGGCGGTGTGGCGGCAAACGCGGCGCTTCGTGCGGCGGTCGAGAGCCTCGGTCGACGCCGCGGGGTGACGGTCTTCATCCCGCCGCCGCCATTGTGCACCGACAATGCGGCGATGGGCGCGCTGGCGTGGGAGCGGTTGGAACGCGGCGATGACGACGGCCCGCTGCTCGATGTCACGCCCGGCACAGACCGGACCGCCGCGGCCCGGCCGCGCACCGGATGACGTGGATTCCGCCGGCTTGTCCGGCTGCGCCGCGCTGCCCTTCCTCGGAGCCGGCCGAGGCGGCGTGGGCACGCCTCCCGGCTCACCATGTCGTCCGAGGCACGGCAGTCAGGCAGGTCAGAAGCCGGTGGAGTTGAACTGCTCGAACTCGTCGTAGGGACGGTGCTCGAGATTGACGAAGCGCGTGAAATCGTGCTGCCACAGCAGCTTCACGTCGCCGATCGGGCCGTTGCGCTGCTTGGCGATGATGATTTCGGCCTGCCCGCGAACCCGTTCGCGATCCTCGTCGTTGGTCTGGTAGTACTCCTCACGGTGCACGAACATCACCACGTCGGCGTCCTGCTCGATCGCACCCGATTCCCGGAGATGGTTGAGACGCGGTCGATTGTCCCGCGACACCTCCGCCTGGCGGTTGAGCTGGGCGAGGCAGAGCACGGGGATGTCGAGTTCGCGGCACATCGCCTTGAGCCGCCGGGCGATCCGCGCCACCTGCTCCTGCCGCGGGTCCCGGGGATTGTCGGGCTCGATCAGCTGCAGGTAGTCGATCACGATCAGCGACAGCCCGTGCTTGCGCTTCAGGCGGCGGGCGACTGCCGCGATCTCGGTCAGCGTACGGCTCGGGGTGTCGTCGATGAACAGTGGCGCCGAGCCGATCTCGGACGACTTCTGCACGAGCCGGCGGCGATCCTCCTGCGAGATCGTGCCGTTGCGGAGCCGGTGGCCGTTGACCTGTGCTGCGGAGCACAGGAGCCGGTCGGCAAGCTCGAGGCTGGCCATTTCCAGGCTCACGAACAGGGCGGGCTGCTTGAGGTTGATCGCCACGTGCTCGGCGATGTTCATGGCGAAGGCGGTCTTTCCCATGCTGGGGCGGGCCGCCAGGATCACCAGTTCCGAGTTGTGCAGGCCTCCGCAGAGCGAGTCGAGGTCGGTGAAGCCCGTCTCCACGCCGCCGATGGCGTGCTCGTGCCGCATCCGAGCGTCCATGCGAACCATCACCTCTTCGAGCACCGTCTGGATCGGCTTGGCCTCGGCGGAACTGCGGTGCTCGAGGATCGCGAAGATCTTCTCCTCGGCCCGGGCCAGCAACTGGCGGGGCTCGTCGGAGGCGTCGTAGGCATCGCGGAGGATGTCGGTGGCCGCGTCGATCATCGACCGCAGCATCGACTTGTCGCGGACGATGGCCGCGTAATGCGTCGCGTGGGCGGCATGTGGCACGGCCTGGACCACGTCGGCGAGCGTCGCCGCCCCGCCGATGCGGTCGAAATCCCCCTGCGTCTTCAGCCGCTCGACGACGATGGTGGCGTCGATCCGCTTTCCCGCCTCATGGAGGCCGAGGAGGTGACGGTAGAGGATCTGGTGCGACTCATCCGAGAAGTCCTGCTCCCGGACCATCAGCACCACGTCGTCGCAGACGTCGGGCTTGAGCAGGATGCTGCCGAGAACCGCCCGCTCGGCATCCACGTTGGCAGGGCGATCCTGCAGGGAGATCGAGGAATCACCGCGGACACCGCCGTCCGTGCGACGTGGCCGACGGTTGTCCCGGGGGCCGTTCCGCCGATCGGCATCGTCGTTCGCAGCCATGCATCAGCCTCCATGCCACAGTGAGAGCAGCGGAACGCTCCGTGGTCTGCATCAGGAACGTGCCAACATCATCGCAACCCGAGGGGTGTCCCCCGATGGTTCGCACCTGGTATCGGATCGACGACGAGCCGGGGTCGGGCGATTACTTCGCGCCGCCTTCGCTGCTCGGCACCACCCAGACCTTCAGGTCGCCCTCGACCTCGGAGGCGAGTTTGACCTTCACGGTGTACAAGCCCACTTCCTTCAGCGGGCCCTGGAGGTTGATCTGCTCCGGCGTCACCATCAGATCCTGTTGCTTGAGCGACCGGGAGATCTCGGCGGCCCCGACTGAGCCGTACAGGTGCCCCTCGTCGTTCGCATTGGCCTCGATCGTGACGCTCGTCCGCACCAGTTCCTGAAGCACGGCACGCAGGCCGGCGAGTCGCTCGCGGGCGATCTCATCGAGTTTGGCGCGATGCTTTTCCACCATCCGCTTGTGGTGCTCGGTGGCGATCGTGGCGAGACCCTGCGGCAGGAGGTAGTTGGAGGCATATCCCCGCTTGACCTCGACCACCTCGCCCTGCTTGCCGAGGTGCTCCACGTTGTGGACGAGCAACAGTTCAACGCCCCCACGCTTTCCCTTGGGCAGGCGGCGGCCGGTGGTATGAACGACGGGGGCTTCGATGGTCGGCATGATTCAACTCCTCACAAAAATGAAATCGGGAATCGGTGCGATCGGCGATGGACTGTGATTCGGGCTCAGAACGGAATGTCGTCTTCGGCCGCCACGCCGCCGGATGGCTGTCCACCATCATAATCGGGCTCAGACGGGCTGTAAGAATCGTCGCCGCTCGGTGCTCCCCGCGAGGCAGGTCGTGTGCCACGGGACTGGCCGCCACCGCGGGGGCCGTCTCCCTTTGAGCCGAGCAGCACCATCTTCTCGCCGACCACGCGGAGTTTCGAGTTTTTCTTGCCGTCCTTCTCCCACGTATCGAGTTTCAGACGGCCCTCGATCATCAGGGGTGCCCCTTTGGTGACGTATTCGCCCGCGATTTCCGCGGTCCGCCCCCAGAGCGTCACGTCCACGAAGGTTGTCTCCTCGACCCACTCGCCGGAGGCCGTCTTCCGGCGGTCGTTCACCGCCAGGCCGATTTCGGTGACCGCGGTGCCGCTCGAGATGTACCGCAGTTCAGGATCTCTCGTGACGTTGCCAAGCAGCACCACCCTGTTGAAACTCGCCATGATCGTGTGCCTCCAAGGAGAAGGGAAAGCAAGAAGAAGGGAAAGCAAGGGGACCGGAAAGGAACGGGGAAAACAAGGAACGGGTTGCAGAACGCAGTGGGAACTGAACGAGCGTCCACTTCCGTATCGTAGCCCGTACCCGGGCAGGACTGCAACCCTCGCTGAATCCCGGCAATCTTCCTGCTTTTGGAGTGCGTGAACCCGTGGACCTGATGAAAAACGTGGACGGGGCCCTGAACGGAAAACCTCAATGGAAAATCCGGAGCCGATGTGCAACCCGTGACGCCCGGTCGAGCCGGCGTCACTGGGCGGGCGCGGCCGCCGGCGGGGCGGTGCGCTTGGCGGCCGCAGCTTCACCGGCCAACGCGTGCTGCACGAGGGCATCGGCGATCCGGTCGTCGACCCGAAGGATCAACTTGCGGATCACCTCGTCGGTGATGTCGCACTGCCGCTCGAGGGCCGTGAGGTTGCCACCCGGCATCTTGAAGTAGGTGAGCCAGTACACGCCCTTCTTGTGCCCCTTGATCGGGTACGCGAGTTTCCGCTCGTCCCACAGCCGGGCGGCCAGCATGCTGCCGCCATGCGTGGTGATCAAGTCGGCCACCTGCTGGGCAGCGGCGCCGGGATCCCGGGAGAACTTCGTCGGATCCAGGATGAACATGCCTTCGTAAACCGCCATGAACGTGAAACTCCTCTCGGGGTGGTGCCTGTGGTGTTGTTGTGGTGTCTATCGCGCCTGACGCGTTCGCAACGCGTCAGTTGTACGTATTCATCGCCGCCTGGATTCCCAGGGCGATCCAATCCTCGGCGGCATCCGCCGCACGCTCGATCACTGCTCCGACCCGCTCACGCTCCGACTTCGCAAACGTGCCGAGCACGAAGTCGGCCGCCTTCCATCCTGCCGGCACCGGGCCGATGCCGATCCGCAACCGTGCAACCTGCGTGGTGCCGAGCCGGGTCAGGACGTCTGCGAGGCCGTTTTGACCACCGGCCGATCCTCCCGGTCGAATCCGGATAGTGTCGAGCGGCAGATTGAAGTCGTCGCAGATCACGATTATCTCAGATTCCGGGATCTTGTAGAAGTCCCTCGCCGCCAGCACGCTGGAACCGCTGAGATTCATCCACGTCAGCGGCCAGAGCAGGAGCACGGGCACTCCGCGAACGGTGGCCTGGGCGACATCGCCCTGGAATCGCTGACGTCGTCCGGGGGAGCCCGCCCGACGTGCCAGCGTCTCCAAGACCTCGAATCCCACGTTATGTCGCGTGTCCTGGTAGCCGCGTCCCGGATTGCCGAGGCCGACGAGGAGTTTCACGGTCGATCGGCTGTGTCCTCAAGGAAATCCCGCGTGGGGAAGAAAACGAGGGTGACGTTGAGCAGCAGGGGTGGACGTATGAACGCGGCTGCTCCTGGAAGCGACGAACCCGCCCGTGTCGCGAGACGAATCCGGCCGGCACGGGTGACGGTCACTCCTTGCCAGCCTCCGCGTCGCCCTCTTCGGCCGCCTTTCTCCCGATCACCTCGGGTTCCACGCCGCCGACGGGGGCCTCCTCGGCCTTCTTGCCTGGGAGCACGCAGGTGACGACCGTGTCCTCCGGATCGCCGCCGGGGCGGGCGCCGTGGAGCAGTTCGAGATCCTTCACCTTGAGGGCATGACCCAGTTCGAGGTGGCCGACGTTGGCGTAGACGAACTCCGGCACATGGTCGGCGGTGCAGTCGAGATCGACCTCGTGGAGCACGAGGTTCACGATGCCTCCGGCCCGCTGGCCCGGGCACTCTCCCTTGAGGTGCACCGGCACCTTCACGCGGATGTGTTCCGAGGCGCTGACGCGCAGGAAATCGACATGAATCGGCTCGACCCCGTAGGTATCCCACTGGAGTTCGCGGATCAGCGCGGGAGTCTTCACGGCGCCCACGAGGTTGACCACGCGGCTGCCGTGGCGGACCGCGGCCTGCACGGCCTCGCGGGTCGCCGACAGGTCCACGCACTTCTCACCGTGACCGTACAGGATCGCGGGCACGTGGCCCTGGCTGCGGAGCCGTCGGCTCTCGCGGGAGCCCTTGCCCTTGCGAAGGGAGACTTCGACCGTGTCGCTCATGGGAAAACCTTGCGTGAAGCGTTGCTGAATCGTGCTGAAACCGGTCGGAAACCGGACGGCGGATCCTCCGCCGAAAGCCCACAAGTGTGCCATGCCCGGCCGCTTCTGCAAGGCGGGTCGTTTCCGCCCGCGAACGGGCGGGCGGCGTCCACGTCGCCATCCCGCTCCGCCCCGCCACGCCGGCCCCAGGCCGCGAAAAACGACGCCGGTGCGGCCCCGGTCACTGGAACATCATGCTCACCGACTCGTTGCGATGAATGCGCTTGATCGCCTGGCCGAGGAGGCTGGCGACCGACAGCACCGTGATGTTGGGCAGCATCTTGCCGGGCGTCAGCGGGATCGAGTCGGTGATGATGATCTTGTTGAAGGGGGCCGACCGGAGCCGCTCGATCGCCGGGCCCACCAGCAGCCCGTGGGTGGCGGCCGCGTAGATCGCCTTGGCGCCGTGCTTGTGGAGCACCTCCGCAGCCCCGCAGATCGAGCCCGCCGTGCTGATCATGTCGTCGAACAGGATCGCCGTCTTGCCCTCGACGCTGGCGCCGATGATGGTGGTGCTTTTCGTGGTGTCGGCGGAAAGTCGTCGCTTGTCGATGATGCCCAGCGGGGCGCCGATGCGGTTGGCGTGCCCGAGGGCCCGCTTGATGCCGCCCTCATCGGCGCTGACGACGACGATGTCGTCCTTGGGAATTTCCAGCGAGGTGAGGTGATTGTTGAGCACCGGAGCCGCGTAGAGGTGATCCACCGGCACGTCGAAGAAGCCCTGGATCTGCGCGGCATGCAGATCCATGGCGAGCACCCGGTCGGCGCCCGCGCGGGTGATGAGATTGGCGACCAGCTTGGCGGTGATCGGCACGCGGCCGGAGTCCTTGCGGTCCTGCCGGGCGTAGCCGAAGTAGGGGATCACCGCCGTGATCCGGAAGGAACTGGCCCTCTTGAAGCTGTCGATCATGACGAGCAGTTCCATGATGTGCTCGTTGACCGGCGGGCAGGTCGACTGGACGATGAACACGTCACGGCCGCGGACGTCCTCGTCGATCTTGCAGGAGATCTCCCCGTCGGGAAATCGGCCCAGCGAGATCTTCCCCATGGGGAGGTTGAGGTAGCGGCAGATGTCCTGCGTGAGCGCAGGATTGGCCGGCCCGCTGAAGATCTTCAGGTCGTTCATGGGATCGCTCGGGAGGCGACGGAGGGCTGCGGCTTTCCGCGGCCCGGGGCAAACACTGTGCCTGCCCGGTGGGCCTCCTTCAAGCCGGCTACGGGACTCGGCGGCAGGACGGTATCCTGCCCCGGGATTCGAAACGGGCGTGGTTCGAGGCGCAGGGAGCGAAGCATGTCGTCGCAGACGTTGCAGCTGATCACATCGCACCGGGGGGCGTCGTTCTCCGCGGCCGACCGGGTGGACGTGGCCCTCGGCCGGCTCGCCGTCCGCACGCGGCGGCTTTCGGGCGGGTTGCGGGAGGGGGTGCTGCTGGTGGAACTGGCGGCGGGTGACACGAAGGTGTTCATCCTTCCCGACCGTGGGCTCGGGATCTGGAAGATCATCGCCGGTGGCGTGGAGCTCGGCTGGCAGTCCCCGGTGCATGGTCCCGTGAATCCGCGATTCGTGCCCCTCGCCGAACCAACGGGGCTCGGCTGGCTCGACGGATTCGACGAACTGGTGGCCCGCTGTGGCCTCGTGAGCAACGGCGCCCCCGACTTCGACGCCGCGGGCCGACTGGCGTATGGGCTGCACGGCAGGATCGCGAACCTTCCCGCCCATCATCTCGATGTCACGCTCGATGAGGCCGACGGCACGATCACGCTCACCGGCGCCGTCGACGAAACCCGCTTCCTGTGCCACTCCCTGCGGATGACGACCTCGCTCACGCTGCACGCCGACCGGCATCGCGTTTCGTGGACGGACAGCGTGAAGAACATCTCCGACCGATCCGCGACGATGCAGATGCTCTACCACGTCAACCTCGGCCCGCCGCTGCTCGGTCCGGGCAGCGAGGTGGTGGCGGCCGTGGAGGAACTCGCGCCCCGTGATTCGGCCGCGGTCGCCGACGTGCCGACGTGGAACAGGTATGTCGCTCCGCAGGCGGGCAGGGGCGAGCAGGTGCATTTCGCGCGGGTCAGGGCGGGCGCCGACGGGGTGGCCACGGCGCTCCTCGTGGGGCCGGACGCCCGGAACGCGGTGAGCCTGTCGTGGACGGCCGACACGCTCCCCTGCTTTTCCCTGTGGAAAAACCAGGGGGGGCTCGCGGATGGATACGTCACGGGACTCGAGCCGGGAACCAACTATCCGAATCCGAGAAGCTTCGAGGAATCGCAGGGCCGAGTGGTGTCGCTCGCGCCCGGCGAGGCGGTGCGATTTGATCTGGCGATCGAGCATTTCGCCGGTCCGGCGATCGATGCCGAGCGGCGGCGGGTGACCGGACATGTTGCACCGGTGCCGGCGATTCATTCGCAGCCGCGGGTGGGCTGGAGCAGGCCGTAGCGGATGCCCGAGTTGCGTTTGAGGGCTCGCCTGGAGGGCGAGCGCACGAAAAAGCCCGCCGGGGGCATGGATGTGCGACGTGCGTTTGAGGGCTCGCCTGGAGGGCGAGCGCACGAAAAAGCCCGCCGGGGGCATGGATGCCCCGGCGGGCGTACAGTGGAGGCGAGGGGAGTCGAACCCCTGTCCCGTGATGTTTCCGCGCGAACGTCTACGTGCGTATCCGGTCGATTTGAGTCTCGTTCGCGCGTCCCCGGCCGGCAGGGTGCGTCGCGAACCAGCCCGGAACGTGTTTAGCCGCGGCCGTACCAGGCGGTGAACCGCGGCGAGCCGGATTTGGCGACCGATTGGGAGGCCCTTCCGGCTGGGGCCATCGCTCGGGGTTGCTTAACTAAGCAGCCAGAGAGAACTGAGCTTCGGCAATTGAAGCTTGGTCGACTTTTAACGTGGCCAGCCGACCAACCACGGCACGCAATCCGAACTTCTGCCATCCGGTCGAAACCGGTACGCCCCCGTCTGAGTGTCCATCGACGGCGACGGGGCGCCATCGGCGGGCCGATCCCCGGGATGCCACGCGGCACCGA
Source organism: Planctomycetaceae bacterium (assembly GCA_046075685.1). Lineage (GTDB taxonomy): Bacteria > Planctomycetota > Planctomycetia > Pirellulales > UBA1268 > QWPN01. Next base: position 10,716 of record JBJTQP010000264.1, on the reverse strand, counting down.
CCCGGCGAGTCGACGGTCGCATTCTACGAAACCTCAAGGCTTGTATCGGTCGTGCCGGACAAAAGCCTTCATTTCCCGAAAAAAACGCCGTTGCGGGGTCGAACCGACACCCTGCGAAGTGGATACTGGCACTGGCGGGCCATCGGCTCGCCGGCCCTGCGGGCCCCCTTCTCTTCTCCTCGCGTTGACGGTCATCCCATGGCACTCGTACGCTTCCTTCGGGCGGGTTGGAGGTGCGACGCCTCCGCAGCCGTCATCCTGTCGCCAGGCCCTTCCATGCTCCGTTCGTCTGGTTCGTGCGGCCGCTTCCTCTGGTGCACTGCGGTGATCCTCCTGGCCTGCGGCGGCCGGCCGGTTTCCGCGCAGGAGTGGGCGCGGAAGATGTTCTCGGTCACGAGCCACAACTTCGGCACCGTCGCCAAGGGCTCGAAGACGGAATACCGGTTCGCGTTCCGCAATCTCTACAAGGAAGACCTGCACGTCGTCGGCGTGAGGACGAGCTGCGGCTGCACCTCGCCCGAGGTCACGAAGAACGACCTGAAGACGCACGAGACGGCCGAGATCGTGGCCAAGTTCAACACCCGGACCTTCATCGGTCAGCACGGCGCCACGCTGACGGTGACCTTCGACAAGCCGTTTCACGCCGAGGTGCAGCTCCGCGTCGCGGGCAACATCCGTGGCGACGTGACCTTCGAGCCGCCGTTCGTCGATCTCGGCAACGTGGATCTGGGCGCCGGTGCCGAACGTCAGGTGCGGGTGACGCGTGTGGGCAGTTCGGCGTGGGACATCACCGACGTCCGCAGCGCCAACCCGAGCTTCGAGGTCAGCCTCTCCAAGCCCACGCGAACGCCCTCGCAGACCGCCTACGACCTGACCATGCGGCTCAAGCCCGATTCGCCGGCCGGCTACGTGAAGGGCCAGTTGATCCTGATCACCACCGACCCGCGGGCCACGCAGATCCCGATGGATGTCGAGGGTCGCGTGGTGGCCGCCGTGACCGTGAGCCCGCAGCTGCTGTCGCTCGGTTCCGTGCAGTGCGGCGGCACGGTCACGAAAAACGTGGTGGTGCGGGCGAATCGCGATTTCTGCATCACGGGCGTGGCGTGCGAGGACGGATGCCTGACCTGTGAGCCACGGGCGACCCCGGCCAAGGTGCACATCCTCCCGGTGACGTTCCAGGCCGGAAATGAGGCCGGCAAGGTCGAGCAGCAGCTGCGGATTTCCACGGACCTCGGCGAGGGGGCCGTGCCGACGGTCACGGTGCAGGCCGAGGTGGAGTCGGCGGCGGCTCCGGCCGAGCAGTCGGCGAGTGTGCGCTAGCGGACGCGGGCATCGATCCGCCCGGGGAGGGCCGTCCGTCGTCGACGAACAGCCGGCATACCGGGCCGTTCAGGATCGGCCGCTGAGCGGCAGGTAGTCGCGGGCCTCAGGGCCGACGTAGACGGACAGCGGCCGGATGATACGGTTGTCGCCGATCTGCTCGACGACGTGCGCGGTCCAGCCGCTCATTCGGGCCACGACGAAGATCGGCGTGAACACCTTCACCGGCAGCCCCAGCGCGTGGTAGACGCGGGCCGCGGGCCAGTCGAGGTTGGGCTTGAGCGCCTTCTTCTCGAGCATGATCCGCTCGACGCGGTCGGCGAGGTCCTCGAGCCGCTCGGCTTCGGTGCCGCGGGCCAGATCGCGGCACATGCGGCCGAGCAGCTTGGCCCGCACGTCACCGTCCTTGTAGACGCGGTGACCAAATCCCATGACGACGCGCCGGGCCGCAAACTGCTCGTGGACCCAGGCGTCGGCCCGGTCGGCCGAGCCGATCTCGCCCAGCACCTCGAGCACCTTCTCGTTGGCCCCGCCGTGCAGCGGCCCCTTGAGGGCGCCGATCGCCGCCGTGATGGCCGAGTGCATGTCGGATCCGGTCGAGGCCACGGTGCGGGCGGCGAAGGTGGAGGCGTTGAACTCGTGCTCCGCGTAGAGCACGAGCGTGGTGCCGAAGAGGGCCGTGTGGGCGGGCGCGGGCGTGCGGCCGGTGAGCCGGGACAGCAGGGCCTCGGCAAGCGGGGCGTCGGGCCAGGGCTGCGGCTGGCGGCCGCTCGTCAGATCGACCCAGGCTGCGAGGATGGCGGGGGTCTGGCCGAGCAGGCGTTCGGCCTGGGCGAGGAGTGCCGGGCGGCCGCCGGGCGTATCGTCTCGTTCCAGCAGTCCCAGCATGCTGATTCCGGTCCGCAGCGCGTCCATCACCGAGGCCTGCGGGCTGGCGGCGGCGAGGGTGGCCAGGGCGTCCACCACCCGGTGATCGAGCCCGCGGGCAGCCGCGGAGATCCGGGCCACGAAGGCGGCATGCTCCGCCCGTGTGGGCAGTTCGCCATGCAGCAGCAACCACGCCACCTCCTCGAAGTCGCCTGCGGCGGCGAGGGGCTCGATCGCGTAGCCGCGGTAGCGGAGGGTGCCGTCGAGCGAGCAGATCGATGTCTGGCCGGCGATGACGCCTGCCAGACCCTTGGCGAACTCGGTCGCGGAGCCGGCGGAGGGGGCGGCGGCCATCAGATGGTCTCCTCGGGGGGCGTCGGGCGGGCGAAGCGATGCCGTCCCGGATGCCTGGGGTCATAGTCGAGCAGGGCGTAGAGTTCTTCCCGGGACTGCATCAGGTCGAGGAGGCTTTCCTGGGTGCCTTCTTCGGCGATCACGGCGAGCCCGGCCTCCATGGCCTTCATCGCCAGCCGCATCAGGGTGACCGGATAGAGCACGGCCGCGAAGCCGAGATCGACGAGGTCGGGGATGGACATCAGCGGGCTCGCGCCAAACTCGGTCATGTTGGCCAGCAGCGGAGTTGAGCCGGCGAAGTCGCCTCCCACGCGACGAAACTCGTCCCGCGACTGGAGGGCTTCCGGAAACAGCCAGTCGGCACCGGCGTCCCGATAGGCGTGCAGCCGAGCCAGGCAGTCTTCGAGCCCGTGGACGCTGCGGGAGTCGCAGCGGCCGATGATCACGGTGCCGGGGTCGCGACGACCCGCCGCGGCGGCGGCGAGCTTGTCCGTCATCTCCGCCACGTCCACCACCTGTTTGCCGGCCAGGTGTCCGCAGCGTTTGTCGGCCGCCCGTTGGTCCTCGAGCTGGATGGCGGCCGCGCCGGCCGCCTCGAGCAGCCGGACGGTTTCCTCGACGTCCCGGGGCCCGCCAAAGCCGGTGTCGGCATCGACCACGACCGGAATCGCCGTGGCACGGGCCAGGATTCTCGTCTGCTCGACGAGCTGTTCGCGGGTGAAGAGCCCGATGTCCGGCACCCCGAGGCTGCCTGCGGAAAAGGCGGCTCCCGACAGGTAGATCGCGTCGAAGCCCGCTTCCTCGACGAGCTTCCCCGCGAGGGCGAAGGGGACGCCGACGATGCCGAGGATCTCGCCTGCCGCAGCCCGGCGCAGGGCCGATCCGCCGGGGGCGGTCGCCGGGCCGTCGGGCGCGGGGCGGGGCGAGGCGTCGGCCATCGGTATCCTTTCGCTGATCGGAAGCAGGACTCTGATTCGGCACCAGGGTGCCGAATCGGCATCAGGCGAGGGCGGTTATAGATGCACGGCCAGACGGGTGAAAGCGGCGGCAGCGATGCGGCGGGCTGGGGGCGTGCCACGGCCGAGTGGCTGCTCATGTTCGCGATCTTTGCGGCAGCGGCCGCCTGGCCGGCGCCGGACGTCAACGAGGCGGTGTATCTGACGAAGGCCCGGCATGCCGCGGATCCCGGCTGGTGCAGCGGTGACTTCTTCCTCCAGACGCCCGATGCGCACGGACTGTTTTATGTGGTCATGGGTCCGCTGGCCGCAGCGCTGCCGCTGGAGCGGGCGGCCTGGATGGGACGCATCGCCGGCTGGCTGCTGCTGGCCATCGGCTTTCGGCGGGCGGCGGTGCCCTTGCTGGCAACGTCCTGGGCCCGCGTCGCCGCCGCTGCGATGTTCGCCGTGGCACTTCGCCATACGACGGCGGCGGGCGAGTGGGTGATCGGCGGGTGCGAAGCGAAGGTCTTCGCGTGGGCGGCAGTCCTCGGGAGCCTCGGCGATCTGGTGCGGGGCGGGTGTGCGTCGGCCTGGTTCCGCTGCGGGATTGCGGCCGCGTTTCATCCGATCGTTGGTGGCTGGGCGATGGTGGCGACGGCGGCAGTGTGGTTGAGGGAGGCCGTGGAGTCGCGCCGGTCGGCCGCACGAAGTTCCCGACGTCCGTGGGGCGGCCATGGCTGGCGGGATGCCGCGCTCGTGGCCGGCGGCGTGGCGGCGGCCGCGGTCGGAGTGGTGCCGGCGATCGGGCTGACCGCAGGCGTCGAACAGGCCACGCGGATCGCTGCCGCGCGGATCTACGTCGTGGATCGGCTCGCGCACCACCTGCTGCCGCGGACGTTCGCCGACGGGATGATCGCCAGGCACCTCCTTGCCGTCGTGGTCTGGTGGCTGCTCGTGCGGATGCTGGAGGCTTCGGCACCGCGGCGACGGCTCACGGCCTTCACGCTGGCAGCGCTGGCGATCTCGGCGGCCGGCGTCGCCATCGCGCTCATCGAGCCCTGGTCACCAACCACGGCCTACGCGCTGCTGCGCTACTACTGGTTTCGCCTGGCCGACGTGGCCGTGCCGTTCGCCCTGGCGACGGCGGTGGCGGCCGTGGTCGAAGATCCGGGCACCTGCCGACGGCTGCTGCCATGCAGTCCGCCGTGGGGGCGGGCCGCCTTGATCGCACTGCTCGTCCTCGACCTCGCCCTGCAGTCGTTCCACTGGCCGCTGCCGGGCCGTGACGTGCCGCCCAGAGCCGATGCCAAGGTGGCGGCGGCCGCCTGGGCCGAGACCTGTGACTGGGTGCGGGGTCATACGCCCCCCGATGCATGCTTCCTGACGCCGCGGGGGTCGGCCAGTTTCACCTGGCGGACAGACCGCCGCGAAGTGGTGTCGTGGAAGAACAGTCCGCAGGATGCGGCGTCGCTGGTCGCGTGGCGCCGGCGGATCGTCGACTGTTTTTCGCGGACGGGCTCCCTCGCCGAGATGGAGCGATCCACGGCGTCCCTCGGTGCTGCCCGGCTGCGCGAGGTGGCCGCACGGTATGCGGCCGATCATCTCATCGTGCCGGTCGATGTGCCGCTCCTCGACGCCATTCCGGGAGAGCGGGTTCATGCCAACGCCGCCTACGCCGTCTATCGGCTGACATCGCCCTGATCCAGGGCGGGCCACGCGGAGCCTGTGGTGCGTGGCCGATTCACTCGAGCGGCACGCCAAGTTTTCCGGCCTTCATCCTCATCACGTGCTCAAACGCGGGAAACGGGTATTTCTTCCCGCGGCGGACGGCCCAGAGAAAGGTCGAATCGACGAGGTGGCCGGGCAGACGCCCCTCCCGAACCCGCTCGGCCACCGTCTCCACGAACTGCACGTCCCGAGGGGCTTTGACTCGGAGCCCGGTCTTGAGGCGGTCTGCGAGCGAGGCCACAGTGCCGCGATCGGTGGCAGGCGCATCGCCACGGGCATGGTCCGCGCGGAGCGCCGGCGACGCCCCGCACGACAGGGCTGCGACCAGGAGGAGGCTGCGGTGGAGCATGTGGTGCGGTCTCCGGACGACTCTCAGCGGGCCGGTTTCAGACGAACCGTGCGACGGCGTACGACTTCTTGCCCGACCGCAGCACCAGCAGGGCAGAGCCCGCCAGATCGGCGGTGGTGAGGCGATGGGTCGGGTCGGTCAGACGCCGGTTGTTGACATAGCCGCCCCCCTGCTCGATCGTCCGCCTGGCTGCTGCTGCGCTCGGTGCGAGTCCCGTCGCCTTGAAGGCTTCGACCAGCGGCAGGCCGTCGCCATCCAGCCGTGATCGGGGAAACTCGTGGCTGGGGACGTCGGCGAAGATCTCCGCGAGCGACGCGTCGTCGAGGCTCGTGATTTCGGCGCCGAAGAAGATCTCCGTGGCCTGCCGGGCCGTCGCCAGGCCCGTCTCCCCGTGGACGAGCCGCGTCAGTTCCTCGGCCAGCCGCTTCTGGGAGTCGCGGGCGGCGGGGGCGGCCGCGCGGCGGGCGTCGAGGTCGGCGATCTCCTCGAGCGGCAACTCCGTCAGCCGCAGCAGGCAGCGGCCCGCGTCGGCATCGTCGAGGTTGATCCAGTACTGATAGAAGCGGTACGGGCTCGTGCGGGCCGGATCGAGCCAGACGGCGCCCGTGGCGGTCTTGCCCATCTTCGTGCCGTCGGCCTTCGTCAGCAGCGGGCACGTGATCCCGTGCAGGTCGCGGGACCGCAGCCGCCGGCCGAGCTCGATGCCGGCCGTGATGTTGCCCCATTGGTCGCTGCCGCCGATCTGGACACGGCAGTCGAGCGCGTCCGAGAGATGGACGAAGTCCCATGCCTGGAGCAGCATGTAGCTGAACTCGGTGTAGGAGATGCCGCCGTCGCGGTCGAGCCGGCTCCTGACGGAGTCCTTGGCGAGCATCTGCGACAGCGGGAAGTGCTTGCCGACGTCGCGGAGGAAGGCGAGGTAGCCGACGCCCCGCATCCAGTCGCCGTTGTTCACGACGTGCACGTGCTCGCCGGCCGACGCCAGCACGCCGCGGATCTGCCTGCCGACGGCGGCCACGTTCGCCTCGAGTTCATCGGGCGACAGCAGGTTCCGCTCATCGCTGCGGCCGCTGGGATCGCCGATCATGCCGGTGGCGCCGCCGATGAGGGCGACGGGTTCGTGGCCCGCCAGCGCCACGCGGCGCAGCAGCACGAGAGCCACGAGGTGGCCGACGTGCAGGCTGTCGGCCGTCGGGTCGAAGCCGGCGTAGACGCGGCGGCCCGGGCTGGCGAGCCACTGCCGCAGCGCGTGTGGGTCGGTGGATTGATGGATGAGGCCGCGGGCCTCGAAGTCGGTGACGAGATCGTGGGGCATGGCCTAGCGCCAAAGGTCGCCGTCGGCGAAGGGGTGGGCCGGGCCGCCGAGTTTCGGAGCGGGCAGTGCCTTGAGCGCCTGCTCGGCGAGCCGGAGGTCTTCCTTGCTGGTGATCTTCAGATTGATCGGCGAGCCGGGCACGACCGTGATCGCATGACCCGTCCGCTCGACCAGCGCGGCTTCGTCGGTGGCCTGACCGTCACGGTGGGCGGCAAAGGCCCGTGTCAGCAGGTCGCGGGCGAAGACCTGCGGCGTCTGCGCCTCCCAGAGTCCGGAGCGGTCGACCGTTTCCGTGATCACCTTGTCGGGCCCCACCCGCTTCAGCGTGCCCACGACCGGGATGGCGAGGATGGCCGCGCCGGTGCGGATGCCGGCGGCGAAGACCCGGTCGATCCAGGCGGGGGCGATGCACGGCCGGGCCGCGTCGTGGATCGCAACCATGTCGACGTCGTCGCCGAGTTTCTCGAGACCGTTTCGCACCGAGTCTGCCCGCGTCACGCCGCCCTCGGCGAGGGTGATCCCCATGAACGCCAGATTCGCCCCGAACTTCTCGAGAAATGCGGGACGATCGTCAGGGGCGACCACGATGACCACGTGCGCGACGTCGTCGCGGTCGGTGAACTTCTCGGCGGAGTGCAGCCAGACGGGCCGACCGGCGAGCGGGGCGAACGGTTTCTTGTAGTTGGCATCCTCGAAGCGGCTGCTCTGTCCGGCAGCCGCCAGGATCACTCCGAAACGGGCCATGGTGAAGCCGCTCCGGCGATGGCGCGGTCCATCAGGAAACGCACGACGGCCTTCGCAGCGGGCTTGTCGCGGATCCATGCCGCCCACGACTCGCCGTGGCTGGCGTATGCGGCGTGGAGCGAGCGTGGTGCATCCGTCTGCAGCCAGGAGCGAAAGAGAAGCCACTTCGGGTTGGCATCTCCGTAGACCTCGCGGGCAACCCAACAGAAGCCGCCCATGCCACCACCACCCATACCGCCGCCGCCCATGCCACCACCACCCATGCCGCCGCCACCCATACCGCCGCCACCCATGCCGCCCATGCCACCGCCACCCATACCACCCATGCCGCCGCCCATACCACCACCCATGCCACCACCCATGCCACCACCACCCATACCGCCGCCGCCCATGCCACCCATGCCGCCGCCACCTCCACCGCCGCCGCTGAACGTAAAGGTTGTCACCTGTCCGATCCCGGAGAAAAACGGATTGCACGTGCACCGGACGTAGCGACGATCCGGCGACACCACCACCGTCACGCTGTGGTTGAGGCCCTCGGGAAGCGTCGTGATGACAGGCTGATATCCGACGGCGCCGCCGCGCGAGAAAGGCACTGCGGGTGCACGTGCCCCGGGGCTGCTCTCCCGGCTCTGCGACATCGATTCCATGGCTTCTGCGTCGGTGATCGTCGCCAGCTGTTGGGCCAGGATGGTGCGGCCAACGGCCTGCTGCAGTCGCACGTCCTGTGCCACCTGGGCTTCGCCGAGCGGTTCATGCCGCCGGCCGTCGGGCACCTTCACAGCCAGCACCTGGTCGTCGCTGGTGACGCGGACGTGCTCTCGCAGCGTCTTCTCGCGGTCGGTCCCCTTCATCACCGTCATCTCGACCGTCACCGTATCGCCCGCCACCGTCCCCGCCACCCGCTTGACGAGCACGCGGTAATCGCCCGGAAACCCGAACGTGGCGACATAGCGCTCGTGATGCGTTCCGTCTCCTTCGACCGCTGCGGAGGTGTCACCCAGCAGAAGCCCTCCCGCCGGTGAGCGCGGAGCTGTACGGCTGCAGACACTGCCGGTCGGCTCCTCGACCATGATGTCGATGTCGGCATCGCCGCTCCAGGTGACATCGACGACAAAGTCGCGAACGAGCGCGGCGTCGAGGGCAGCCCGGAGAGCGTCCGCCTCCTCCTTTCGGTCTGCCTTCTCCAGGGCCGCGACTGTGGCTTTTGCGAGCCGGCCGGCACGGCGAACGATCTCCTGGTCCGCTGCCGGCCACTCGTTCGTGAGAACGCCGGGGCACGCCCAGGCGAGGGTCTGCAGGTCGTCCAGCCTGCCGGCGACCGTCATGGCGAGCGCATACGCCTCGCGGTTTGTCGGATCGATGCGGACGATTTTTCGACAGATCCGCATGGCCTGCTGGTCGGAGCCGAAGCGGGCCAGATAAGAGGCGAGGTGCAGGAGATCCGACGGGGTGCCGCTGAGGTCGGCCGTGGAGAGGAGCACGCGGTCGATCTCGTCGCGGGGCCGACCGGCTGCCTCCATGGCAACGGCGAGCGACTCATACATCCACGGCTCGCCATGGCCGCAGGCGATCGCCGCCGAGAGGAGGTCGGCGGCACGGCTGTAGTCGCCGAGTCGGCCGAGGCTTCCTGCAGACGCACGGAGTTCGGCCATGCGGCCCGCCGCACTCCGGTCGTCCTTGGCGGCACTGGCTGCCTCGCCGGTTTCGGCCGGCGGGTTCAGGTAGGTGGCGAGGGCGGCCGGGAGATCAGCAGCGGAGAGAATATCAGCGGGTAAGCCGCGGCTTTCGGGTGGTGCGTCAGCCGGGCGGCCGTCGACATCCCGTGCGGAACTCGTGCTGGCCACTCGCTCGCTTGCCGCTTTGACTTGGAAGTGCCCCGCGACAGTGGTTGTCGCGATCGCGTCAACCGCCTCCAGTCTGGCCGCGACGACAAGGTCCATCATCTTTCTGAGGCCGGCCTTGGCGAGCGGCCGGGTTCTGGTCCAAGCGGCGGCGGCCTCACCGTGCGACGCGTAGGTGTCGCGGAGCCACGACGGGGCGTCGCTCATCATCCAGTCACGAAACACGAGCCAGCGCCCGTCGTGGATTCCGTACACCTCGCGAGCGAGCCAGCAGAACCCGCCGACGTTCCCCCCGGCGCCCCCTCCCATACCGCCGCCCTGCAGGGCGTTGTTTTGACCCTGGTTGTTGGTGCCGCCAAGATTGAATGGGTTTACCGTGTTTTGGCCACCGCCTATGGGAACGACAAGATCGGCTACGGGGTAGGCCTTGACGACGAGGTCGCTCGAAGCCGCGTTCTTGGTTGTGATCTTCAAGACGTTGTCTTTGACGACGTAGGCGAGTTCTCGACTCCCGAGCAACTGCCGAAGTGCCGAGCGGAGAGGAATGCCCGGCAGGTTTTCGGTGATGGCAAAGGCCTGAGGATCGTTGATGTCTATTTGATCTTGCTCCATGGCCTTCATGTCGAAAATCACAGGAATCTGAAACGCATCCTCGATGCTTTTTTTCACGTCCTGAAGCGAACTGTCTTGAAACGTGAAGTTCGCAGGCGTGGTGGTCTGCAAGGCATCCTGAATCTGCTTTTCGACGGGGCTCAGCGGGTCATACGCCGCCGCCTTGTATTGGCTCCGCTTCTGCGAGAGCCGCGCCCAACTCTCGGCGTTGGGATAGATGATGGGTGGGTCGTCCGGAAAGGGAATCGCCGCGACGTCGACGAGGTGAAGTTGATCCATGAAGCCGCGTTCCTGGTCCAGCCTCGTGCGGTAGTTCTCGGCGTGATACTCGCGGATCCGTGCGACGAGTTGGGCGGTGCGGGCCATCTCTCGGGCGGGCATCGGGATCGGGTAGTTGGCGTAGAGTTCACCGGTCTCCCGGAGCACCTGATCGCCGATCGTCCGCTCCGCTTCGAGGAACTCGGTTGAAGGTTCCTCGTAGCCAGTGACGGCTTCCCCTTGAATGACCTTGGGATACCGCTCCGACTGCGAGTATCCCACGCGAATGCCCTCCTCCACGAGCTCGTTGTAGCGCAGCATGAGCTGCTTGATCCGGGCCTCGCGGGCCTCCAGTTCGCTGGTGAGCCGGGCACGCTCGCGGCCAAT
>JBJTQP010000263.1:0-13647 GCA_046075685.1 Planctomycetaceae bacterium | reverse complement strand
CCCGCGGCGCCGCTCCCTCCGCCGGGGCGGACACGTGGAGGTCGCCGACCATCCACGGCGCGGATCGCTGCAGCAGGGCACCGGCAAGCCCCACCGCGATGCCGGCGACGGCCGCCGCCGTCGCCACCTGCCATGCCTGGGGAAGACGCTCCATCATGTGGGGATCGAAAGGCGGGCGCGGTGTCGTGGGATGCGATGGCGGCTGAACACCGCGGTAACGGAAGTCTACCGCGGGGCGACGCGATCGGCAGAGCCCTCGGCTGGCGACTGGAGTGAGCGACAGGCGGGAGCAAACCGGCATCGCGACCGGATTCCGCAGGCTGCAAGCCCGCGGCTACGAGAATCTCAGCGAGGGGCTGCCCGTGCCCGAGAGCCGGCGTATGACGCCACGCGAAGCCACGAGGGCGAAGCGATGGCGGCATCCGAGTGAGCGTCGGGCAGGATGCCCGACGCGAACGCCCGGCGACGGGCATGGGCAGCCCCGAGCCTCACGAACGCGCGAGGCTCTCGTGTGAGCCGTATCAGCCCGCCAGCGAGCCGATCGCCGCGGCATGCCGCGGTCCGCGGGCGATCAGCCGCAGGGTTCGCGACGTCGGCGAGTGGATCTCGATCGCGATGTCGAGCCGATCTGCCGGCAGCACGCGGCCGGCCCGCTCGGGCCATTCGACGAACACCCACGCGGCCCGGGCGACCGCGTCGTGCCAGCCGAGTTCCTGCAGGTCGTCCGAGCCGGGAAGCCGGTAGAGGTCGGCGTGCAAAAGCAGGCCGACCGGGGTGACGTGCTCATGAACCAGGCCGAAGGTCGGGCTGACCACGCCGGCCGGGTCGATCCCGAGGGCGGCGGCCACCGCCTTGACCAGCGTGGTCTTGCCTGCCCCGAGATCCCCGTGCAGCGTCACGAAGGCGGGCCGTGGCAGGGCGGCGACGAGCCTGTGGGCGAACCCGCCGAGCGACGTCTCGTCGGCCACCGCAACCGTCCGCGCCGGGTGGTCGGCGGCCGCGGACGCGGACGCAGATCCTTCAGGCGTCGAAGGCATGCTCATATCCCCGCGGCTCGAGCGGCAGCGTCGCGCCGTCGGCACCGCGCGCTGAAAGGCCGGGGGCCGCCCGGACTTCACCGATCACGGTGCACGGTACGCCGAGCAGGTCGGGAGCGGACTCGACGAGCCTGTGGGCGTCGGCAGGCGGCATGGCGAGCAGGAGTTCGAAATCCTCGCCATCGGCGAGGGCATGATCCAGCGGGCTGCGGCCGTCGCCCGGTCGCGCCGCCAGCATGCGGGCGTCGGGATGCACCGGCACCAACGCGAGGTCGAGCACGCCGCCGGTGCCGCTGGCCTGCATCATGCGGGCGAGATCGAGCGACAGACCGTCGCTGACGTCGATCGCCGCATGCACGTCGAACCCGGCCGCGATCGCCGCCGCCTCCCTCACCCGGGGCGAGACCGCGAGATGCCGCCCGAGGATGCTGCCGCCGCACGCCCCGCTGACGACGAGCAGGTCGCCCGGGCGGGCGCCGTCGCGCCGCCAGCAGCGGCCCGGCGGCACGCTGCCGAGCGCCGTAATCGACACCACGAGCGGTCCGTCCCAGGCGTTGGTGTCGCCGCCGGCGAGCGTCAGGCCGTGCATCTCCGCCAGGGAGAGGATGCCGTCGAGCAGGCCCCGGCCGACGGCGTCGCCGTGGTGGCGGGGCAGGGCGACCGCGACGACGGCGGCCTCGGGTCGGGCCGCCATGGCTGCAAGGTCGCTGAGGTTGACGGCCAAGGCCTTGTGCCCCACCTGCCTGGGCGTGCACTCCGGGCCGAACACGAAGTCGGTGCCCTCCATCAGCATGTCGACCGTGACCACGGTCCGCCGCCCGGCCGGCGGGCGCAGGACCGCCGCGTCGTCGCCCGGCGGAACCTCGAGCCGGCGATCGGCAGGAATCCGCGCCAGCACTGCCGCCACGAAGTCGAGTTCCATGCCGCGATTGTGGCAGTCACTCAGCCGGCGGCAACCGCCCGGGGCCAAATCAGCGGCGGACGGTGTCCGAGACAAGGTGGCCGAAGAGCGTGTCCCGGCCGCGGAGCACGTAAAACTTGATGGGATTGAGGTGCTCCTCGACGGCCTTGTCGAGGATGTAGGCGACGTTGTCGGGAGCGATCGTCTCCCAGACGTGGAGCCCGACGAGGATGTCACCCTCCTGGATGCCCTGCTCGGCGGCCGGGCCCTCGTCGCGGACGGACGTCACGACAAGCCCGCCCCGGTAGCGCGACTGCAGCTTCTGCACCCGCGTGACGGGCGCCGCCTGGAACCGCAGCCCGAGTTCGTTCCAGCACCGGTCGTCGAGGGAGACCGTGTCCCGCCGGGCCTCGGCCAGCGAGAGGTCGATCTGCTCCTCGGCCCCGGCCCGCACCATCGTGACCGGGATGGAGTCGCCGGGACGGCGTCCGATCATCGCCCGCTCGACGTCCACCTGGTGGGCCACGGCGACGTCGCCGATGCGGGTGATCCGGTCGCCCGCCCGCATGCCGACGGACTCGGCGGGGCTGCGGCGATGGACGGCCTCCACGACCGCGCCGCGGCTGCCGTCGCCCCGCACGACAAGACCGTGCCACGTCTGCTCCAGCCGCTCCGTGGCGATCAGCCGCGAGACGATGTCGAGCACGCGGTCGATCGGGATCGCGAACCCGATCCCCTGGGCCCCGGCCCGCACGGCCACGTTGATCCCGATCACCTCGCCGTTGATGTTGAGCAGCGGCCCGCCGGAGTTGCCCGGGTTGATCGACGCGTCGGTCTGGATCAGGTCCTCGTACTTCTGCGTGCGGCTCACCTCGACGTTGCGGTGCAGGGCGGAGATGATCCCCCGCGTCACGGTGTGCTCGTAGCCGTAGGCGTTGCCGAGGGCCAGCACCGTCTCGCCGATCATCAGGTCGCCGGATGTGCCGAGCGTCGCCACCGGAAGCCGCTCGTCGGTGGCGATCTTGATGACCGCCAGATCCGTCCGCGGGTCATGCGAGACAAGCGTCGCCGACGTGGTCCTGCCGCACGCCAGCGTGACCTCGATCCGCTTCACGCCGTCGATGACGTGGAAGTTGGTGACGGCGTAGCCGCGGTGATCGATCACCACCCCCGTGCCCATGCCGTTGACGCGGCGAACCTCGCCCTCGCCGCCGTCCTCGCCACCCACCACCTTCTGGCCGTGGATGTTGACGACCGAGTCGCGCTGCGACTCGATCGCCATCACGATGGCGGTGCGGCGAGATTCGCCACGGGCCGACGCCCACACGAGGCAGGATGCGATCACGGCCAGCGCCGACAGCCACGTCCGCGTCGCCCGCATGCCTGGAGTTCCCGTCGCCCCGGATCGGCGGGCCGCCCCACAGGCCCCGCTCCTGACGGGAGAATCGGCAGGATCGTGCTCCCGGCCCACCCGCGGGCCGTTCAGCCCGCACACCTTTCCAGCAGTGCTAGCACCGCCTGGAAAAAACCCGCTCGGAACCTCAAAAACGCGGCGGAATGCCCCCGACCGGTCTTAGGGGCGGTCGGGCCGGCCCGGCGACTGATCCCCCGTGGATCTCCCCATCAGGAGGGGAATGGTCTGCAGGGCCAGGAACACCCCCAGCACCGCGAGCACGGCGGCAGGCCAGGCGTCCGCCAGCCAGCCGAGCGCATCCCAGCGGAACTCGCGGGCCACGCCCGCCACCAGCGTGGCCACGATCACCACCACGAGTGCCAGCACGATGAGGCCGCAGCCGAGCGACGCCATGGTGCCGCGGAACGTGCCCAGGTCGGTGAACTCCTCGCGGTGCAGGTCGATCGCGCGGCCTCGGGCGAGGCTCCGCGGCACGGTCTCCGCGAGTTCGACGGCCCGCGCGGCGTCGCTCCACGACGCCGCCGGGATCAGCGCATCGCCAAGCGGCTGTCCAAGCGGCTGTCCATGGCCGAGCGCCCGGTCGAGTGCGGTGAGCACCGCCGCATCGGGGTCGAAGCCGGGCGCGTCGGGCGGCACGCCATCGAGGGTCCATGGGCGGGCGGGATCGTCAGGGATGTCGACGACGACGCTCCCGGCGCCGGACTGGAGGCGGATCGTGAGGCCCGGGTCGCCCGCCGGGGCCACCTGCCATCGGGCCGGCACCAGACCCGGTCCAGTGAGCCCCACCGCCAGCGTCGGCCACGCGGTGTCGGCATCGGCGGCGCCGAGCGTCGCCAGCTTGGCGGGATCCCCGGCGAGGACGCGAATCAGGTCGACATCGCGGGCGAACTGGCCGAGCACCGCCTCCCGCGACCGCTCCGGCATCCGCCGTTCGAGCTGCAACGACTCGGCGTCGGCGACACCGCCGGCCGCCGCCTCGATCCGTTCCCGAAGCCTCGCGATGAACGGGTGCAGTCGATCGGGAAGGCAGGGCACGAGCGTGGCGCCGGTGTCGCGACGGATCATGTCGAGTTCATAGGCCCACAGCATCGACAGTTCGAGGGGCTGGGCCAGGACGAGCGTCCGGCCCGCCTGCACGAGCGTCCGCACGGCTTCGCGGCCCGCGTCGCCCCACTCCGCCGAGCCGATGAGCACGGCGTCGCAGGAGGCGGCGTCGAGGAGCGGCTCCCAGCCGCTGAGCCGGGGCACGTCGAGGCCCTTGGGCAGGGCGTCGCCGACGTGCCACGCCGCCACCAGCCGATCGCCGCGACGGACCGCGGCGGCCGCAACCTTCGCCATCCGCGCGTCGCAGCCCAGCAATCCGAGTCGCAGCATGGCAGGGTATCGTGGGGGGCGGAGCGGAATCGACCGGGCGGGCCATGGTGGCCCCGTCACGGCAGCGGTATAGATGATGCAGGATAGTCGCCCCGCACCACCTGCGGGAACTCCGCCCGGAAGCCGACCCATGCATGCGGAACTGATCGCCATCGGCGACGAGTTGACGTCGGGCCAGCGGCTCGACACCAACAGCCGCTGGCTGGCGGCGGAGCTCGGCGTGCTCGGCGTGCCGGTGACCTTCCACACCACGGTGCCGGACACCCTGGAGGCCGGCGTCGAGGCCTTTCGCCTGGCAGCGTCCCGGGCGACGCTGGTCGTGGCGACCGGGGGTCTCGGCCCGACCGCCGACGACCTCACGCGGGACGTGCTCGCCGCCGTCGCCGGGGTGCCGCTCGATCTCTCCGCGGCAACGCTCGCCGACGTGGAATCGCGATTCTCGCGCCGCGGCGTGCCGATGCCGGCGTCGAACCGCCGGCAGGCGGAGTTTCCCCGGGGCAGCAGGATCATTCCCAACCCCGAGGGCACCGCCCCCGGCATCGACATCGATCTGCCGGGCTCCGGGGGCGGCTGCCGCGCGTTCGCGCTGCCGGGCGTGCCGGCCGAGATGCGCCTGATGTGGAGGCAGACGGCCGGGCCGGCGATCCTCGCCCTGATGCCCGACCGGGCCACGATCGTGCAGCGGCGCATCAAGTGCTTCGGCGCGGGCGAGAGCGCGGTGGAGGCGATGCTGCCCGACATGATTCGCCGCGGCCGCGATCCGCTCGTCGGGATCACCGCGCACGAGGCCACGATCACGCTGCGGATCGCCGCGCGGGGCCGCGACGAGGCGGAGTGTCTCGCCACGATCGCACCGACCGAGGCCACCATCCGCGACTGCCTGGGGACGATCGCCTACGGCGTCGAGGATGACGAGGTGGAGGATGCCGTGCTCGCCGCGGTGGCCGCCGCCGGCACGACGCTCGCCACCATCGAGTCCGGCACGGAGGGCCGCGTGGCGGCGGTGCTCGCCGCGGCGGCGGCGCGGTGCGGAACCAGGGCGGCGGCCTTTCGTGGCGGTCGGGTACTGCCGTCGCTGCCCGCCGATGCGGCCGGGGAGGCGGAGGCGCTGCGGCGCGCCGGAGCCGCGGACATCGCCCTGGCCGTCGGCGACGTGCGACCTGCCGCCGAGGGCCGGCGGGCGGTGACGATCGCGATCGCGACGGCCGCGGGCGTGACGACGGTCGAGCACGTGCTCGGGGGGGCCGCTGACGTGGCGATTTCCCGGGCCGCGAAGACGGCCGTCAACCTCGTGCGGCTTGGGCTCCTGGCCCCGGGAGGTGCCGGATGACGTCCGCGGACCATCGTGCCGCGAACCGGCGGACGCTGCTGCTGCTCGGGGGACTGGTGACGCTCGTGGGGCTGATTTCGCTGCCTTCGCTGTCGGGCCGCATGCAGTACGCCCGGACGCGGGCCGAACTCGCGGCGATCCGGGATGCGGCCTCGCAGGCGGAGCTCAGGTCGGTCGGCAAGATGTTCACCACGCTGGCCCGCATCATCGGCCCGACCGTGGTCAACGTCACCGCGCAGCGGCGGATCACCACGGTGGCCGACGAGATCGCCGCGCTGCGGGGCCTGCCGCTTGCGGGCCCGACCGCCGTCGAGGCGGGGTCGGGAGTCATCGTCGATCCGGGCGGCGTGATCGTGACCAACTACCACGTGGTGGCCAACAGCACCGAGATCGACGTGGCCCTCGCGGACGGCCGGCGTTTTCCGGCCCGGCTGCTCGGCGCCGATGCGGCAACCGACCTCGCGGTGCTGCGGATCGAGGCGTCCGACCTGCCGGCGGCGTCGTGGGGCGACAGCGACACGCTCGAGGTGGGTGAGATGGTCTGGGCCATCGGCAATCCCTTCGGGCTCGACCGCACGATCACCTACGGGATCGTCAGCGCCGTCGGCCGCCGCGGCGTGGTCGAGAGCCCGTATCAGGAGTTCCTCCAGACCGATGCGGCGATCAATCCCGGGAGTTCCGGCGGGCCGCTGGTCGACGTGCACGGCCACGTGATGGGGATCACCACGGCGATCGTGGGCAAGGACTACTCGGGCATCGGGTTCGCCATTCCCAGCGGAACGGCCCGGCGGGTGTGCCGCGAGATCGTGGAGGACGGCTACGTCGAGCGCGGCTATCTCGGCATGGCGCTCAAGTCGTCGCCGCCGGACGTGTTCGGCGTGCTGGTGGCGGCCGTCGAGCCGGGATCCCCGGCCGCGGTGGCGGGGATCCGGCCGGGCGACCTCGTGACGTCGTACGACGGCGCGATGGTGGCGGAGCCCGCCGGGCTCGTGCT
Source organism: Planctomycetaceae bacterium (assembly GCA_046075685.1). Taxonomy (GTDB): domain Bacteria; phylum Planctomycetota; class Planctomycetia; order Pirellulales; family UBA1268; genus QWPN01. The sequence goes on along the minus strand of JBJTQP010000263.1, from coordinate 6,597 downwards.
GCACCTCACGCGGACGCCGATCGGCGAGGAGGTGCCGCTGGGCGTGGTCCGCGGCGGCCGCGAGGAGACCGTCGTCGTGCGGGTGGGCCGGCGCCCGCGGTGATGGAGCCAGAGCGATGCCTTCGAGCCCCGGTCTGTGCGTCGTGGTGGCCGTGGTGGCGGCCGTGGCCCACGCTGCCGACCCCGTCGACTTCGACCGCGACGTGCGGCCGCTGTTCGCGGCGCACTGCACCGCCTGCCATGGGGGTGTGAAGCAGGCGGGCGGGCTGTCGCTCGTGTCGCGGGAGCAGGCGGTCGGCGGCGGCGAGTCGGGGGCGCCGGCGCTCGTGCCGGGTGATCCCGACGCCAGCGAGCTCATGCGCCGGGTGACGACGGCCGACGCCGCCGAACGGATGCCGCCGCCCGAGCACGGCCGCGGGCTGTCGCCGGCGGAGGTTGCCACGCTCCGGGCGTGGATCGCTGCCGGAGCCGGATGGCGAAAGCACTGGTCGTTCGCGCCCCCCGTCGATCCGCCGGTGCCCGCCGTGAACGATTCGACGTGGCCGCGGGTGCCGTTCGACGGCTTCGTCGCGGCGCGGCTCGCGGCCGAGGGGCTCCCGGCAGCACCGCCTGCCCGGCCTCACGAATGGCTGCGGCGGGTCTCGCTCGATCTGGTGGGACTGCCGCCGACGATCGAGGACTACGACGCATACCTGGCGGACGGCGGAGGCTCGGGCGACCCGCATGCGGTGCAGCTGGCGAAAGAGCGGGTGGTGGCACGACTGCTGGCTGCGCCGCAGTTCGGCGAGCGGTGGGCCGCGGTGTGGCTCGATCTCGCCCGCTACGCCGACACGTTCGGCTTCGAGAAGGATCCCACCCGCACGATCTGGCCCTGGCGGGACTGGGTGATCCGGGCCTTCAACGACGACATGCCGTTCGACCAGTTCACGATCCGGCAACTGGCGGGCGACCTGCTGCCGGAGCCGACGACCGACGACCTGCTGGCGACGGCGTTCCACCGCAACACGCAGACCAACACCGAGGGCGGGACCGACGACGAGGAATATCGCATGGCCGCGGTCATGGATCGGGTGAACACGACATGGACGACCTGGCAGGCGACGACCTTCGGCTGCGTGCAGTGCCATGCCCACCCGTATGACCCGCTGCCGCACGAGGCCTACTACCGGTTCATGGCCTACTTCAACGGGACCGACGACTGCGACCAGAACGACGAGTTTCCCACGCTGCCCGTGCCGCCCCCCGGGCCGGCATGCGACGCCGTGAGCAGCCTGCTGCGCACGCTCGGCGCGGCGCGGCGGGACCTGCATGCCCTCGGCAGCGGCGTCGCCCGGGTGGCGGCTGAGTGGCGGCCGCTCGACATCCGGCAGGCGACGACGACCGGTGGATCGCTCACGGTTCCCCGGCCGGGCCGCATCGAGGCGGCCGGCACCCTGCCGGTGGGCGTCCGCTACGATCTCGACGCCGTGCTGCCGGCGGGCACCACCGCGATCCGGCTGACGATCGATCTGGAGTCGGGCGGTGAGGAGGCGGCGCCGCCGGAGCGGGGGGCGGTGGTGTCGCTGTTCGAACTGCGGATGCCCGGCGCGGTGTCCGGCCGGGCCGACGTCGGGCAGGCCGTCGATCAGGTGCTGCCGATCGCGGCGGTGGTCGCCGATTCGGTGGAGGGACCCTACGATCCGAGGGCGAGCCTGCACAAGAATCCCGACGGGTTTGGCGGGTTTCCCACCCTCGACCGCCCCCGGTGGTGCATCTTCGTGCTCGCCGAGCCTGCCGGCGTGCCGGCCGACGGCCGCGTGCGAGTGTCGATCACCCAGTCGGCGGCCTCCAACGTCGGCACGCAGGCCTGCACCCTGCGGCGGGCGCGGCTCGAGACCTCGGTCGACGGCCGCTGGACCGACATGGTCCGCGACGACGCGTGGCGACGGGCGGCCGATCGGGTCGGCTCCGCGGAGTCGACGCTCGCCGGCCTCGCGGCGCCGCGTGTTCCGGTGCTGGCCGAGCAGGCCGCCGGCGCCCGGCGGATCACCCGCGTGCTCGTCCGCGGCAATCGCCTCGATCCCGCCGCCGCCGTGATGCCGGGCCTGCCGGCAGCTTTCGCCCCGCCGCCGGACACGCCCCCCGACCGGCTCGGCATGGCCCGCTGGCTCGTCAGCGAGACGAACCCGCTCACGGCGCGGGTGCTGGCCAATCGACTCTGGGCCGAGCTGTTTGGCACGGGCATCGTGGAGACGCTGGAGGATTTCGGCAGTTCGGGCAGCCGCCCCTCGCATCCGGACCTGCTCGATCACCTCGCGGTGCGGCTCGTCCGCGACCACCGGTGGTCGATGAAGCGCTTTCTGCAGGAGATCGCGGTCTCGGCCACCTACGGCCAGTCGGCGGCGTCCGCGCCGGGGCTGCTGGCCCGCGATCCCCGCAACCGGTTGCTGGCGCGGGGGCCCCGCAGCCGGTTGACCGCCGAGATGGTCCGCGACCAGGCGCTGGCGTGGTCGGGCCTGCTCTCGGGCACGATGTTCGGGCGGCCGGTGTTTCCGCCGCAGCCCGAGGGGATCTGGAAGACGGTCTACAGCGGCGCGACCTGGGAGACGTCGCAGGGCGAGGATCGGTACCGCCGCTCGATCTACACCTTCGTGAAGCGGACGGCCGGCTACCCGGCATGGCTCGCCTTCGACGCCCCGAGCCGGGACACCTGCACGGCCCGGCGGATTCCCACCAACACGCCGCTCCAGCCCCTCGCCACCCTCAACGACCCGATGATGATCGAGCTAGCCGGAGGCCTTGCCGCCCGGATGGCATCGGGTGGCGGATCGCCACGCGACCGCATCGCGGCAGGATGCCGGCTCGTGACGCTCGCCCAGCCGCCGCCCGGCATGGTCGATCACCTGACGGGCGTGTACGAGGCGGCCGTCCGGGATCATGCCGGCGGGGATCAGGCCGGTGAGGCCGCCGACCTGGCCGCGCTCCAGGTGGTGGCCACCGCGATCCTCAACCTCGACATCGCCCTTGTGCGCTAGGCGTGCCGCATGCAGCTTCTCGACCAGCTCGTCCATGACCGGGCCCTCGCCAACACGCGGCGGCAGTTTCTCGCGGGCGCCGGCGGCCTGCTGGGGGCTCTTTGGCTCGCCGGGGCGGAGGCGCGGGGTGACGGTGACGGGATGTCCGTCGATCCGGCCCGGCCCTTCCTGCCGCGGCGACCGCATTTCGCCCCACGGGCGAACCGCGTGATCCACCTGCACATGGCGGGTGCGCCGAGCCAGCTGGAGCTCTTCGACTACAAGCCCGACCTGCAGCGGCTCCACGGGCAGCCGACGCCGTCGTCGCTGCTCGAGGGCCGCCGGTTCGCGTTCATCCAGGGCGTGCCCCGGCTGCTGGGACCCGTCTACCCGTTCGCCCGCCACGGCGAGAGCGGCCACTGGTTCTCAGACCGGTTGCCGCTGCTTGCCGCCCGGGCCGACACGCTGTGCTTCGTGAAGTCGATGGTCACCGACCAGTTCAACCATGGCCCGGCACAGATGCTGATGCACACTGGCAGCCAGAGCCCCGGCCTGCCCAGCGCCGGAGCGTGGGTCACCTACGGACTTGGTTCGCCCAATCAGGACCTGCCCGGGTTCGTGGTGCTGACCAGCGGCGGCAAGCTCCCCGATGCGGGCAAGACGGTCTGGAGCGGCGGGTTTCTGCCGTCGGTGTTCCAGGGCGTGCAATGCCGGTCGGAGGGAGACCCGGTGCTGTTCCTCGCCAACCCTCCCGGTGTGAGCGCCGGGCTGCGGCGGCGGATGCTCGACGCCATCGACGCGATCAACCGGGAGACGGCCGCGGAGTTCGGAGACCCGGAGACCGTGACCAGGATCGCGCAGTACGAACTGGCCTATCGCATGCAGGCCACCGCGAGCGAGGCCTTCGACATCTCCCGCGAAACCAGGGAGACGCACGCCCTCTACGGCACGGAGCCCGGCCGGGAGTCCTTCGCCAACAACTGCCTGCTGGCGCGACGGCTCGTGGAGCGGGGCGTGCGGTTCGTGCAGGCGTTCGACTGGGGTTGGGACAGCCACGGCGCGGCAGCCTCCGAGGCGCTCAACGAGGGCTTCAAGGGCAAGTGTGCGGCGGTCGATCGCCCGCTGGCGGCGCTGCTGACCGACCTGGCGCGGCGGGGGCTGCTCGCCGACACGCTCGTGGTCTGGACGGGCGAGTTCGGCCGCACGCCGATGCAGGAGAATCGCAACGGCCGCGAGATGGCGTTCATCGGCCGTGACCACAACCCCGGCGCGTTCACCATCTGGCTCGCCGGCGGCGGGGTGCGGGCCGGGCACAACCACGGTGCCACCGACGACCTCGGATACCAGTCGGTGGTCGACCCGGTGAGCGTGCACGACCTGCACGCCACGATCCTGCACCTCCTCGGCTTCGACCACCTGCGGCTCACGCATCCCTTCATGGGAGTCAACCAGCGGCTCACCAACGTCACCAAGCCCGGCAGCCGGGTCGTCACGGAGATCGTCGCATGAATGTGGCCGGCCCGCGGGTCGTGCTGTTCGCCCTGGCCGCGATGGCCGTGCCGCAAAGCGGGGCCGCCATCGACGTGCCCGCGTTCACGGCCTACGTGCACCCCGATCCCAGCCGGGCGCGGGTGGGCGGCGACGGCATCTCCGGCTGGTCGGATTGCGACACCACGATCGAGTGGCATGGCCTCGTGAACGCACCCGGGGAACTCACGGCGGGCGTGATCGTGGCGGCCGACGGGCCGCCGCCACGGCTGTCGCTGGCCGTGGGCGACCAGGTGCGGCCGGGCGTGCCGTCGGCCATGGCGGCGGGGCGGATCGACTTCGGCAGCTTCCGGCTCGAGGCCCGCGGCTTTGCCACGTTCGTCCTCCGCCTCGACGAGCCGGCGGACCGCTTCCGCGTGGAGCGACTCGTGCTGGATGGACCGGCGGCCGCCGACGCCCGGTTCAACCTCACGCCCCGGCGGAACGCCGCGTCGGTCCACCTCGCCTATCCGGTCGAGCCGCCGGTCGACGTCCGCGGCTTCTCTGCGGAGGCCACGGCCGTTGAGGCTCCCATCCACACGTTCGTGATGGCCTGCGGCTGGCATCGCGGGTATCTCGGCATGCAGGTCAACTCGCCGACGGAGCGCCGAATCATCTTCAGCGTCTGGGACAGCGGCGGCGAGGTGGTGGATCGACGCCGGGTGGCCGACGCGGATCGCGTGCGGCTCGTGGCCAAGGGAGAGGGCGTCGTCGCGGGCGACTTCGGGGACGAGGGCACCGGAGGGCACAGCCATCTCGCCGTGCCCTGGCGGACGGGCGCCCCGCAGCGGTTTCTCGTCACCGCCACGCCCCGCGACGGCTCGCGGGCGGTGTTCGCCGGCTACTGGTTTCACCAGGACGAGCGTCGCTGGCTGTTGATCTCGGCCTGGGATGCGCCGCACGAGACCGGCACCCTCCGCGGTCTGCACGGCTTCAGCGAGAACTTCGTCGGCGACACCGGAGACCTCCTTCGGCGGTCGCTCCACGGAAACCAGTGGATCCGCACGGCCGCCGGTGAGTGGCGCGAGATCACCCGGGCGACCTTCAGTCACGACGCCACCGGGAAGGCCGACCGCCTCGACCGGTGCATGGGCCTGGAGGGAGACCGCTTCTTCCTGGCCCACGGCGGATTCCGAGACTGCTTCACACGGTTCGGGGCCGCCTTCGAACGCCCTGCCGGCGGCCGGCCCCCGGACGATCTCGATCTGCCGCCCCTGCCGGACGAAACCGCCACCCCGGGAGCCGCACCCGGCGCGGAATGAAGGGCGTGAGCGGGGGCCGCGCGGGCCCTTCCTCGGCCCGTCGGCACGCGGCTACGCGCCCGGCGAGGGCGGGGGGCCGGCTGCCGGGGCCGACGTGGCCCGCTGCTCGCGGATCAGCTGCGCGAGCAGCACTTGGACGAGGCCGCCGCCTTCGCCGCCGTCCGCGCCGCCCACCATCACGTCGGGCGTGATCTTCAGGCCGGCCGACGAGATCGCCTTCATCACCTCCACGTTCGTCACGCCCTGCGCCGTGAGCGCGTCGACCGGGGCGCGGTAGGCCTTGGCCTGCGCCTCGCCCTTGGCCTGGACGATGCTCGCCTCGGCGTCGCCGATCTGCTTCGTCTTCGAGGCTTCGGCCTCGGCGATCATGCGGACCTTGGAGGCATCGCCCTTGGCCCGCTCCTCGACCTGCCGGGCCTCGTGCTGCGCCACCTTGATGCCCGCCTCGGCCGAGATGATCTTGACCTGCGCGTCGGCCTCGGCCTTCGTCTTCTCGAACTCGATCCGGCGCTGCTCGGCATCCTTCTTGGCGTCGTACATCGACTTTTCCTGCTCGGCGAGATTCTTCTGCTGGGTCGTCTTCATCAGCGCCTCGGGCAGGTGGATGTTGGTGATCATCACGGAGACCACCTCGACGCGATACTTGGCGAGGTCCTGCCGCACCGCCTCCTCGGCCGCCTTCTGCTCCTCGGCCCGGTTCTGCTGGTAGGCGATCGCCGGGGACCGCGAGACCTGGGCCCGGAAGATGCCGTCGATCTGCGGATGGATCACATTCTTCTCGAGTTCCTCGACCGAGCCGATCTTCTGCACCACGT
>JBJTQP010000262.1:0-9937 GCA_046075685.1 Planctomycetaceae bacterium | reverse complement strand
GCTTGGCGGCACGAAGGAACACACCGTGCTCGTGGAGCGCCCCAACCGCCTGCGGATCGATCTCGTCGGCGACGACAAGGGGGCCGGCACGGCCGTCTGCGACGGCACGACCTTCGTCGTCCATCACGCCGCCACCAACCGATGATCTTCACGGTGCCGGAGCCCTCGACCTATGCTGTCATGGGGAGTGCCTTCGCGGTGATCGGCCTGGTCGCGTCGCGGAAGCGGCGGTCGGAAGGCTGATCCGAGGTGGTCGTGGGGCGAAGCACCGCCCGCCACCGACAGCACCGTGAGATCATCGCGAGGCCCGCCCACAAGGCGGGCCTCGCCTCTTTGCCGCGCCAATCAGCGTCGCCGCGAGGTGGCCATCGCGTCGCCACCATCCTGTGGCCACCGCCGCTGGCCGTCTCTTCAGGACGAGTGTCCCAGACGAGTTCCCCATACGAGCGGAATGAGACGAGCAGAATCGGACGAGCAAAGTCGGTCGAATAAAGTATTGCCGGATTTGAAACTCGGGCCTATCATTCTGATTGGGAAAAAACCGAAGGAGTCGTGACCATGCCGAACGCCGCCTGTTCCTTGCCGTGCCGTTCCGCCCATCGCCGTTCGACGCAAGCGTGGTCCATGCCGTGGTCGACGCGTCGAGGGTTCACGCTGGTGGAACTGCTGGTGGTGATCGCGATCATTGCCACGCTCATCGGGCTGCTGCTGCCCGCCGTGCAGACGGCCCGCGAAGCGGCCCGGCGCTCCGCCTGCAGCAACAACCTCAAGCAGATTGGCGTCGGCTGCCTGACCTACGAGTCGGCCAAGAGGATGCTGCCGCCGAGCATCGACAAGAAGCCCACCGGCGGCAGCTTTCAGAAGCGCGGCCTGTTCACCACGATCTTGCCCTACTTCGAGGAGAAGCAGGCGTTCGACCAGATCGTGTTCAACTACACGGGCAATGCGCTCAACGACCCGGCCCGCAACCAGCTCGTGACGTCGTACGTCTGCCCGTCCTACCCGCACCCCAAGGTGATGACGACCTCGCCAAACGACTATGAGAACGGCGCCGAGATCACCTACGCCGGCTGCGGCGGCGCCCAGCCCGCCAACGGCTCGTCGGCTCCATGCCTCATCGGCAACACCTATCCCGACAACGGCTGCTTCAACCTCGTCGGGCCCGGCACGATCGCCGCCAGCGGCGCGACCTGCGGCAGCGGCACCACGGTGATGGGCGTGGGCCGCCCGATCAAGCAGATCAAAGACGGCACCTCGAAGAGCTTCATGATCGGAGAGTACTGCCACCGCGACTATTACGTGCAGCGTGGCGAGTGGCAGGTGTCGCCCGGCAACATGCGGCCCTGGTTTCTCGCCGGCAACTACCTGAGCACCGTGCCGGAGATCTACCACGTCAAGGAGTTCGAACTGACGCCAAACTCCAAGCAGACGCGGAGCAACGCCGGCGGTCTCAACAAGCTCCCACTCGGAAGTTACCACCCCGACACCACGCTCTTCGTGATGGCCGACGGCAGCGTGCGGCCCGTCAACGACACGATCGAACTGCTCGTCTACCAGAAGTTCGCCACCGTCAACGGCAGCGAGTCGGTCAATGACCTGCAGTGATGCCGGGGCCTTCCGGCGGCTGCTGGCGGTGGGTGCGGTGCTGGGAGGTGCGGTGGTGGGCGTGGCGGGCTGCATGCGGCCGCCGCTGCTCGTGCCCGTGAAGGGCGTGGTGCTGCTCGATGGCAGGCCGCTCTCGTCGGGCGTGGTGCAGTTTCAGCCCGCCGCCGGCCAGACGGCGACCGGCGAGATCGCCGGGGACGGCACGTTTACGCTCTCGCGCTACGTGCCGAACGACGGCGTGCCGCCCGGCACCTACCGGGTGGCGGTGACGGCGTTCGACCCCCTGGCCGAGGTGCAGTCGGTCGAGAACCTGATCGTGCCGGTGAGGTACACGCGATTCGGGTCGAGCGGCATCGAGTTCACGGTGTTTCCGGGTACGACCGAGCCGCTGGTCGTGTCGCTCTTCTCGGCCACCGAAACCGGCGATCCCGAATCGGCCCCGTCGGCCGACGCACCCTCCCGTGTTTCGGCGGACGAGCCGGCGTCCCGTGCCCCCGATTCGCGACCATCATCGACCGCTCCGCACGCCTCATAACCTTCACCATCTTCTCGAGGAGACGACCGTGGCATGTCCGACGCATACCAAGCCTGCTGATGCCGCCTCCGGCCCGTGGCCTGCCTGCCGGGGTGGTGCGGGGCGATCGGCAGACCTGACGCGGCGGTCGTGCGGCCCTGTGCTCCTGGTGGCGCTCGCGATGCTTGCGGCTCCCGCGACCGGTGGCTGCAAGCGGGGCAGTCCGCGGGTCGTGCCGGTGAGGGGCAAGGTGCTCTACAACGGCGAACCGCTGCCGTACGGCAGCGTGATGTTTCAGCCCGACAAGGGCCAGGCGGCCGTGGCCGACCTGGGTGGAGACGGATCGTTCACGCTCTCGTCGTATGGCCCGAACGACGGCGCCGTGCCGGGCACGCACAGCGTGAGCGTGTCGTGCTACGAGGGCCAGCGGCCGGGGAAGGCGGGCGGCGGCGATTCGCTCGGCCGCTTGCTGATCCCGCTGAAGTACACGCGGTTTGGCAGCAGCGGCCTGACGGCCGAGGTGAAGGACCAGGCAGGCGAGCAGCCGCAGGAGATCGTGCTGGAACTGAGCGGCCCCGCAGTGGCGTTCAAGTAACCCTGGTGCAGGCTTGCAGCCTCCCGGATTCCGCAGGCTGCACGCCCGTGGCTCCGGGATTCCCACGCCCGCGGCTGCGAAAAGCCAGCACCCATCGCGCAGCTACGGCGCAGCCGTACCCGCCTCGTCCCGCCGGCGGGCATTCGTCGCGCAGTGCACGTTGCCGTGATTCTTCTGGTAGACGCCGTCGTCGATGAACTCCACCCGGCTGGCGCCGGCCGCCAGGAAGCGCTCCCGGCACACGTCGCGGCCCGCCTCGGGCATCCCGGCCGCGCCACAGATCACGGTGCCGTTGACGAACAGGGCATTGACGGGATTGCTCCACAGCGACGAAGCGTCGGTCACGCCGCCGTCGGCGAGCAGGCCTGCGGCGGGCACATCGAAGGCCACCGGCAGCCTGACCACCTGCCGGTCATCGAGCCCGAGAAGATCGAGCAGGCCGCCGCCCCGGGCGGAGCCGTGGCCTGGAGGGGCGGGCGCGCCTCCGGCCCGCGGCGGGTCGGCGTCGCCGTGCAGCATCACATCGATCGCCCGGGCGATCCGCGTGTTCGCCTCCCGCCGACGAGCAGCAGCTTCCGGATCGCCGGCGGCCGCGTCGTCGCCGAGCAGGGCAAGCCCGGCCACGGGATCGGGCACGACGATCGCTCCCCGGCCGTCCGCGCCGGGCAGAAACGAGACGATCTCGTCCACGTGCTTGATGAGCAGCCACGAGGTGTCGATCCAGATCGGCGACTGCACCTGCTGGGCGGCGAGGAAGGCCACGACCTCCGGGTGGAACGAGCAGCCCGTCAGCCGGTTGCGGCCGTGGATCGCCCGGCCGTGCGGGTGGGCGGCGGTGGGAATGCTCGCCTCGAGGTTGCCGTACCAGTCGGCCCACGCATCGCCTCCGGCCAGCGGACGCGGCGCGCCCACCGTGGCGACGGCCACGTCGGGCCCGAGCAGCGTGGGCGGAAACGTGTCGGCATTGCGAAGCCCGCCGAGCACAACGGCCATCGCCGCGGCGCCCGCCGTCGCCGTGCCCACTTCCATCGTGTCCTGCATCCACATCTCCCGCCAGTCGCGGGTGGCGTATGTGCGGAGCGGCACGCGGAGTTCACCGAGGATCTCGCCGAGCCGGGCCGCGAAGGCGACGTTGTCGTAGCGACCCGTCGCCACGTAGGCCTCCTCGACCGGGGCCGTGGCGGGCAGGAGCCGCACGGGGGCGACCTGCACCGCGATCTCCCGCACACCGGCCTCCTGCGTGCCGGCCATGCACGCCGCGTGGACGGTCGCCCGGCCGGTCCAGTCGGTCGGCTGGCCGGCCCAGCGGACCGCCTCGACGAGAATCTCCATCAAGGCCTCAGCGCCGCGGGCGGGCACCTCGCCCCTGCCGAGGCCGACGTGCCGCCAGCCCTCCGCGTCGCGCACGAAGAACCGCAGCGGGGCAGGGCCGGCATCGAGCCTGACCACCGTCGTGCCCACGGGCAGGGGCACGGCCAGCGTCGCGAGATCCCGCGCGTCGGCCGCGCCGTTGACCCGCTCGTCGTCGGCATCGGGCGTGCCGTCGCGATCGTCGTCGTCGCGGTTGGAAAGCACGACGATCCCGTCGGCTGCCGGCGGTGCCGGGCGGGCCGTGACCCCCGACGCCGCCAGCACGACGGCGAGCATCCCGGGGAGCATGCGGCGTGGCGGCGTCTTTGCGGAGATCATGCCGCGGATTCTATCATCCACCCATGACCGACGCGCCCGTGGTGTTCGCCGCGATCCTGCTGCTCGTCGCCGGCGTGGTTCCGGCGGTGGCGGCCAGGTTTCCGGCGCGGCTGTTCGAGTTCCTGCCGCCGATCGTGCTCTCCTACGCCGCATCCACGCTGCTGGCGATGGCCGGATGCTGGCGCTCGAGTCCGGGGATCGACGCGGTCCGCTCGGCGATCCTCGGTCACCTGCTGCCGGCGCTGGTGTTCCTCATGCTCGTGCGGTGCGACCTGCGGGCCGTGGCGGCGCTCGGCCCGCGGGTGCTGCTCGCCGCCGCCTGCTCGACCGTCTCGATCCTCGCCGGGATCGTGGTTGCGTGGCTCGCGTGGCGGCCGCTGCTGCCGGCCGAAGGCTGGCAGGTGTTCGCGGCACTCGGCGCGACGTGGGTGGGCGGCACGGCCAATCTCGTGGCGGTGAGCCGGGCGCTCGACGCCGAAGCCGACACGGTTTCGCTGGCCCTCGTCACCGACACCGTCGGCTACACGATCTGGGTGCTGATGCTGTTCGCGAGCGTGCCGCTGGCCTCCCGCTTCAACCGCTGGGCCGGGGCCGCCGACTCCGCGGCCGCGGTGGCCGTGCCCCGCGCCGCCGCCGGACGCCTTGTGCCGGGCGGCGTGCTGGCGTGGCTCGGCGGCGGAATGCTCGTGGGTGCCGCCGCGGCCGCGCTGGCGGACCGACTGCCGGCCTTCGGCGTGATCACCGCCACGTCGTGGACGCTCCTGATCGTGACCGCGGCCGGTTGCCTTGCCGGGCTCACGCCGCTGGCCCGGATGCCGGGCGCCGACGCGATCTCGTCGGCGCTGCTCTCGCTGGTGGTGGTCACCATGGCATCGCAGGCGAGCCTCGAGGGGCTCGAGCAGGCCCCGGCGTTCGTGGCCGCCGGCCTGACGATCCTCGCGGTGCACGCCGCGCTCCTCGTGCTCGCCGCCCGGGTCCTGAAACTCGATCTTGCGCTCTGTGGCATCGCCTCGCTGGCCAACGTCGGCGGCGTCGGCTCGGCGCCCGTGCTCGCCGCCGCCCACGCCCAGTCGCTGGCGCCGGTGGGGGTCTTGCTCGGGCTCCTGGGCTACGTCGTCGGCACGCCGGCCGGCCTCGCCCTCGCGGCATTCCTGCCCCGGCTGGGCGGGGGAGGCTGACGTGCGGCACGGGCGGGCCACCTCACGCGCGCTGATCCTGCCATGCCTCGTGCCGGCGCTCCAGGCCGCACTCGCCGTGACGATGGCCGCCGCCTGGCCCGTGATGGCTGGCGAGTTCGTGTCGAACCAGCCCGCCAACGCCGTCGCCGGCACGCTCGACGCGGATTCCTGGATCGTCCGCTGCCCCGATGCCGAGCAGGTGCTGCTCGATGCCGCCGCGGTGCATGCGCTCAATCGCCGGATGCTCGCCGCCGAGCCGTCGATCAACGATCTTGCCGTGCTGCCGGAGACGATGGAGGGGCGTCGGATCGCGGAGCGGATCCATGCCCTGGGCAGCCTGCCGGACCGTCGGCTGCACGCCGCCGACGGCACGCTCGTGACCGCCGACGACCGCCGCCGCTGGCTGGCCGCGCTCTCGATCGACACGATCCCCGCGAACGTGGAGCCGCGCTACGGGCTGGTCGTGCGCCGCGCCGCCGTCCGCCGCTTTCCGACACGGGAGCGGGTGCTCGCGAATCCCACCGATGCCGACATCGACGCCTTCCAGGAGACGGCCTTCTTTCCCGGCACGCCCGTCGCGGTCGTCCACGCCACCACCGCCGGCGATTGGCGGTTCGTGATCGGCCCGACCTATGCCGGATGGGTGTCCGACGACGCGATCGCCTGCGGCACGCGGGACGAGGTGCTCGGGTACGCCGACCGGTGTTCGCGGGTGGTCACGGCGGCCCGGGTCACGACCGCCTTCACGTCCGAACTGCCGGCGGTCTCGCAGCTGGTCCTCGACATGGGCACGACGCTCCCGGAGCGGCATGACTGGCCGGCAGGCTCGCCGGTGAACGGTCAGTCGCCCGCCGCGTCGGTGGTGGTGGAGGTGCCGATCCGGGGCCGGGCTGGGCGGCTCGAGATCGTGCCGGCGCTGGTGCCCCGTGCCGCCGACACCCGCGCCGGGCCGCTGCCGGCCAGCCGGGCCACCGTGCTGCGGCAGGCGTTCCGGTTTCTGGGCGAGCGGTATGGCTGGGGGCACGATTTCGAGGGCCGCGACTGCAGCGGCTTCGTCTGCGACGTCTACCGGAGCGTGGGCATTGTCTTGCCGCGAAACACCCGCGACCAGGCCGTGTGCCCGGCGCTGGCCGCCACGCCGGTGGCCGGCGACTGGCCGCGGGAGCGCCGGCTCGAGGCCCTGGAGGCCCTGCTTCCCGGCGACCTTGTTTTCACCCGCCGCCACGTGATGATGGTTGTGGGCCGCGACGGCCGCGGCCCGTGGGTGATCCACGACACGCACGAGGGCCGCACTGCCGGCGCGGCCGCCAACGGCGTGGTTGTGCAGCCGCTTGCGGAGGTCGACGATGGCCGGGTGGCCGACTTCCTCACCGCCCTCGTCCGCGTCCTGCCGCCGCCCCCGGGTCAGCAACCATGAAGATCACCGGCTTTCGTTTCGGGCGGCTCCGCGTGCCGCTGCAGACCATCTTCAAGACGCCCACGCACACGGTGGAGGCGATCGACGACATCGTCGTCATGATCGACACCGACGACGGCCGCGTGGGCTACGGCAGCGCGGCGGCGTCGCCCCTCGTCACCGGCGACACCCACGGCGGCATCCTCGATGCGATCCGCACCCATCTGGCCCCGACCCTGCTCGGCGCCGACGCCGAGAACATCGCGCAGCTCGCGGGCCGCATCCGCACCGCCGTGAAGCGGAACACGGCCGCCAAGGCCGCCGTCGACATCGCCCTGCACGACCTCTTCGGCCAGTTCTACGACGCGCCCACCTACAAGCTGCTCGGCGGCGGGGAGCCGGCGGTGTCGACCGACGTCACGATCAGCGTCGACTACATCGACAAGATGGTGGCCGACGCGATCGCGGCGGTGGAGCGGGGCTTCGAGGCCCTCAAGCTGAAGGTGGGCAAGGATCCGGGGGTCGACGTCGAGCGGGTGAAGGCGGTGCATGCGGCCATCGAGGGCCGGGCCGTGCTGCGGCTCGACGTCAACGAGGGCTGGACGGCGAAGCAGGCCGTCCGCGCCCTGCACCAGCTCGAGGACGCGGGCGTGCGGCTCGACATCGTCGAGCAGCCGGTGCGGGCCTGGGACCTCGCCGGGATGCAGTACGTCACCGAGCGGGTCGACACCCCGATCGTCGCCGACGAGAGCGTCACCGGCATCACCACGGTGACTGAAATCATTCAGCGGCGGGCAGCCGACATCATCAACATCAAGCTCATGAAGACGGGCGGCATCACCACCGCCCTGCGGATCGCCGACCTGGCGTCGACCTATGGCGTGGAATGCATGATCGGCTGCATGCTCGAGGGTGCCGTGAGCGTGGCCGCCGCGGCCCACCTCGCCGTGGCCCGGGCCGACGTGATCACCCGCGTCGACCTCGACAGCCCCACCCTGGGGAGGTTCAACCCCGTGGAGAGCAACGTGTGCTTCGCGGATGCGGAGATTACGATTGGCCCGGCTCCCGGCCTGGGCATCGCCGCGGTGCGCGGCCTCGAGCCGCTCGACGTCTGATCCCGCGACCGCACGATGACAGCACTCGCCAAACTCCGCACCGAACGCGGCCGCATGTCGGCCATGGACCGTCGGATCGCCGACTACATCCTCGCCAACGCGCAGCTCCTCCGCGATTACTCGTCGCAGCAGCTTGCCGATGTGCTGAAGGTGAGCCAGTCGAGCGTGGTCAAGTTTGCCCAGCGGCTCGGCTACAAAGGCTATCCCGACCTCAAGCTCTCGGTGACCGAGGCGATCGCCCGGGCCTCGGCCGCCGAGCAGACGCCGGCCGCGGCGGGCGACGAAGACGCCGCCCGCGCCGACGCCCTCTGGCGGGCCAAGGCGGCGGCGGCCCGCGAGACCCGCGGACTCGCCGCACCGCGGGCGCTTGCCGACGTGGCCGCCTGGATCGCTGAGGCCGGCCTGCTGACCGTGGTCGGCCGTGGGATCAACGCGGACGCGGCCCGCGGCTTCGCCGGCCGCCTCACGCTGCTCGGTCGGCGGGCGATCGCGCTCGACCAGCCGTCCGCGCTGCTGGCCAGCCTGTCGGCGGCCAAGGCGGGCGACCTGCTCCTCGTGCTCTGCGGCCATGGCGATGGTGATGAGTGGCAGCAGGCCTGCCGGGAGATGCGTCAGGCGGGCGGCCGGGCGGTGGTGGTGACCCGCCGAACCGGCCGGCTCGCCGAGTCGGCCGACGCGTTCCTGGTGGTGTCCGCCCACGATCCGCAGCCGCACGTCGAGGATCTGGTCTACGAGGCGGCCCTCCGGCAGCTGCTCGACGACGTCTTCCTGCGCGTGATCGCGGCCAACCCGGGCGTGCTGACGGCATTCGCCGCCAACCGCAAGCGGGCGACCGCGACGTGACCGCCGCAACGGGCCGGAGACGCTCCCGTAGCCGCTTCCCGTAGCCGCGGGCGTGCAGCCTGCGGAATCCGCGCCGCTCCTACGGCACGTACGCTGACGACCATCGCCACCGTTCGGGCCTCTCGCACAACCCGGCCTTCACGGGATTGTTTTCAACGTACCGCACGACCCGTTCCAACTCGTCGGCATCACGAACGACACGGTCGTAGGATTCCGCCTGCCAGAAGGAACCCGTCCTGCCGAGGATGCGGTTGCACGCCCGTGCCGTATGCCGCTTGAACTGGCCCATGATCTGCTCGAGTGCAGCAGGCGCCGCATCCACCGACATGCTGGTGTCGAACACGACGTGGCAATGGCTGGGCATGATCACGTGGGCGATCACCCGACACGTCCGGCCGTCCTGATAGCGGACTGCCTCGTCTACGACGGCTGCGAGTCGCGGGTCGACGAGCCATCGCACGGCGGCAGCCGCGTCGAGGCACGCATCGAACGCCCGAAACGTGCCCGCGGTGTTCTGACGGCGGGCGACGGCCAGCGTGCCCCGCGCCGGCAGGCTGCCCGCGAGGCACGCCGTGACGAAGTACGTCGCCCCAGAGACGTGCCAGTGCGGCAGATTTCGGCGACGAAAATGGCCGTGCATGGAGAGCCGGGTATTTGTGTGTATATCTGTACAGTATACAATCGTGGACGCGGTGCCAAGGCGACCAGAGTGAGTTGCCCGTAACCGCGGGCGTGCAGCCTGCGGTGGATTTTTCCCGTAGCCGCGGGCTTGTAGCCTGCGGTGGATTTTTCCCGTAGCCGCGGGCTTGTAGCCTGCGGAATCCGCGCCGCACTCTGGTGCAGGCTGCAAGCCTGCACCTACTGGCAGGACGGGCAGGTGCTTCCCGTAGCCGCGGGCGTGCAGCCTTCGGTGGATTTTTCCCGTAGCCGCGGGCTTGTAGCCTGCGGAACCCGCGCCGCACTCTGGTGCAGGCTGCAAGCCTGCACCTACTCCACGCCGAG
>JBJTQP010000261.1:0-3731 GCA_046075685.1 Planctomycetaceae bacterium | reverse complement strand
CGTGGTGGTCCAGGGCACCTGCACGATCCGCTGCTCGCGGTGCAACCGGCCGTCACGGACCATCCATGCGGTGACCGTGAAGCCGCCGCGATCCTCATCACCCACGGCCACCCGCACCGGCCACTGGGTGCGGCCGGGCTCGGTCCAGAACCGCTTCAGCACGCGGCCCGCCCGCGAGATCTCGACGAGCGCCCGGCCGCAGTCGTAGCCCGTGCCCACGATCGCCTCGAAGCCCCGGCCTGCTTCCACCGACTCGACCGCGGCCGCCATGGCGAACGGCCGCTTCACCGGATATCGCTCGGCGGCCGGATCGATCACCGTGAAGGTCGACTCGCTGCGAACGTCGGCCGCTGCACCCGCCCCGGGAATCGTGAACACGGCGCGGTATACGCCCACAGGCAGCGTCACCACCACGTCGAGCCGGCCCGTGGTGGCGGCGGTGGCCACGTCCTGGGTGACGACCACCGCGCCGCGTTCCCAGGTGTCGGGGTCTGCCGGCCTGGGCACCGGCTGCGGCCAAGCCGTCGCAGCGGCGGCGGCCTTGGCCCGACGTGCCGAGCCGAACGGCCGGGGGGCTGCCGGCTCCTGGCCGTCGCCGAGCAGGTCACCACGGTCGACGACGGCCGGCTGCACCACCGCATGGATCGCCAGTGTGCCCCCGGCGGAACGCGGTTCACCGTCGAGCGACGTTGTCGCCAGCGTGAGCGTCACCGTCGCCGCCGGCCGGCCGCCCTCGTCGGTCGTGCCGGGGGTGATTGCCTGCCAGTCGCTCCGCTCGATGCGGGCCTCGAGGTCGGCGGAGCCGATCGTCACCCGGCGGATGTCGCCCCGCGTCTCACCGCCCGAGTCGGTGACGTCGGCGACCACCTCGTAGGTGAACACCGGCAGCGCGGCCGTGGGCACGCCGCGATCGGGCAGCGCCGGAAACCGGATCGTGAACGTGCCATCGGCGGCGGTCGTGTCGGTGCCCCGGGCGATCCTCCGGTCCCCATCGCCAACGGGAAGCCAGGGATAGCACCAGCGGCACCAGATCGGCAGCCGCATCCGCCGCTCCACCCGCCACACCACCTTCGCGCCCGCGACGGGCAGGCCCGTGTAGGTGGTGGCCGTGCCGGTGACCGAGACAACCTGGTCAAGCCGGGCCGCCTCTCCGGGCGGGGCGAGCTCCACCTGAAACTTCGGCCGCTTGTATTCCTCGACGCGAACGCCCACCCCGTTGCTGAAGCCCTGCGTCTCCGCAAGCAGCATCCATTGTCCCGGCAGGGCGCCGGTGGGCAGCGGGAACGACCCGTGGAACGAGCCGACGTCGTTCGTCCTGTGCTCGGCCTTGGCGACCTCGCGGCCGTTGGCGTCGCGGAGCGTGACCGTGACCGGACGCCGCGGGATCGCGTGGTAGTCGCGACGCTCGTGGTCGAAGGAGCCCGCGATGCCCTTGTAGAACACGGTCTGTCCCGGCCGGTGGATGCCGCGGTCGGTGACGAGCACGAGCGACGTGCCGGGCTCCTGGTGGTCGTTTCTCCAGACGTGCGTGGAGTCGGTGGCGGCGGTGTGCGTGCTGCCGTCACGATTCGCCGTCGCGACGATCACCAGTTCGCGGCCCACCTCGGCAGGCAGTTCAAAGCGGCCCTCGGCGTCGGTGGTGGCCGAGCCGCGGGCCCGGAACGCCGACTGCTCGTCGCGCACGAACACCGTCACGGTGGCCGCCGCCACCGGCTCGCCCGTGGCGCTGTCGACGACATGGCCCGTGAGCGGCGCGCCGGCGTCCGCCCGCGACGCGTGCGACGACACGACCGCCAGCCGCGTGACCCATACGAGCGTCGCCTGCACGACGTTGTCCTTCGAACCGAATCCGGGATCATGGCTCGCGATCAGCCAGTAGGCTCCCGGCTCGACTGTGGCGGGGTCGAGGACCGTCACGGGGATGTCGTGCCGCCGCTCGCGAAAGTCGGGCGTCGCCGGGAGGTCGACCACGGCTGTCTTCACCGCCGGCAGGGCGAGAATCGCCTCCCGATCGTGGTCGTCGAGCCACGCGGCATGCGGCTTCCCGGCGGCGAGCCGTGCCGACCAGTCGGCCTTTGCGAGCCGCAGGTGGAGCCTCCCGACGTTGCGATAGCTCGCGCGGATGGCGGGCCAGGGAGCCGCCCAGGCCCGCTCGGTGGCCACGGAGAGTTCCCGTGACTCGATCTCGGTGACGAGATTGCGGCAGAGCCTGCCGCCGGGGCTCGCGGGATGCCTCTCGGCCGCCCGCAGGGCCAGCGCACGGGCCTCGGCCATGTCGCCGTGCTCGCGGGCGATCTCCGCGAGGGCGTGGGTCGCCTGCGCCGCGATCTCGTGCTCGCCGGCCCGCTGAATGAAGGCTTCGATCGCATCCGTCTTGCGATCGGTCACGGTCACGTCGCCCGCATCGACCGCAACGCCTGCCGCCCAGAGGATGCGGTCGAGGTCGGCGGCCAGGAATGCCGTGCGATCGGCGTCGGCGGCGTGGAAATCGAGGAGCCTTCGGGAGAGCTGCGCCGCGTGGAGGAGCGGCGAGTCGGCGTCGGTGACAGCCTTGTCGGCGGCGGGGTTCCACGCCCGAAACTCGTCGGCCGAGCCGAGCGCCGGGCTCGTGGCCTCGAGCTCGAACGCATCCTCGGGGCTGGCGAGCCCGCGCTCTCCCGACGACGCGAACTCGATCGCGTCGCGAACGACGACATCCCATACGGTCGGCCGGTAGGCATCGGGCATGGTGCCCTTCGTGAGGATCGCCGACCACTCGGCCACGGGCAGGGACATGAGCCCCGCGCCGTCGTCGAGCGCGGCGGCAAATCGGCGGCGGATCTCCCCGACGATCGTGGGCAGGTCCCACTCGTTCATCCGCGCAGGATCGTCGGTGTCGGAACCGCCGGCAGTCCGCTGCTGGTAGCGCCAGCGGTTCATCTGAAAGTAGTTCCACGTCCAGGTGGCGCGGATCGCCTCGAGCACGGCTCGTGTCTCGGCGGGCGCCTTGGCGATCGCAGCGGCGAGTCGCACGATCCGCTCGGGGTCGTCGGCGGGACGATCGCCCGTCTCGGCGAGAATCCGCGTGGCGATCGCCCGGGCCACCTCGGCCCAGGCGCGATCGGCCGCAGCCGCCTGCTCGACACCGGCGAGCGCCGCGACTGCCGTCTTCGGCGTGCCCTCGTCGAGCGCCTTCTGCACCGCGTCCCAGGCGGCGGCCCGTAGCCCCGCGGGCGGTTCCTCGGTGCGGCCGTATGGACCGGGCATCGCGACTCCTCCGATGACGAGGACGATCAGGCAGGCAGACCGGACGGGCATCGCCGGGCGGCGGCGCCGCTGGCCGGGCACACGGATCATGCCGTGGTCGCTCAGGGCCATACCGTGGTTCCCCCAGGGGCCGCGGCTCCGAACGCGGGGCTCGCGGTGCCGGATTGTATGCCCCCACTCCAGGGCGCACCCTCCTTGTACGCCAAGGCCGCGATTCGTTGCCCGGCGGCCGTCAGCGTGCTAGATTTCAAAAATGTACCGGCGGAGCGCAACGCCGAATCCTAAGCCGAATGTCCGCGGCCATGGGGGCCAGGACGTATCAGCCCCGAGGTTTCGCATGCGTCTGATGCTTCCGCAGATCTGTGCCGCCCTGTCGATCGGGTTCTCGGTCGCCGCGGGAGCCGGCGAGCTGCGGTTCAACGACGACATCCGGCCGATCCTGGTCGAGCACTGCTTCTCCTGCCACGGCGCCGACTCGGCGAGCC
>JBJTQP010000260.1:0-31663 GCA_046075685.1 Planctomycetaceae bacterium | reverse complement strand
CGATCGAGTCGCGGATGATCGTCGCCCCGCGGCTCCGCCGTCGCCAGCGGGCGGTGAGTTCGCGGGCCGCACTGCTCGCCGGCGCGTGATACGGCTCCCACGAGAGCCTCGCGCGTTCGTGAGGCTCGGGGCTGCCCATGCCCGACGCCGGACGTTCGCGTCGGGCATCCTGCCCGACGCTCACTCGGATGCCGCATCGTTTCGCCATCGTGGCTTCGCCGACCAATCCGCTGATGGCGGATCGGTGCCCGGGCATACGCCGGCTCTCGGGCATGGGCAGCCCCGCGCTGAGATTCTCGTAGCCGCGGGCTTGCAGCCTGCGGAATCCGGACGGCCGCGGCGCTGAACCGACGCGCGAGCATCAAGTGGAGTCCGCCTTACCCGGCGTCGGTCTCGGGCTCGATCGACGCCGACATCGAACCCTTCGACCGTGCGAGCAGCCGATCGGCGCCGAAGGCGTGGATCTGATCCCGCTTCAACTCGGCGTGCTCCTTCGTCGTGGTGAGCACGATCACCCGGCCGTCCTTATCCACCCGCTTCGCCAGCTGCATGCCCCGTTCCGGCGGATGGCCGAAGAGCAGTCGGAGCATGGCGATCACGTACTGGTAGGTGTGGTCGTCGTCGTTCCAGAGCACCACGTGGTATCGCGGCTGCCGTCGCGGCCGCGACGAGCCGCTGGTCGTCGGAGCGGCGGCCGGTATGGTCTGCGGTTCGACGACGGCACTGGCGGAGGCAGGCATCGGTCTGGCACACTCGCGGGTCCCGGGGCACGTGAGCCCCGGAGAACCACCCAAGTATAGGACCGGATCAGGGCCTGCTCACCTGTCCGCCCCCCGCCGGAGTTCGCCGTGCTCGACCGCCGCTTCGTCGCCGACAACATCGATCTCGTGGCCGCCAACTGCCGGGCACGCGGGTCCGAGGCCGACGTGGAGCGGTTTGCGGCCCTCGACCGACTCCGTCGTCAGGTGCAGGCCGACATCGACCGGCTCAATGCCGCCGCCGCCCAGGTCAGCAAGTCGATCGGCAAGGCGACCGATGCCGCCGATCGCGAGGCGCGGAAGGCGGAAGGGCGGCGGCTCAGGGAGGAGATCACGGCGCTGGAGGCCAAGTCGGCCGAGGTCGTGGCCGAGGCCGACGCCATCCTGCGGGCCATTCCCAATCTCACGCATCCGGCCGCCCCCGTGGGCGGCGAGGACGCCGCCGTCGAGCTGCGGCGTGGCCGTCACGCCCCACGATCGTTCGGCTTCAAGCCGCTCGACCACGTCGAAATCGGCAGCCGGCTGAAGCTCTTCGACTTCGAGGCCGGCGCCCGGGTCGCGGGTCACGGGTTTTATTTCCTCACGGGGGACGGGGTCCTCCTCGAACTTGCGCTGCAGCGCTACGCCGTCGATCTCCTGATGCAGGAGGGATTCACGGTGATGACGACGCCCGACCTCGCCCGGGACACGATTCTCGAGGGCACGGGCTTCATGCCGCGGGGTCCGGAAACGCAGATCTACTCGATCAATGATTCCGACCTCTCGCTGATCGCCACCGCCGAGATCACCCTCGGAGGGGCCTTCCATGAGCGGATCTTCGAGGCCGCCGAACTGCCCATCAAGCTCTGCGGCATCAGCCACTGCTTCCGGACCGAGGCCGGGGCCCACGGTCGGGCCACCCGCGGCCTCTATCGGGTGCATCAGTTCACGAAGGTGGAGATGTTCGCCTTCACGCTTCCCGGCGGGAGCGAGACCATGCACGACCACCTGCTCGATCTCGAGTGCCGCATCTTCGACGGTCTCGGCGTGCCGTACCGCGTGATCGACACCGCCTCGGGGGATCTTGGCGGACCGGCCTACCGGAAATACGACCTCGAGGCCTGGATGCCCGGGCGGGGGGAGGCGGGAGAGTGGGGCGAGGTGACGAGCACGTCCAACTGCACCGACTACCAATCACGGCGGCTGGCGCTCCGCTTCCGGACGCCGGGAGAGAAGGGCACGCAGTTCGTCCACACGCTCAACGGAACGGCCGTGGCGATCAGCCGGGCGATCATCTCGATTCTCGAGAACCATCAGAATGCCGACGGCACCGTCTCGGTGCCGGAACCGCTCATTGCCTGGATGGGCAAGCGGACGATCGGCGGCTGATCCGGTTCACGCATGATCCGCGCTGAGGTTTTCTGCGGCGGCCGGTAGACTCGCGGCATGATCAGACTGTCGCGTCATCGGGCCGTTCATCGCGGCGTGCCGTCGCTGGCGGCCGTGGTCGTGTTCCTGGTCGTGTTCCTGGTCGTGGTGATGGCCGCCGGTTCGCTGTCAGCCGGCCACGCGGCCGAGATCCCGTCCGTCGAAGACTGGTTGGCGGCGCACCTCGATGAGGTCGTCGCGCTCTACACCGACCTGCACCGCGCGCCCGAACTGTCGCTCGCGGAGGTGCAGACCGCCGCCCGCATGGCCGATGAACTGCGGGCCCTCGGCGCCGAGGTCACCACCGGCGTGGGCGGGCATGGCGTGGTGGGCGTGCTGCGAAGCCCCGGCGGACACGGTCCTGTGCTGATGGTGAGGGCCGACATGGACGCCCTGCCGATCGTCGAGCAGACCGGGCTTCCGTACGCCTCGACGGTGCGGACGCAGGATGACCGCGGGGCCGCGGTGGGCGTGATGCACGCGTGCGGTCACGATGCGCACATGGCCGCGCTCATTGGCGGGCTCGAGTGCCTGGCTTCGAGGCGGGGCGGCTGGTCGGGCACGATCCTGGCGGTGCTGCAGCCGGCGGAGGAGAAGGGGGGTGGAGCCGCGTCACTGCTTGCCGACGGCCTGTTTGCCAGGTTTCCGCGGCCCGCCGCGGCGGTGGCCCTGCACTGCGCCGCCGACCGTGCCGCCGGCGTCGTCGCCACCATGGAAGGGCCCACGCACGCCAACGTCGACAGCGTCGACATCACGATCCGCGGCCGTGGGGGCCACGGTGCCGCCCCGCACGCGACCATCGATCCGATCCTGACGGCCGCGCGACTCGTGGTCGACCTGCAGTCGCTGGTCAGCCGGGAGATCGACCCCCTGTCGCCGGCCGTCGTCACGGTCGGCTCGATTCATGGAGGCACGAAGCACAATGTGATCCCCGACGACTGCCACCTGCAGCTCACCGTGCGCAGCTTCACGGCGGAGGTGCGGACTCGGCTGCTTGACGGCATCAGGCGGAAGGCGTTCGCCGCGGCCGCGGCGGCCGGCGGCCCTGAGCCCGAGGTCGTGTTTTCCAAGGAGACGACCCCCGCACTGCACAATGATCCGGCGGTCACGACGCGCGTGACCCGCGCCCTGCGCCGGGCCTTGGGCGACGACTGCGTGCAGGCGGACGCCGCCACGATGGGCGGAGAGGACTTCAGCCGCTACGGCAAGGCCGGCGTGCCGAGCTGCATGTTTCGGCTGGGCACGGTGGCTGCGGAGCGGTTGGCGGCGGTGAAGTCCCGGGGCGAAACGCCGCCCTCGCTGCATTCGCCGCGGTATGCCCCCGACGCCCGCACGACCCTGGCCACGGGCATCGCCGCCTGGGTGGCCGTGGTGGAGGAGTTTCTGCCTCCGCACCATGCGTCAGGGGAGCCGGCGGCTGCCGGGCGGCCGTAGCGGGCCGCTCACCACTTGAGGCCGAACTTCTCGCCCTGTGAGCGGCCAGCGCCCATGCCGCCTTTGAGCGGCGTCGTCCGCTTCTTCGCAGGCGCAGCCGGCGGCTCGTCGGCCTCGGGCTCCTCGACCGCAGGAGCCTCCTTGGCGGCCGGGGACGGGGCCAACGCCTTGATCGACAACGAGAGCCGCTGCTGCCCGGGATCGACCGAGATCACCCGGCACTCCACCTGCTGGCCTTCTCGTGCGACGTCGCTCACGTGACGGATCCGCCGCGTGGCCAACTCGGAGATGTGCACCAGGCCCTCCACGCCGGGCTCCAGCCTGACGAAGGCTCCGAACTCGGCGATCCGGCTGACGACACCCCGTACCGTGGCCCCCACGTGGTATTTCTCGCCGGCCCGCTTCCACGGGCTCTCGATCAGGTCGCGGGCCGAGAGGCCGATCTTGCCGGTCTGGTGGTCGATCTTCTTGACCACGACGCGGATGCGTTCGCCCGCCTTGAGCACGTCGGCGGCGCTGGCCACCCTGTCCCACGACAGTTCGCTGACGTGCACGAGGCCCTCGACGCCGTTGCCGATGTCGACGAACGCGCCGAAGTCGCGGGCCGAGCGGACGATGCCTTCGAACTCGGCGCCCGGTTCGAGCGTCTCGAGCATCGTGGCCTTGGCATCCGCCGCCTGCTTTTCGATCACGGCCCGTCGCGAGAGCACCAGGCGGCGGGCTTCCGGCACGATCTCCGTGACGAGGCTGTCGAGCGTCTGGCCGACCATCTCCTCGAGATTCTCGATCCGCCAGGTGCTGACCAGGCTTGCCGGCATGAAGCCCCGAAGCCCGGCGACCTCGCACTCGAGGCCCCCCTTGTTCGCGGCCGTCACCCGGGCTTCGACCACCATGCCGGCCTGGATCTGCGACCAATCCTCGACCGCCACTGCCCGGTTGGCGAGCGCGACGTCGTAGAGGTTGTCTTCGTCGCTGCGGCGTCCGACCGACACGTCGATCACCTGGCCGACGGCCGGAATGTCGACGCCGGCGTCGAGCAACCCGGCGAGCTTCATGGCGCCCTGCCGTCGGCCGCCGAGGTCGACGAACGCCGTGTCGGGGCCGACGGCCAGCACCGTCGCCGCCAGCCGGGTGCCGGGATCGATGGCAGCCTCGGCCTTCGCCGAGACTCCGGCCTCCATCAGGGCGTCGATCGCCACACCCGCCAACGCCGCCTCGAAATCGGCCTCGAGGTCGTCGTCGAGGGTGGCGCGGATATTGGGCACCGCGACGCGACGGGCCTGCGGGAGGACGTCGCTGAAGGAACGGGGCTTGTCGTCGCGACGGCGATCGCGTCGTCCCTGCCCACCCGGCCGGGAGCCCTGTCCTTCGCGGGATCCCTGTCCGGACATCTGGCCCGAAGCATGATCCGCAGCGTCGTCACGAGTTCGATCCAAGGACGGCATCGGCGGGGCTGCGGAGGCGGCACCCGCAGCGGGTGGGACCGATGCACTCCCATGCTCGACAGCGGTCTCAGGCTCCACGGACTCACGGGACCCGCCAGCCGGCGGCGCAACGTACTGATACTTTGGAGCCAGCGATGGCGCGGCAACCCCCGGCCGCTGGGTGCCGATCGGGATGCGGCGCGGCGCGGAGGCGGCTTCGGAGTCGGTTCCTCCGTCCACGCGATCCGTGCTCGAGGTGGCGGACTCGTCCGCAGGCGAGGGGTCGGGTGTGGTGGTCATCGAGCCGGAACGTCTGACGGGAAACGCGGACGAACGAAGGCGAATGCGGGAAACAGGACTTGAACCTGCACGGTATTACTACCACCAGGCCCTCAACCTGGCGCGTCTGCCAATTCCGCCATTCCCGCGGCGTGGGTGCGGTGACTCGGGCCGGAACGGCCCAGGAACACCGAGGCAAAACCATTCTCGACCGGTTTTCCGCTCAGTCAAGCGGCCGGGGTGAAACCGCCTGCGGATGGAGCCGACGCGTCGCGGTCGAGTCCGCGGCGACCTGCGCCAGCGCCAGCACGCCGAAGGTCGCGAGCGTCCACATGGCGTCGCCGACGGGCATCCAGCGGTAGAACGGCAGGGCGGCGGTGAAGCATGCGGCGAGGCCGGCCAGCGTCCGGGGATAGTCGGGTGTGAATGCCCAGTGGGCGATGTTCGTCGCGAAGAAGAACACCAGCGAGCAGGCGAGGCTGCCACCGAGCACGGCCAGCCACCGCGGCCGATCGCGTCCCAGCAGGCCGCTCGCCCCGATGACGACCGGCCAGGCAGTCGCGGCATACACGACGGCGGCGACGCCGAGGTTCCCATAGGACGGCAGGGTAAGGTTGCTGACCGCCAGCGCAGCGACGGGGACGGCGGCGGCGACGAGCACGCTTGGAAACAGGAAGCCTGCTGCGAGAGCCACTGCGGCGAGCGGGGTTGCGTGCCAGAGTGGTTCGCCATTCCAGGTGGGCTGGAAGAGCCTGCCGGCCACGGCGAACGCGACGAGACCGCACCACGCAAGCACCTGTAACAACACGGGCATGCCGGTGGCGTGGGATCGGCCGCCTGGCCCACCACCGGCTGACGACTCGCGAGCGTGATCCACCATGAGCGCTGCATCCTCCGTGCACGAACCGCCGTGGCCGCTGCGGCCCCGGAAAACTGCCGATACACTAGCGGTTTTGGCCTTCCAAGCAAGCGAAACGGACGAAAGTTTCCCGAAATGCCTTCCATCGACCGCGATCCGCAGACGCTGGCCGTGGAGCGGGACGCCGAGGGCTTCGTCCACCTCACGTTTCGGGTGCCCGGGCACCGTCACAACGTGATCACGCGGCAGGTGCTCGAGGACCTCGCCGCCGCCCTCGACAGCCTCTCGCAGGAGCGTGTGCGGGGACTCATCGTGCAGTCCGGGAATCCGGGGAGTTTCTTCGCCGGTGCTGACCTGGCCCGCCTCGAGGATCTGCGCTCGCTTCCGGCCGGCGAGGTGGAGGTGCTCTGCGACCGCGGCAAGGCGGTGCTCGCCCGGCTTGCAGCCGGGATCCCGACGGTGGCCGTCGTCGATGGCGTCTGCCTGGGCGGCGGACTCGAACTCGCGCTTGCCTGCGATCTCCGCGTGGCCACCACCGCCCGCCACACGTCGCTGGGCCTGCCGGAAGTGAAACTCGGGCTGCTGCCCGGCTGGGGCGGCACCGTCCGGCTCCCCAGGCTGATCGGCCCCGGGCCGGCCGTCGAGCTCGCCGCCACGGGCGAATCGCTCGACGGCGCAGCGGCCCTGCGGGTCGGCCTCGTCGACGCCTGTGTGCCCCCCGAGCAGGCCGTGGAGACCGCCCGCCGCCTG
Organism: Planctomycetaceae bacterium; assembly: GCA_046075685.1. Taxonomy (GTDB): domain Bacteria; phylum Planctomycetota; class Planctomycetia; order Pirellulales; family UBA1268; genus QWPN01. Next base: position 24,752 of record JBJTQP010000260.1, on the reverse strand, counting down.
CTTGCGATGCACGATGGCGACGGCCGTCGTGCGGCCCGTCGGCAGCGGCAGGCGGAGCCGGTCGCCGTGGATCGTTCGGAGCGTGAGTTCCTCGAGGCCACCGCCGCCGCCGCGATTCTCGCCCGGACCGGCGGCCACCAGCCGGCGCCGACGGCGATCCTCCGCACGATCCTCGCCGGCGTGGACATGGATGCCGCCTCAGCATCGCGGATCGAGTCGCAGGCGTTCGCACGACTCGTCGCCACTCCGGTGGCCCGCAATCTGCTCCGCGTGCACGCCATCGGTGAGCGGAACAGGCGCGACGAGGGGATCGATCCCGGGCGGGGCGGCAGCCCCGTGCCGCAGGCGTCGGCGCCGGCCGTGGTGGGCGGCGGCATCATGGGGGCGGGCATCGTGGCCAGCCATCTCCGGGCCGGATTCGCGGTGACGCTCGTCGACTCCAGCGCGGCCGCCTTGGAATCGGGCGTGCCGGCCCTGCTCCGCGAGGCGGCGTGGGACCGCAGCGCGAAGCGAACCGACGAGTCCCGGGCGGTCGACCTCGCCGGTCGGCTGCGAACGTCGACCGGACTGGCCGCCATCGCTGCTGCCGACATCGTGATGGAGAGCGTCACCGAGCGGCCCGACCTCAAGCAGCAGGTGCTGGCCGAGATCGAGCGGGCCGTCGGCCCCGGCACGGTGATCACCACCAACACGTCGACGAACCCGGTCGGCCGCCTCGCTGCCGGCCTCTCCGACCCGTCCCGGTTCTGCGGCCTGCACTTCTTCAATCCCGTCCGCCGGATGAAGCTCGTCGAGGTGGTGCGCGGCCCCGCCACGAGCGACGAAACGGTCGCCCGCGCGGTCGCCCACGCGAAGCGACTCGGCAAGATGCCGGTCGTGGTCAACGACAGCCCGGGGTTTCTCGTCAACCGGGTCCTGATGCCCTACCTTCACGAGGCCGGCGAACTGCTGCGCGAGGGGGTGGCGGCGGAGCGGATCGACCGCATCGCCAGGGCGTTCGGCATGCCGCTGGGGCCGATCGAGCTCTACGACATGGTGGGCCTCGACACCGCCTTCTACGCCGGGCTGGTGCTGAGCGCGGCCTTCGGGGACCGCATCGAGGCGTCGCCGGTGATTCCTGCGCTGGTGAAGGCCGGTGCCCTGGGCCGGAAGACGGCGGCTGGTTTCTATCGCTACGCCGAGCCCGGGCCGCACGGGCGGATCGAGGGCTGGAACGACACCGCCACCGCGACCATCGCCCGCTATGCCCACGCCGCCCGCGAGTCGAGCGACCGCGTGGTCGCCGACCGGCTCTTCCTGCCGATGCTGCTCGAGGCGCTCCGCGTGCTCGACGAAGGGATCGTCCGCGATGGCCGCGACATCGACCTTGCCGTGATCCACGCGCTGGGATTCCCGGCCTTCCGCGGGGGCGTGCTCGCCTGGGGCGATTCGCTCGGCGCCGCAGAAATCGTCCGCCGGCTCGGGTCGCTCGCCGACCTTGGGCCACGGATGCGGCCCCCGGAGCGACTGCTGGCGCACGTCGCCCACGGTCGGCCCTTCAGCGAGTGAGCGAGGCAGCCGTGATGGCGATGTCACGATCGACAGTCCCTGCGAGCGACCCCGAGACCACGCCGGTGGTGGTGGCGGCCTGCCGCACTGCGATCGGCCGGGCCCACGCGACCCGGGGCCTGTACCGTCACGTTCGCGGCGACGAACTGGCCGCCGCCGTCGTGCGGGCTGCCGTCGCCCGGGGCGGCGTCGATCCTGAGACGATCGACGACGTCGTGCTCGGGGCCACGCAGCAGCGGGGCGAACTCGGCGGCAACGTCGCCCGCACCGTCGCCCTGATGGCGGATTTGCCCTTCAGCGCCGCAGCCACCACGGTGAACCGGCTCTGCGGGTCGTCGCTCCAGGCCCTGGCCCAGGCCTGCCACGCGATCGCGGCCGGCGCGGCGGGCGTGCAGGTGGTGGCCGGCGTGGAGCACATGCACCACCTGCCGATGGAGTCGGCGGTGGACATCCATCCCCGGGCCCTCGCCCGCACGAGCCGCGGCATGCTGTCGATGGGGCTGACGGCCGAACACCTCGCCGCAGTGCACGGCATCGGGCGGCGTCGGCAGGAGGAGTTTGCCGTCGCCAGCCACGACAAGGCGGCGCGGGCCGCGGCAGCCGGCCTGTTCGACGAAGAGATCCTCGTCGTCGCGGGTCATGACGCGTCGGGATGCGTGGTCGAGGCGCGTCGCGACCAGTCGGTGCGAGACGACACGAGCCTGGCGGCGATGGCGGCGCTCGAGCCTGCCTTCCTGCCCGCGATTGGCACGATCACCGCAGCCACGAGCGCTCCGCTGAGCGACGGAGCCGCCGCGGTCGTGGTGATGTCCGAGGCGGAGGCCGCCCGCCAGTCGCTCGCTCCGATGGCCCGCGTCGTGGCCACGGCGGTGATCGGCGTGCCGCCGGCCGCGATGGGCACCGGCCCGATCCTCGTCACCCGCAGGCTGCTGGACCGCGTGGCGGCCCGCGGCATCCGGCTCGCCGACGTCGACCTCGTGGAACTCAATGAGGCCTTCGCGGCGCAGGCGGTGCACTGCATCGATGAACTCGGGCTCGATCCCGGCCGCGTCAATGTCCGCGGCGGAGCGTTGGCGATCGGCCACCCGCTGGGCGCCAGTGGGGTCAGGATCGCCACCACGCTGCTGCATGCTCTGCGTGACACGGGCGGCCGCTACGGCCTGGCGACGATGTGCATCGGGCTCGGCCAGGGAATCGCCGTGCTGTTCGAACGGGTGGGCTCATGAATCCGCTGCCGGCGGCGATCCCAGCCGGAGCCGAGCCGGCGGCCCAGGATCGCGGGGTCTCGCTCGTGGGGCTGTTGCTCGATCGTGTCACCTCCGGCCCGGACTCGCCGGCGGTCGTCGATGGCGTGGCGGCGGCCACCGGCGCGACGTCGGCGCATTCCTGGACGTGGAGCGAGCTGGCGGCGGCGGCCGCGCAGCTTGCCGCCGACCTCCGCGACCAAGGGCTCGTGGCCGGCGATCGAGTGGTGCACATCGGTCCGCACGCGCCCGACTGGCTGGTGGTTCACTTCGCCTGCCTGCTCGCCGGGGTCGTGCACGTGCCCCTGCATGCCGATGCCGCCACGGAGGAGCACCGCCGTCAGCTCGAGTGGCTCGATCCGCGGGGAGTGGCATTCTCAACCCGCATCACCGGACTCGCCGCCGGCGATGTGGCCGGCAGGATCGTGGTGGATCTCACGCCACGGGGGCCGCTCGCCACCGCCGGGCTCGGTGGCGAGCGCTGGCGGCGGCTCGCTGCCGAGCCGATCGAGCTGCGGTCACGCGTCGCCGGCCTGGCTGAGACCTGCGATCCGCAGGCATGCTGCTGTATCGTGCTCTCGTCCGGCACCACCGGCCTGCCCCACGGCGTAATGCATTCGCAGCGGTCGCTCGCGGCCAACGCAGTGGCGTCGGCGGCGGTGTTTCTCGACGCCCCGCGGGATGTGCGGCTTTCCTGGCTGCCGGCCAGCCACGCGCTTGCCCTCACCGGCGACGTCGGCACGGCGCTCGTCCGCGGTGGCTGCCTGAACGTCGTCAGCCGGCGCTCGGCCGTGCTGGACGCCTGCCGAGCAGTGCCGCCCACGGTGATCCTCGGGGTGCCGGCGTTCTTCGAGCGGCTCGAGCAGGGGGCACGATCCGGCAGGATTGACGACCTCGCCGCCGCGTTGGGCGGCGCGGTGCGGGTGTGCATCTCGGGCGGGGCGCCGCTGCGCCGCCGGACGGCCGAGTTTTTCGCCGCCCGGGGCGTGCCGCTCGTCGAGGGGTACGGCCTCGCCGAGGCGGGGCCGGTGGTCGCCCTCGCCAATCCGAGAACCGGGCGCATCGGTGCCGTTGGTCGGCCGCTGAGCGGCGTGGAGGTGCGGATCGACGATCGGCCGGGCACGCGGGGCCAGCTGCTCGTGCGCACGCCCGCCCGAGCCCTCGGGATCCTCTCGCCTCATGGGGCCGCCGCCGCAGCCATGGCCACGGACGACGACTGGCTGGCGACCGGCGACCTGGCAGCCATCGACGACGATGGCCAGCTGCGGATCAGCGGCCGGCTCGGCGACACCCTCGTCCTCTCCACGGGCGTCAAGCTGCCGCCGGCCGTGGTCGAGGCGGCGCTTGCCGAGGACGAGGCGGTGGCGCAGGTCTGCGTTGTGGGAGCCGGTCTGCCGCGGCCGGTCGCGATCGTGGTGCCGGAGCCGGGCCCGCTTCGTGCGGCGATTCGTCGCCTCGGGATTGTGATCCTCAGCCGGCGGCACGCCGTGACGCATCCGCGGGTCGTCGCCTGGCTGATGCGGCGGCTGGCGCGGCGGCAGGCGGCACTGCCGCGGTCGTGGCGGGTGCGCACGGTCGTGATCGCCGACCGGCCGTTCGACGTGGCCCGCGGGGAGGTGACGATGTCGCTCAAGCCGCGGCGGGATGTGATCGCCGCACGGCACCGGGATCGGATCATCCGGGGCGCGGCGGGGCATGAGCCCACTGCCGCCGAGACGGCCGGCGCGGCCCATGACCGCGGCGACTGCGGCGGCAGCCGATCGTGGATCAACGAGGCGATCTGGCAGGGCGGTGCCGGCGGGTTTGCCACGGCGGCGGCTCTGGCGGCAGAGCCGCCGCCCGACCGGGTTGAGGCCGTGCTCGAGCGGGCCGAGCGGGAGATCGCGCGGCTGCGGGACGAGGGCACGCTGTACGAGTCGCTCCCGGGCCGCCTGTCTGCGGCACCGATCGCCGATGCACCGCCGCCGCCCGGTGGTGTGTTTACGGCCGAGGCGGAACGGGCGCTCGGCGACGCGGGGCTCTGGGGGCTCGCCGTCCCCGTCGAGCATGGTGGTGGCGGCTGCTCGCTTCTCGATCTTGCCCGCGCCATCACGCGCGTCGCGGCCAACGTGCCCACCGCCGCCGGCATGCTCGGCGTGCACTCGTCCATCGGCGCCGTCTCGGCGTTGATCGGATTCGGCTCGGTGGAGCAGCGGGCCCGGCTGCTGCCCTCCCTGGCCGCCGGCCGGCCGCTCTCGATCTTCGCCGCCACCGAGCCCGATGCCGGCTGCGATCTGGCCCGGGTCACCACGGTGGTAGAGGATCACGACGGCCGCCTGCTGCTCACCGGCACGAAGATGTTCATCACCGGTGCCACCCACGGGCGGCTCGTGAAACTGCTCGCCCGCCGCGGCGGTGCGGCCTGCGTGGTGCTCGTGCGGCTTCCCGAGAGCGACACCCCCGGGTTCCGGCTGCGTCGCTATCCGCTGCATCCGCTCAAGCACGCGCACAACGCCGCCCTCGAGTTCACCGGATTCGAGGTGGAGTCGCGGGACGTGCTCGATCCCGGAGGTGATGGCGACCCGCTGCGGATCATCTGGCACGGGCTCAATCGCGGACGCGTGACGCTGGCCGCCCAGGCTGCGGGCACGCTCCGGCTCCTGCTCGCGCACACCGTCGAGCACGCCCGTCACCGGGTGACGTGGGGCCGACCGATCGCCTCGCGGCAGCTGGTGCAGGGACGGCTGGGGCGGATCGCGGCCGCGGTGGTGGCCTGCGATGCGGTCGCAGCATGGGCGGCGGCTGCGGTCGACGCCGGGCAGGCGGGAGAGTGGGAGGCGATCACGGCCAAGGTGCTGGCCAGTTCCTGCGTGCGCGATGCGGCGATCGACGCCCTGGGCGTCCACGGCGGCCGCGCATTTCTCGTCGGCCATCCGCTCGGCGACGCGTTTCACGACCACTTCGCCGTCGGCGTCTACGAGGGAGAGAGCGACCTGCTCGGCCTGGCGCTCTTCAAGGGGCTCGCGAAGCACCATCCCCTCGCCGCCCGTCGCGACGCGGCGGCCTGGAGACGGGCTGGTGCCTGGCTGGCGTGGCGGACGGCGGCGGCCGCCGCCGAACTGCGGCAGGATGGCGGCATCCTCGATCGTCGCCTGCGGGAGCACGCCCGGCACGCCCGACGGCGGCTTTCGCGGCTCGCCCTGGCGATTGATCGGGCGATTCGCCGCCACGGCCGCGCGCTTGCCGAGCGGCAGCTCGAGGTGGGGGCGCTGTCGGCGGCCGTCCGTGACGCGGTGAGCGTCGTGGCCGTCGCGCATCATGCCGACGCCGCGGGAGACGACGCGTTGCTGGCGCCGGCCGACGTCTGGTGCCGGCTGGCGCTCGCGCGATCAACCGGCCGCGCGGCCACTGCAGACGACCTCGCCGCCCTCGGGCTCCTCGGGCGGACGGTCAGCGAGCCGCTGCCGGGGTGACACGATCTGCGGTCGACTCCGCGACCGGCCGCCTCGGCGGGAAAGCGTCACCGCGGCGGCGGTGCGGACCACCCGCCCAGGCTCCCGGCGTGCGGCAGGCTTTCATCGGGGGCGGCGTCACTCGCTCCGCACGATCGCCGGCAGCCAGGTGCAGAGATACCAGCCTCGCGGCGACGTGAGCTCGGCGATCGCGCCGAGGTCGACGCGGCCGGTCGGGGAAGCACCACCGAGGATCTCGTCGATCAGGCCCTTGGGCTTGGAGTACTTCACGACCCGCGCCGTGTCGGCCGACAGGCCGGCGAGTTCCACCGCCCGGTCGACCGCGTCCTCGAGAAACCCGATCCGATCGACGAGGCCCGCCTCGTGGGCCTGCCGCGCCGTGAAGACCTGGCCGGTGGCCACCCGCTCGACGGCCTCGTCGTCGAGTTTCGGACGCCCCGCCTTCACGATCTCCTTGAAGCGGCCGAACATGTCGTCGACGAGTTCCTGGAGCAGCTTTCGCTCCCGCTCCGCGAGCTCCGGTGGGCGATCCTTGGTGGGGCTGAGCATCTCCTTCAGCGGACCGCTGGCGATCGAGTCGTCGCGGACGTCGAACCTCCGCAGGGCCTGCGAGACGTCGAAGTGCGGGATGATCACGCCGATCGATCCCGTGAGCGTGGCCGGCTCGGCGAAGATCACGTCGTCACGGCCGCGATTCGCCATGGCCACGTAGTAGCCGCCGCTGGCTGCGATGCCCCCCATGCTGACGACCACGGGCAGGTCGCGCTGTTCGGCGAGTTTCTCGAGCCGGTGGTGGATCTCGTCGCTGCCGCTGACCGTGCCTCCCGGGGAGTCGACCCGAAGCACGATGGCCTTGACCGAATCGTCCTCCGCGACGTGGTCGAGCTGGGCCCGCACGAAGCCGTCGCCGCCGAGAATGGCGCCCGTCACGCTCACGATCGCCACCTTGTCGGCGGCCGTCCGCGACAGCGAGTGCCACTTCTCGGTCACGCGGGCATCCCGCTGGAAATACTGGAAGCAGGCGCCGGCGCTGCCGATGGCGGACAGCACCGCGATGCCGGCCACGATCCATCCGGCTCGGGCAAACCACCGGCCCCACGGACTGGCGTGCTCGAGGATCACCCGGGTCGGCGGCTCGCGAGACTCGATCTGCATGGAGGTTGCTCCGTCGGATCCCGTGCGGCATGACGCTGCCGCCGGTGAACCTCGATTGTAGGCGGACGCGGCGCAGGCCGTGTCGGAGGTTGCCAGAATGAGAGAACGGTCGCTACCCTTGCCCGTCCGCATGCGGACTGGCCGCGACCTCGCGAACGCCACCTGTCCGCCCCGATCGAACTCATCAGGAGTCCTGCCACGTGTTTGTCTGCGTCAGCACGGAGTGCCTTCCCGACATGCCGCTCGCCCAGGCCATGGAGCGGCTCGCGGAGCTCGAATACACGGCGGTCGAACTCGACGTGCACGAACAGGGGGGGCACCTGCACCCCGCGACCGTGACGGCGAATCCGGAGGCGGCGATCGCGCAGTGCAGCGACCTGCAGCGGCTCCGGCCGGTGGCGGTGTCGTTCTCGGCCGCCGAGACGCCGCAGGTCTACGACCACTTCACGGCCTGCTGCCGGCTCGCCAAGTCGCTCGGCGTGGTCACGATGGTGGTGGAGGCGTCGGAACTCGGGACGCCCTTCAACGGCGAGATCGAGCGGCTGCGAAAACTCGTGGCGATCGCGTCGGGATTGGGGGCCGTGGTGGCGGTGAAGACGTCGGCCGGGCGGATGACGCAGGACGCGGAAACCACCGCCTCGCTGTGCCGCAACGTTCCCGGCCTCGGGGTCACGCTCGACCCGACGCACTTCATCTTCGGACACAAGAAGGCGGCGTCATGGGAGCCGATCATCCGCTACGTCGCCCACGTCCACCTGCGCGACACCAAGCCTGACGCCTTCCAGGTGCGGGTCGGCCAGGGGGACGTGGAGTACGGCAAGATCGTCGCCCAGCTTGGTCGCGTGGGGTACAAGCGGGCCCTGTGCGCCCACATGCCGCCGATCGAGGGCGTCGACCAGGTGGCCGAGCTCCGCAAGATGCGACTGCTGCTCGAGAGCCTGCTCTGAACACGGCGCGGCGCTGCACCGACGCGCGAGGATCAAGTCGAGTCAATAGTCCACGCTGTTATCGGACGGTGCCGGTCGCTTCCGCGCGGCTCGCCATCTCGGCGTAGTTCTTCGACGATTGATCGTCGCCCTGCTCGGCGTACATCGTTGCCAGGTTCCCGTAGGGCACCGCCAGGGCGCGTTCCTCGAGTTGGCTCTTGTCCACCGCCGCCACCATCAGGTCCACCCCGCGGCGGCTGAGCGTCACCGCATCCTCGCGGCGCCCGACCTGCCAGTAGGAAATGGCCATGCTGACGTACGACTCGCCCAGCCGGCCAAGGTCCCCGTCACGCTCGAACCGGTCCTTGTCGTTCCAGAGGGGAATCGTCCGGTCGAACCAGGTGACGGCCGTCGGATGGTCGCCGCGCTGCAGGCTGTGCATGATGCCGATGCGGAACATGAGTTCTCCCAGGCTCTTTCGCTCCGCGGCCGTGAGATCGCGGTGCTCGGAGCCCCGCTCGAGATACGCGACCGTGAGGGTGGCGTTGTCGAGCATGTCAGAGGCGTCACCGCGCTTCTGGGCGGCCGCCAACGCATCGGCGAGGCCGCGGCCCACCTCCCAGTCGAGCTGTCGCCTGCGCCATGGATCGCCGGTCGTCGCGCCCATCTCGTCGCGGAGTTCGAGCAGTCGCTTCACCCAGGGCAGCGGTTCGATCGCCTCGGTCGAGCCGGCGGACGCGGTCAGCGCCCCGCGGCAGAGCTGCAGTTCGAGCACCTGTCGCTCCCGCTCGTCCCCGGTGAACTCCTTGACGACCGTGTCGGCCCGGCTGATCCACTTGGGAATCACGCGGCTCTTCTGCTGCCAGGTGCCCTTGGCGATGGCCAACGCCGTGCCGAGGTGGGCGTCGAGCAGCACCTCGCGGGCCGCGGCCTGCAGCGCGGACGACTGCTTCGTGAGCAGGGGAGAGGCCCGTCGGATCGCCTCGCCGAACTGCTCCACGGCCTTCTGGTAGTCGGGGCTCTTCTCCGCGAGGTGGATCCTGCCCGAGAGCCGCGCCATGTGAGCGAGCACCAGCGGTGAGGTCGGCGCCAGTGTCGCGGTCCGGTCGAGGACCTGCCGGGCCTCCTCGGGACGGTCGATCGCCACGAGGACGGCGGCATGCTTGAGCGCGGTCCAGACGTCGTCGGGGTCGAGCCGTCCGGCCGCCTCGGCGAGCGTGATCGCCTGCTGCCACGATCCCTGGTCGCAGCACATGGCCAGCAGGAGGCGATGGCCGCGGACGTGCCGCGGATCGATCCGGACGGCCTCCTGCAGATCGGCCATGGCATAGGCCGAGCAGCGGTCGATCTCGCTCTCGGCACGTAGCACGAACGAGTCGGGATCGAGCGGCTCGATGAGAATCGCCGTGGCGTTGTCGGTACCGGGCTCCAGGCTGATGATCACGCCCCGCTCCGGATAGACCTCCCCGATGCGCACGCCCTCCTCGTCCTTGACCGCGACCGTGCGGATGTCGGTGATCTCGAGCTGCCCGGCGAGGTCCTGCAGGGGCACCGGATCGGCCAGCTTGATGCTGATCGACGAGACCACGTCGCCGCTCAGTCCGACCTCGACGCGCTCGAAGGGCTCGATCGCCCAGGCAAGACCGCCGCCGCCGTCGGGCCGGGTGAATGGCTCGCCGGCTCCCCAGGCAGCCTCGATCTCCTTGCGGGTGGTCGTCCCCGGAAGGGCGCCACGGAAACTGGCGGCATCGATCGAAAGCATCGGCATCTCGTCGGGCGTGATCGCGACCGGGGCGGTGACAATGGCCTGGGGCTCGGCCTGCGTCAGGTCACCCTCGGCTGCGGGATCGGACGGGTCGGATGCCTTGGGTACCGCGGCGATCCGCTCGGTGATCCAGCGGCGAAACCCGCTTCCGGCGTTACTTGTGGGGGCTGTCCCCGGCGACGACGTTGCCGCGACGGTCGTGACCCGATGGCTGCCGGCGGACCGAGGCTCGGATGCGACGTCGACGCCGTCGACGCCGAGGTACCGCGGCGCCGTGGCTGGGATCACGGCCGTCTCCACAGGGAGCTCATCGGCGGTGCCAATCGACTCGACCCACCCCGGCATCCGCATCAGCGTTCTCGGTGCCGCCGCGTCGTCTCCGCGGCCGGCGTTGGAAACAAGGGCTCCCGCGAGGAACGGAACCAGGAGCGAGGTGCGACTGCACAGCGTGACCACGGCGGTCTCCTTGGGCTCGATGGACGCCGGCGCAGGATTCTCGCCGGACGAAATGCGGCGGGAGGGTAGGAAGTGGAGGGCGGCGGGTCCAGAGCAGACCGGGAGGTGGCGGCATCCGGGGGGGAGGTTCTCCAACATGCCCAGTGTGAAATGACCGCGCCGTCGGGCGGGCTACGATGGTGGCCGGCGTTCTCGCGCGGCCACGCCCGCTTCCTCGTGTCGGAGTCTCCATGCCAGCCACTCGACCGCACGTCCTCGTGATCGGATCCGGCCTCGCCGGCCTCGCGGCGGCCGAGTCGTTGGTCCGGGGGCGCACGTCGGGCGACCTGGAGGTGACCGTGGTCGATCCGAGCGGACGCGTCGGCGGAGTGCTGGGCACCGTTCTCGACGCCGGCTGGCTCGTGGAGCGATCGGCCGATTGCTTTCTCGCGGCCCGTCCCGAGGCGATCTCGCTGGTGGAGCGGATCGGGCTGGGCGACCAGGTGATCGGCGTGGAGCCGCCGGCGCGTCGGGCGCTCGTCTGGCACGCCGGCCGATGCAGGCCTGTGCCGGCCGGCTTCCGACTGCTCGCTCCCGGTCGCGTTCGGCCGATCCTGACCACGCCCCTGCTCTCGCTCCGGGGCCGCGGGCGGCTGCTCTGGGAACGATTCGTCCCCAGGGCCCGAGGAACGAGCGACGACGAATCGCTCGAGCAGTTTGCCGTCCGCCGACTCGGCCGCGAGGCGTTCGAGCGGCTCGTGCAGCCGTTGGCCGCCGGCATCTGGACGGCGGATCCTGCCCGACTGAGCATGGCGGCCGCCTGTCCCGAGTTTCTGGCCATGGAGCGCGACGCCGGCAGCCTCTGGGCCGGAGAACGGATCCGCCAACGAGGCACCGTGGGTGCGGATCACGCGACCGGCGCCCGCTACGGCCAGTTCGTCACCCTCCGCTCTGGAATGGAGGCCCTGCCGCAGCGGCTTGCCGAAAGGCTGCGGGCGGCCGGAGTCCGGTTCGTGACGGGTCGCGTGTCGGCGGTGTCGCGGGATGCGGAGCGTCGCTGGCGGGTCGCGGGCTCGGGGCTCGACGCAGCCGCCGTCGGGAACGTCGACGCGCTGGTCGTGGCCACGCCCGCTCATGTGGCTGCGGAGATGCTCGGCAGCCTCGACCCGCCGCTGGCCGACGAACTCGCGTCGATCGACTACGCGGGCTCGTGCATCGTCTCACTGGGCTACGCCCGCGACCATGTGGGGCATCCGCTCGATGCGGCCGGCCTGGTGATCCCGCGGATCGCGGGCCGGGGAATCCTGGCGGTGAGTTTTTCGAGTTCGAAGTTTCCGGGGCGGGCTCCGGCAGGATGCGTCTTGCTGCGGGTATTTCTGGGAGGCGCCCTCGACCCTGGCGCGATGCAACTCGCCGACGGGATGCTTGTCGAGCGGGCCCGTGCGGAGGTCGCCGACCTCCTGGCCGCTCGTGGCGAGCCGAGGCTCGTGCACGTGGAACGCTGGGCCCGCGCCATGCCGCAGTATCACCTCGGGCACGCCTCGCGGGTGGCCCGGATCGATGCCGCGCTCGCGCGGCATCCGGGTCTGGCCCTCGCCGGCGCGGCCTACACGGGAGTCGGCATCCCCCAGGTCATCGCCTCGGGTCAGGCTGCCGCCGAAACGTGCCGCCGCTGCCTGTCGTGATGGCCGACACCCGGCGGTGGCACCAGGTGCGTCACCGTCACGGCGCGAGCCGCCACGCCGCGGCTATTTCTTGCCTGCCGGCTTTGCACCTGCAGCCGGCTTGGCGGCGCCCTCGGCACCCTCTTCCTTCTTGGCCGCCTTCTTCTTCTTCATCGCCAGCTTCAGCACCCGCACCTTCGGCAGGCCCAGCGGACTGCGGCCGTCCGCCCAACGCTCCTGCTCCTTGAGCTTGGCGATGCGCTCGGCACGGGTGAGGACCCCACGGGCGCTGGTCGATCCCTTGCGCACCCGGAGGCTCTTGTCCATGGTCATGGCTGGAATCCTGCGTGTCTGGAAGGAGGGAGGACGGCGGAACGGACCGCCACGGAATACCGAACTGGAACTCCGAGAAACTACGGAGAAAATCCGCCCGCTTCAAGGCCCGCGGCCCCGGCGGGCGGGTTTTCAGGCCTTCACGGTCGCGATCGCCCCGAGGAAGCGGGCCATCGATTCAGGTCGCCGGTCGGGGTCGGCCGCCAGGCATCCCATGATCGCGGCAGCCAGCGGTTCGGGGATGCCCGGCCATGCGGTGCGGATGTCGTCCGGCTGGGTGTCATGAGCCATCGCCGCCTTGCCGGTCGAGCCCTTGGGCCACGGGGAACGGCCCGTGCAGATCTCGTAGGCCGTGATCCCGAACGAGAAGATGTCGAGCCGCTTGTCGGCCTGCCGGCGTCGCACCACCTCGGGCGCCATGTAGTTGGGAGTGCCCACGCGGTTGCCCGGCTGCAGAAACGCCGGCCGATCGGGCACCGTGAGGCCGAAGTCGATGAGGATCAGCCGGCCATCAGGGCGGAGGATGAAGTTCCGCGGGCAGATGTCGCGATGCACGAAGCCGGCGTCGTGAACCGCCGCCAGCGCCGTCGCCGCCTGACGCACGAGATCGACCTTCTCCGCCGGCGAGAACTCGCGCTTCGAGGTGATCAGCGTGTGCAGCAGCGAGCCGTCGACGAACTCCTGCACGATGAACGGATCGCCGGTGGTCGCCGTGCCCCATTCCTTGATCTGGACGATGTTCAGACCGCTGATCTGCCGGCCGATCTCCCCTTCCGTGGGCTTGTTGAGCGACTTGTAGCGGTTCTCCACCGGTGCGGCCTTGGCGGCATCGACGACCTTCAGGCCGAGCACATCGCCGGTCTTCAGGTCGCGGACCTTGTAGAAGGTCGACATCGTGCCGGACGTGCTTTCCCGCATCCGTTCGAACCGCCTCCAGAGATCGACGCGGCCCGCGCCGCCGAACAGCGACCCCAGAAAATCCCCGATCCCCATGCCGTGAGGTCCCGTTCCTGTCAGTGCTGCTTCAGGCCCGCGAGTTCAGCCCGCGCCGCAGCCAGTTCCTTCTCGAGCCGCGGAGCCTCCGCGGGATCATCGGGCTGCTTCTTCGCCGCCGCCAGCAGCTGCTGGAGCTTGGCGATCTTCTGCTGCAGCACCTCGATCCGCTTCTTGTCCTTCTTGTCCATCTGCGTTGCCCCCGCGGTCGCGGCCTCCCATGCGAACAGGACCGTTCTCGATCTGCACGCCGCCGTCACCCGCGGCGATCATGTTCGGCCCGGTGTGCAGCTGTCTCATCCAGCCGCTGATGATCACCACGGCGACGGCGAGCCCGATCGTCAGCGACAGCCAGGTCGCCCGATCCCGGCGAATCCACGCCGTGCCCTGGCCCCGGCCGACGAGGCCGCTGGCAAGGTAGAACACGACGACCGCCAGCAGCACCTTGGCGCCGAAGAGCGCGTGGTAGCTCGTGGCCCGCATCCACTCCCCCCCCGCCCAGCCTTCCTCCCGGACCCGCGCGTTGAAGAGCAGGAAGTTCGCCAGCCCGCTGGCGACCAGCAGCGTGATCGTGCCGATCACCCAGGGCAGCCACTTCCGCCGGATGCCCTCATGGATCCGCTCGCGGGTCTCCTCATCGAGGACGTTGAGCGCCGGCAGCAGGCCGAAGCGGGCGAACACGAGGCTGCCGACCGCGACGGCGGCGGCCAGCACGTGGGCCCAGCGGAGCAGCAGGAGCGTGGGATCCATAGAAATCTCCTCGGAATCTCGTCGAAAACGGTGCCGTGAAGCGTACCCGACGGATCATCGCATCCCAAACACCGGCGGGGAATCCGCTGGCGGCGGGCCGTCGCCAGCCCGTAGATTTGGGGCATGCATGGCGACGATGACGACGCGTTCGATCCGGGGGGCCTGCCCGGTGGCCGGCCGCATGACCGCTGGATGCGGCTGGCCGTGGAGGAGGCGCGGATTGCCGCCGCGGAGGACGAGGTGCCGGTCGGCGCGATCGTGGTCGCCGGGGGCCGGGTGGTCGGCAGCGGGCACAACCAGCGGGAGCAGCTGAACGATCCCACCGCCCATGCCGAGATGATCGCCCTGACGCAGGCTGCAGCGGCGCTCGGGTCGTGGCGATTGGAGGGCTGCACGCTCTACGTCACCCTCGAACCCTGCCCGATGTGCGCCGGGGCGATCCTCCAGGCCCGGGTGCCGGCCGTGGTCTGGGGGGCCGCCGATCCGAAGGCCGGGGCCGTGCAGACCCTCTACCGGCTGTTCGAAGACCCCCGGCTCAATCACCGCGTCGAGCACCTCGGCGGCGTGCTGGCCGAGGAGTGCGGCAGGATGCTGAGCGACTTCTTTCGCGGCAAGCGGTCGATCTGACCATCTCCGACGGTGACGCCGATTATAGGGGATCAGCCCTGACCTCAAGCCTCGGGTGCACGACCCAAGCCTCGCGCCGACGGCCGGGCGAACGTCAGCGTCGGTCGATCGGCACGAACTCGCGGAGGGTCTCACCCGAGTAGACCTGTCGGGGCCGGCAGATCTTCTTCGTCGGCGAGCGATGCATCTCCATCCAGTGCGCGATCCAGCCCGGCAGGCGGCCCATCGCGAACAGCACCGTGAACATCTGCACCGGGATTCCCATCGCCCGGTAGATCACGCCGGAGTAGAAGTCGACGTTCGGATAGAGCTTCCGCTCGATGAAGTACTCGTCGGCAAGGGCCACCTCCTCGAGCTGCTGGGCGATGTCGAACAGCGGGTCGTGCCGGGAGATCTTGGCGAGCAGCTTGTCGCAGGTCGCCTTGATCAGCTTCGCCCGGGGGTCATAGTTCTTGTAGACGCGGTGGCCGAAGCCCATGAGGCGGAAGCCGGAGTCCTTCTTCTTGGCGAGGTCGACGTACTTCTTGACGTCGCCGCCGTCGGCCACGATCCGTTCCAGCATCTCCACGCACGCCTGGTTGGCGCCGCCGTGGAGCGGGCCCCAGAGGGCCGAGATGCCGGCCGAAATGCTGGCGAACAGGTTGGCGTCGCTCGAGCCGACCATCCGCACCGTCGACGTCGAGCAGTTCTGCTCGTGGTCGGCGTGCACGATCAGCAGCATGTCGAGGGCGTCGGCGAAGTCGGGATCGATGCGATACTCCTCGCACGGCACCGCGAACATCATCTGTAGGAAGTTCTCGCAGTAGCCCAGGTCGTTGCGGGGGTACATCAGCGGCTGGCCGCACGACTTCTTGTGGCTGTAGGCCGCGATCGTGGGCAGTTTCGCCAGCAGGCGGTGGACGCTCACCTCGACCTGCCGCGGATCGCGGACATCGAGCGAATCCTGGTAGAAGGTCGACAGCGCCCCCACGACGCTGCCGAGGATCGCCATGGGATGGGCGTCACGCGGAAAGCCGCCGTAAAAGCTCCGCATGTCCTCGTGGATCATCGTGTGGTGCGAGAGCGACGTGCGGAAGGCGTCGAGCTGCGCGGTGGTCGGCAGTTCGCCCTCGATCAGCAGGTATGCGACCTCGACGAAGTCGCACCGTTCCGCGAGCACCTCGATCGGGAAGCCGCGGTAGCGCAGGATGCCGCGTTCCCCGTCGAGAAACGTGATTGCGCTGGCCGTGGAGCCCGTGTTGACGTAGCCCTCGTCGAGGGTGATCAGGCCGGTCTGGGACCGGAGCTTGGCGATGTCGATGGCCCGCTCGCCCTCGGTGCCCACGACCATGGGGAGCTCGCAGCGTCCGCCGCCAAAGTCCAATGACGCCGTGCCGTCCGCCTTCGTGCCGGGCCAGGGTGGCGCGGCTGGGGAGGTCGAGGGCCGGGCGGTGGCGGTCATGGGCGGGGTCTCCGACGGCACGGGAGGGGCCGCGAACCGATCCGAACGACGCGGCAGCCGGCGAAGTCTATCCCGCGCCTCGGACGCCAGCAATTGCCGACGGCCGCTCGCGGCCGCTGCCCCCGAACCCTAGCGCGTCGTCGTCCGTGCAGGACTGCCGGCCGTGAACTGGGGGCTCGCCGCCGAGCCGCCCTGATCATCGAACACGGTCCATACCGGAGTCCGCTCCCGGAGCTTCTGGAGGTAGGCATCGCTCGCTTCGCAGCGCCGGTCCATCACGAGCGTCTCGCGGATGCCGACCTGCGCCTCGATGAACGGCACGCGTCCGGCCTCGGTCCGCTCCACCACGCGCACGATGTGCAGCTGCTCGCCGTCCTCGATGATCGCACTGAGTTGGCCGACGGGAAGCGAGAAGATCGCCTCGTCGAGCGGCTTGGATGCGAGGCTGCCGCGGCTGGTCCAGTCGAACGAGCCGCCGGCGGCGGCCGTGGGGCCCTCGGAACGGCTCGTGGCGACCTCCGCGAGCGGGCGGCCGCCGAGCACCTCGTTGCCCATGGCCGCAAGCATCTCCCAGGCCTGCTGCCGCGACCGTTTGAGCCCCGTCTTCACCGTCAACGCCTCGAAGCGGGCCTTGGCGGGAAAGTCGTACTCGGCAAGGTGGTTCTGGTACCAGGCGATCAGCTCCGCGTGGGGCACCTCGTCGTCGGTCTTCACGTTCTTGCGCATCCATTCCTGGGCGAGGCCCCGCTCGAAGAACATCTTCCGCATCCGGTCGAGCGACATGCCGCGGCTGCGGAGCGACTTCTCGTACTCCATCGAGTTGGCCGCCTCGGCCTCCTTCATGAGCCGCGGCAGCTGCTGCTCGTCGAACGCCCGGTCGACGTTTTTGCGGATCTCCGGCAGCTTGTCGGCGGGGATCTCGCGGCAGGCGTCGACGTACACCAGCAGTGTCTCGACGTGCTGGGGCAGCACCTGCTGGCAGATCTGCAGCCGCAGGTCGCGGATGCGCTCGGGCGGCATGCCGGCGGTGTTTTTCTCGAGCCATTCCAGCGCCTTGGGCGTGAGCAGATCCGCCTCGAGGACGACCTCCGGGCCGACGCGGGCCACCACCAGGGCCGCTTCGAGCGACTGGAAGCCGGACGGGCCCGCGACGTCGCCGCCCGGTGTCTCCAGCGACGTCTGGGTCACGCCGCCCCTGCCACCGTCGCCCGTCGCCACCGCCCGGGCCACTTCGCTGGCGATCAGGTCGCCGAGGGGCTCGAGCGGCGCGCCGGGCGTGGCGCGAATGCTGGACAGCACGTGGTTGTCGAGCGGCTTGTCGCCCGCCCGATGTGCGTCACCCGCGGTGGCTGACGTGGGCCACGTCGCCGGCCGCGAGGAGGCTGCGGGAATGGTGGGCATCTGGGCCGCGGGAACCGTCGCCAGGGGCGCCGGCGTCGTGGTGGCCGTCACGCCCGCCCAGACGGATTCCACGGCAAAAAGGGTTCCACGCGGGAACGAACGGCGTGTGCGCATGGGCGAAAGTGGCGTCGCGGGCGGGAAGCGGGGGCGGGACTATAGGCCCGGCTCCGGATCCCCCGCAAGGCCGTCAGGCCGCTCCGCCGCCGGCCCTCGCGGGCTGCGGAGCGGCGGGTTCGGCCGCCTCGCGGTGGGCGGCGACGACCAGGTCGGCGCGGTCGAGTGGGCAGCCGGCGGCGTGCCGGGAGAGGATCGCCACGAACTCGAAGATCGGTGTCTCCCAGACCGCCTCCTCGCGGAGATCGAGGGCCCCGATCGCAGCCAGGTCGCTGGCGATCAGCCGGAAGCTCGAGGGCGTGAACACCCAGGCATGGCAGTCGCGATAGTCGGTGCGGGCGGCGAACCGGCCGAAGGTCCGGCCCGCCGCCGTGACCGGATTGGCGAGGCTGAACTCCGCGGCCGGTTCCGGTCCCGTGTCCTGGCGACCGGCGAAGGTGCAGAACGAGGCGATGAAATCAAAGGCCGAACCCGGCGCGTGTCGCGTGCGGCGTTCGTGGTGCGCCTGGAGCACGGCTCCCGTCGTCGACGCCGGCCGAAAGAAGTCGAAGCACCTGCGGCGGTCGGGCACGACGAGCACGAGGCGGCCGGCCGGCGTGAGCGCCCGCCCGCATTCCGAGAGGAAGCCGAGCATGTCGGGCGTGTGCTCGATGACGTGCGAGGCGATCACGACGTCGAAGCGGCCCGGCCCGACGAGGTCGGCGAGCGGCTCCCCGCGCCAGACGTGGTCGACGGCCTCGATCTTCCCCACATCGACGCCCGGTTCCGCGGCGTATTTCGCGCGCAGGGCCGCGGTGTCGCAGTGGTCGACCGTCTCCACCCGGAAGCCGTCGCGCTTCAGCAGGATCGGGTTGTAACTCGGGCCGATTTCCAGGCACAGGCCTGAGGTGTCGAACAGGCCACGGATGACCCGCTCACGGCCGGTGGAATAGTCGAGGCTGTTCATCGCGTCGAGGCCGCCCGTCTGGCGGACGGCTTGAGAAGGGCGCGAACCGCGGCCAGCAGCCGATCGGGATCGGCGGCGGTTGATTCATGCACCGGCATCACGGCGGTCCGCTGGTCGACCATCCTGACGACGCCACCCCGGCCGGCCGCCGCCTGCCGCAGTCGGTCCACCGCGGCACGATCGTGGTGGCCGATCACCACCAGGCCGGGATGCCGCGTGATCGAGTCGATACCGTGGCCGACGGCGAGCGTCTTGAGCCGCGTGAACTCCAGCAGCCGACGGGCCTCGTCGGGCAGGGGCCCGAACCGGTCGGTCAGTTCGGTGGCCAGCTCGTCGACCTGGCTTTCGGCGGTGGCCCGCGACAGGCGGCGGTAGACGTCGATCTTGGCGCGGAGATCGGGCACGTAGTCGCGGGGCAGCCATGCCTCCCCGGGCAGGTCGACGTTCACCGCCGGCGGCTCGGCGGGCGGCATCGCCTTCAGGCCCCGCACGGCCTGCTCCAGCAGCCGGCAGTAGAGCTCGTAGCCGACCGTGGCGATGTGGCCGCTCTGCTGCGTGCCCAGCAGGTTGCCGGCTCCGCGGATCTCGAGATCGCGCATCGCCAGCGAGAAGCCGGCACCCATGCTGGAAAACTCCTGGATCGCCCGGAGCCGCTTGGCGGCGGTGCTCGTCAGCCGTGCCGCCTCGTCGACCAGCAGGTAGCACCAGGCCCGGTGGTGCGAGCGGCCCACCCGGCCACGGAGCTGGTGGAGGTCGGCGAGGCCGTAGGTGTCGGCCTCATCGATGAAGATCGTGTTGGCGTTGGGGATGTCGAGGCCGCTCTCGATGATCGTCGTGGCGAGCAGGATGTCGGCCCGGCCGGCGACGAAGGCGATCATCTGCTCCTCGAGCTCCGTCTCCGAGAGCCGGCCGTGCACGATCGCGATCGTGGCGTCGGGCACGATCTGCTGGAGGCGGTGCGACACCGCGTGGATGTCGTGGATCCGGTTGTGCACGAAGAACACCTGGCCGCCCCGGGAGAGTTCCCGCTCGATCGCGTTCCGCACCAGCGCGGTGTCCCAGCGGGCGACCTTCGTCTCGACCGCCATCCGATTGACCGGCGGCGTGGTGAGGTTCGAGATGTCGCGGATGCCGAGCATCGACCTGTGGAGCGTGCGCGGGATGGGCGTGGCGGTCATGGTGAGCACGTCGACGCTCGCCCGCAGGGCCTTGAGCCGCTCCTTGACGTCGACGCCGAACCGCTGCTCCTCGTCGACGATCACGAGCCCCAGGTTGGCGAAGTGGATGTCGGCCTGGGCGAGCCGATGGGTGCCGATCACGATGTCGACACCCTTGCGGGCCAGGCCCTCGAGCGTCTCCCGCTCCTCGGCCAGGGGCGTGAGCCGCGAGAGGCAGCGGATCGTGAAGGGAAACTCCGCGAACCGGGCCGCGAACGTCCGCCGGTGCTGCTCCGCGAGCACGGTGGTGGGCACGAGCACCGCCACCTGGGCCCCCGCCTCGGCCGCCTTGAAGGCGGCCCGCATCGCCAGTTCGGTCTTGCCGAAGCCGACGTCGCCGCAGAGCAGCCTGTCCATCGGCCGGGGCTTCTGCAGGTCGTCGCGGATGGCCTCCATCGCGGTGAGCTGGTCGGGCGTCTCGTCGAACGGAAACGACTCCTCGAACTGCCGCTGCCATGGCGTGTCGGACGGAAAGGCGACGCCCGGCCGGCTCTCGCGCATGGCCTGGAGGCGGATCATGTCGGCGGCCATGTCGGCCACGGCCTTCTGCACCGCCTGCTTCTGCTTCTCCCAGGCCGCGCCGCCGACCTTGGCGAGTTTCGGCGCGAGCTTCGTGCCGCCCACGTACTTCTGCACGAGCTCGATGCACGATGCCGGCACGTAGATCCGGGTGCTCTCGGCGAACTCGACGTCGAGAAACTCCTCGGTGCGGCCGTGCTTCTCCAGCAGCTTCATGCCCCGGTAGCGGCCGATGCCGTGGGAGACGTGCACGACGTAGTCGCCCTCGTGCAGGTCGAGAAACGTGTCGATGGCCCTGGTGAGCCGCTGTTTCGTGGGCCGGCGGGCCGTCTCCTCACGGCGAAAGAGCTCGCCGCTCGAGACCAGCACGAGTTTCTCCGGCACCAGCCGGAAGCCGGCCGAGAGGCGACCCCTCGCGAAATGCAGCCGTCGCGACCGTGCGGGCGCCGAGTCGGCGAGCAGTTCGCGGAGCCGCTGCTCCTCCGCCGCCGACGGGGCCACCACCCAGACCTCCTGGTCCTTGCCGACGGTCTCGAGCTCCTCTCGGACCCGGTCGAGCACCCCCGTGAACCGCTCCACGCTCTCGACCGCGAGCGTGGCGGCGGCGTCGAGGCTCGAGGCGGCGAGGGCGGAGAGCGCGATGGAAGGCAGGCGCTGCATCCGTGCGAACACGTCCTCCGGGTGAAACAGGCCCGCTGCGGCGCCGATGCGGTCGAACATGCGCTTCGCCTCCTCGGCCACCTCGCCGGGCTCGACGACCACCAGGGCCGAGCCGGCGGGCAGCAGGTCGACGAGCTGCGTGCGCCGGGTGGCCGACGCCGTCACCAGCGCGGTGAGATCGACATGTTCGACGGCGGCGACGCTCCGCTGCGTGACGGTGTCGAAGGTGCGGAGCGATTCGATCTCGTCGCCGAAGAGTTCGATGCGGACGGGCCGATCCCAGTCGGCGGCGAACACATCCACGATGCCGCCCCGTCGCGCGAAGCTGCCGGCGGACTCGATGGCGTCGACCAAGCGCCAGCCGCGGGCGCCGAGCCAGTCGGCGAGTTCCTCGGGGTCGAGCCGCCCGCCCACCGCCAGCCGCCGGGTTCCGGCCTGCACGTCCCTGGGATCCGGAAGCGGGGCCAGGAGGGCCTGGATGCTCGTCACCACCAGCGGCTGTGCCGGTTGGGCCGATGCAGTGAGCCGCTTGACGACGGACAGCCGCTCGGCCTCGGCCGGGTCGTCGCCGACCTGCTCGTCGCCGATGCTTTCCGGTGCCGGGAGCAGCATGGCGGCTGCGTCCGTGAACAGGGAGAGGTCCTCGAGGAAGTCGTCGGCGTCGGCGGCGTGAGGCAGCACGGTGACGAGCGTGCCCGTGGTGGACGGCCTCCCCTGAATCAGGGCCGCGGTCGCCAGGGCGCATGCCGCCCCCCAGGTTCCGCCGATCGCGCCGCCATGCCCCTCCCGGAGGCTGGCGATCACGTCGGCGAACCCGCGGTGCGACTCGAGCGTATGGGCCAGGCCGCGCAGCCGCGCGGACGGGCCGTCGGCATGGCGTGCCACGAGGCCTCGGAAATCCGCCGCCGAGTATAGGCCGCGGCCGTTACGGCCCCCCCGCGGAACGCGTCGGTTCGGGAAGCCGGAGGCGGGCGGGAGCCCTCTCCCGAGCCGCGGCCGGTTTTTCAGCCTGTTTTCATCGTGTATGGTTGAGGGCCAGTTTTCGGTTCCCGCCTCCCCGGCCCCAGGAGTCCGCCATGGCCACCGTCTCCCGCCCGTCGAAAGCCGCCGAAGCGTTCGTGTCGGGGGCCGACGTGGTCGTCGAGTCGCTCGTCCGCCATGGCTGCGACGTGATCTTCGCCTATCCGGGCGGGGCCAGCATGCCGCTCCACCAGTCGCTCACGCGGTACAAGGACCGGATTCGCACGATCCTGCCGCGGCACGAGCAGGGCGGGGCGTTCGCGGCCCAGGGGTATTCCCGCACCACGGGCCGGCCCGGGGTGTGCATGGGCACGAGCGGACCGGGCGCCCTGAACCTCGTCACGGCCATCGCCGACGCCAAACTCGACAGCATCCCGTTGGTGGTGCTCACCGGCCAGGTGGGCACCAGCGTGATCGGCACCGACGCGTTCCAGGAAACGCCCATGGTGGAGGTGTGCCGCGGGATCACCAAGCACCACTACCTCGTGACCGACGCCAACGACATCGCCCGCGTGATGAAGGAGGCGTTTTACATCGCCACCACGGGTCGCCCCGGTCCGGTGCTCGTCGATCTGCCGAAGAACATCCAACTCGCCCAGATCGTGCCCGACTACGACTCCCCGATGAACCTGCCCGGCTACAAGCCGGAGCAGCGGAAGCAGGCTCCGGCGGAGCAGATCCAGCAGGTGGCCGCCGCGATCCGCCGGGCGAAGAAGCCGGTGATCTACGCCGGTGGCGGCGTGATCGCCTCCGACGCCGCCGCCGAACTCCGGACGCTGGCCCGCACGACCGGCATCCCGGTCACCATGACGCTGATGGGTCTGGGCACCTTCCCGGGAGACGATCCGCTCTCGCTCGACATGCTCGGCATGCACGGCAGCGTGTACGCCAACTATGCCGTCGACGAGGCCGACCTGCTCCTCGCGATCGGCGTGCGGTTCGACGACCGCGTGACCGGCAAGGTGGAGGCCTTCGCCCGGCACGGGTTCATCGTCCACATCGACATCGACCCTTCCGAAATCAACAAGAACAAGCTGGTGCACGTGCCGATCGTCGCCGACGTCAAGACGGCCCTCGGCCAGCTCAACGCGGTGGTCGAGCCGCCCGCGGCCGCTCTGGCTCCGTGGCATGCCCAGATCGCGGAGTGGAAGCGGGAGGATCCGTTCTCCTACGACACCTCCTATCCCGGCATCCTCGCCCAGGAGGCGATTCAGGCGCTGTCGAAGCTCGCCGCCGACCGCGATCCGGTGATCGCCGTGGGCGTCGGCCAGCACCAGATGTGGGCGGCCCAGTTCTTCACGTTCCGGGAGCCGAGGACGTGGCTCTCCTCCAGCGGCCTGGGCACGATGGGCTTCGGCCTGCCCGCGGCGATGGGCGCCAAGGTGGCGCGGCCCGAGTCGCTCGTCGTGGACATCGACGGCGACGGCAGCATCCTGATGAACATCCAGGAGTTTGCCACCTGCAAGACCGAAAATATCCCCGTGAAGGTGCTGCTACTCAACAACCAGCATCTGGGGATGGTGGTGCAGTGGGAGGATCGGTTCTTCAAGGGGAACCGGGCCCACACCTATCTCGGGCCCGTCGATCACCCCGAGGCGTGCGGCCAGGGCGACGGCATCTCGCCCGGCGATCGCTACCCCGACTTCGTCGCGATCGCCCGCGGCTTCGGCTGGCAGGCGGAGACGATCTCAGCCAAGCGGGATCTCGTGCCGGCCCTCACCCGGCTGATCGAGGCGGAGGGCCCCGCGATTCTCGACGTCCAGGTCCCGTACCAGGAACACGTCCTGCCGATGATCCCGTCGGGCATGACGGTGCAGGACCTGATCAAGAAGTAACCGCCGCACGCGGTCGTGGTCAGGTGCCCGCGGGCGACCAGGTGACGATGGTCTCGTGGGCCTCGCGGACGGCGGCGGCGGTGGGCGTCTTGACGAGGGCGTCGGCCGCGTCGCGGATTCGCGTTGCAAAGTCGACTGCCGCCGACGTCGCCTCGCCCTCGAGAAGCCTTGCCAGGCCGCCGTCCAGCGGCTCGTTCCAGGCGGGCTTGAGGATTCCCGACTTGTCCTTCTTGAGTTTCGGCCGCGCCACGGCCTCGGAAAGCTTCATCAGTCGCCACGCGTCCCGCTCGACCTGCAGCTTGTCCATCGGGTAGGCAACTCCAGAGCCACCGGTCTCCGGCCCCATCGTCTGCATGGTGGTCAGAGGTATGCCGCTCAGGGAGGCCGCGAGAGCGCGATCCTTCGCGGCGGAAAGGCTGTCTTCCAAGGCTGCCGCGGCGAGGCCGCGGATGGCCAACACGGCCGCGGCGGCATCGATGCCCGACGTCGAGTCTGCAGTCCGGCCCAGGGCGATGGCGGCCCGCACCCGCTCATCCGTCGATCGGGCCTGGTCGATGACCAAGGCCTGGAGTGCCTTCGCAATCTCGGGGGATGCAACCGGCACCAGTCTCGTGGTCACATCCAACGCCCGTGAGACCAGCCAGCGTCCTGCTGCGTCATTGTCGGATGCAGGCGCCGTGATGATGGCCACCATCGACGGGGCGATC